>NZ_NPJE01000065.1:0-195746 GCF_002251205.1 Prevotella sp. P3-92 | reverse complement strand
TATTATTCAATTCTGGCTCGTAAGTTCTCTCATGGGGGCTGCTCGACCCCAAACCCCTCGGTGTTTTCAGGTATTAGATTTTATCTTTACCTCTACCTGAAAATTGCACTTCTATCTTGAACTTACAGACCACGAGTTCAAAAAGTAACCTTTAGATACTTATATTTAATAATTCTATGCCTTTTCCCTTATAAGGTCTGTCATTAGTTCCTTGTCTATTCGTCCCTTGTAATACTTCATTACTATATATAAAAAATTAGAGTGGAATCCTTTTTGCATATTGTTAATTATAGAATTTACTATTTGAAGACTAGATGCTATGGAAACAAACCATTCCTTCTTTTTTTTGATGGATTTTCTAACATTTACATCTTTATTAAAAATATCAGCTTCTTCCAATTTTTTACCGAACCATGTTATAGAGATAATCCAGAATGCTCGGTAGTTCTTTTTAAATTCTATAAATCTATAGTGATTGTGTGCATAAATTGTTATATCAGATATAGCTTTTAGTATTCGAAATAGTGTTGCATTGTATGTCAAAAAGTAATTAGAATATGCAATGCTTAGTTTCTCGAATGATGTCTTATTTAGATGAGTCAGAACAATATTTTTATTATCTGGATTATTTGAAAACATATTAAAGTACTCTCGTTCTGCTTCATCAAAATATTCAAACGCTTGAAGTTCTGGTTTTCCATCAGAACCCGTAGATATAAGAAAATATGAGACTCTGCTCATCTTTAGTTTGTTTCTGAGAGAACGCAAATCTATGCTGTTTTGATTGAATACGTTTCCCAATTTCTCAAGATAACGATATTTACCAGAAATCTCAGCTAAGAGCCTCTTATCTTCTAGGGTTAGTTCTATATCATTTTTAGCCAGAATTTGATGAAATTTATACAATTCAGGATTTACTTTATCGTTATACTCTTTTAATTGCGATGAGAATAGCACATCGGAAATCTCCACAAGTGTTGCCCAGTTATGCTGCTCTAAACTTCTTATCTGAATCTCTATTACTTTCTTTGATTCATCTTTCATTTGTACGTTTAGATGTACAGAACGGTATCCATTTTCTTTGGGCTTTGTAATATAATCGTTTTCGCCCTTTATAAAAAAAGGCAGATGTTGTTCTTGCTTTTTTATTAATTCAATCAATCGAATCGCATCTTCGTTTGTTGGCATTATACATCTGCATCCAGCAATATCTGAAGCACGTTGCACTTCCATGTCTTTAAAACGAATTAATTTACTAATAATCGATTCTATTCGTTTAATCCTGTATGTACAGATGCTATTCTCGTTGACTTTATGAGCAATTTTGTACAAAGAATCAAATACTATTGCCAAAGGTTCTTTATAAGTTAAGCGTAAAGCTTGCAACATTTCATAGTCTTCATTAGAAATTTCCTTTGGATTCGTACGTATGCGGTTGCTCAATCGTTTGTAATCACCTTTCGTGTATCTTACTTCATCTTTATCCATTGCCTAGAATATTGATTTTTTTTCGATTTTAATGACTATTGCTTATTATGGTAAAGCCCTTTTATACGTTCCTGCAAATCTTCAATTCTCTTCATCAGTGCATCAAATTTAAGAGACTTTCCATAAATGAAGAAACGCTGCATGTCGGCATAATCTTGCACCCAGGCATCACGTTCTTGGTCAGGAATCATGAAGTTGATAGTAGAAGGATTGTGAAGGTCGTAGTTGACGTACTTAAGAGCATAGTACGTTCTGCGGTGTTCAACAATAGCATCATATAGAGTGCGGTCTGCCAATGCTTCCTTGCCATATACTGTGTCCATCAACTTCTCAATGTCATAGAGATGACGTGACATGCGAACGCTTCTTGGCTTATCCTTCTGAAACTCCTCAGCCAACAAGAATAGCTTTTCAAGGAAAGTACGGGTTGGTACAACGGTTCGGATTTTACAATCTGCGTCTGTGTCCTCACCTTCGAATGTTTCTCCGATGAGTGAACAGATGGCACGTTCCGCTGATGGTTCATCCATTGAAAGGCAACTAATCTCTATTTTTACACGAGGAGGTATGTAGCTGATAGTCTCTTCTACAATTGAAGGGTAATGCAATAGTATTACTGAAGGATCCTTGTCTGAATCAATCGGATGCGTTTCTCCATCTTTGTCTAATGCATGTGTAACATTTTCAATACTGTAGCCTGATACTCCCAACTTCTTCAGCTGCTCATCCAGTTGCATCGATAGAGTCTCATGAATATATGTTCGAGACAGTCTGCGGAGTTTTTCGCGCTGGTTCTTGCTCGTCTTTTCTATTCCAAAGAAGGAGTGGTTGATTGCAAGGTCTATGTCTTCGGAGAAACGTTCGATTATGTTGAATCCCTTAGACAAAGATGTACCGCCCTTGAATAGCAAAGAGTCAGCGCACTCTGTCTGAAACAGTGCTTTGAGTGTGACTGTAACCCACCAGTCCTTTTCTATTGCCACCTGATTAATGCCAGGATGGGCAATTTCTGTCTGTTGGAGCATTGCCAAACGGTCAATCAGGTCATTGTTTATCCACAATTTATTCATAATATCCTAGTCGTTTAATCATTAATCATTGGTTTAATCATTCTTTTCATCCATGCTGGCATCATGCCGACATCTGTCATTAAGGCTTCCCTTTCCGGTTCCTTAGAAATCAGAGTGCGGATGGTTTGGAGTTCTGCTTCACCTACATTTTCTTGTTTCAATGTTCGTAAGGCTTGTACCATCAAACCTATGAGTTTCGTTCTATAACAGAAATTCTTTGGCACACCACGTTTCAGATAAATCTTTCGAGAAGATAGATTTACAGTGCGTTCACTCCCGGATGTGAGATAAGTATAATTCATTGGAACCTGAGTTGATAATCCCAATGCATTAAGTGCTGTCATACCAGATGGAAGAATCTGTGCTTTGTCACGAACTGCAATCGCGTGAACGATTTTATCTACCGAAGGAAGAACAACTCCAAATTTGCTCTTTCTGGGTTTGGAATAAATACCCTGAGCCAATTTTACCAAGACTCCTTCATTTGTCAGTTCAGCAAGAACACTCCCAACAAATTCAGAGTGGTATTCAGGGAAGTCAGAGCGAAACAAAACGCTATCATCAGGCATCGCCAATATACGATCCTTCAAACTACCTGATTCTGCAATATGTTCTTCTTTTTGTGTCATACCTTTGAAATTTTGCTTATTTTTCAAGTGCAAAGATACAGGTTTTTCTTCAAATAAAAAAGAAACACCATCAATTTTATAAATTTTTAGGCAAAAAAGCTGTTATTTTATGGATTGCTAGAAATCGTTGTGGCTTATAGTTAATATTAGGAGGCATCAATACGGATATGTAATACAACCTGATGTTCTTTAATCATAATTAGAATCGAGTTCCTGTAAATTAAGATATTGGTAGTGAATATGCAGAGGTGTTGCGTAATGGAAACATCTGCTACGGCATTTTGTCGAACCAGTTTAACAAGGGTGTGGTTTCAAAACACCACCTTAGGATTAAGCAACGAAATGTAAAGTCAGTCAAAGGAAGAACAGAGGGGGGAACGAATTGCTATACCCTTCATAAATCTTGGAGGTGTTTTACTTCAATGTTTCCTAAGCTACTACAATCAGTGCCAAATATAAGTTCTATTACTCTATATTCATTGATTTGTTGCAAAACAGTGTTAAATAGCATAGCGATTATTACTAATAGGACACCGAATTGAGAAAAATTCAGTAACTTTGCAGCCAAATTCTTATGACCATGAACAAAATGAACTTGACAGCAGGGAATGCAGAATCAAATTCTATTCTCTTTGACGATGGGTATCTACTCCTATCAGACAATGTCAGCAAACTCCCGAGCGAACTCTTAATCGATAGCGTTGGGATAATAATCATCGGCGGTATCAATGGGATGATGCAGTTGGACATTGACGGCAAAGGAGTTCGATTATCAGCAAAGGAAGTGTTGGTTGTTACTCGAGACTCGAATATAAGCAATATCATGTATTCGCAGGATTTCCGAGGAACTGCTGTGATAGCGAAATACGAGTTAATTCGTAATCTAATAGATGTTAACTTTGATGTATTGAAAAGGATGCATCAATTCTCCGAGCATCCAGTCATGAAGCTGGACGAAATAGATTTTGAACGCTACACAAACTATAACCATCAATTATTGCTCACGTTGCAGAAGGGGTCTCGTCCATACCATAGACTGGTGTTATACAAGATTTTTTCAGCTATCCTCTATGATTTGCTGGGGTTCGTGGATCCTGGTATGACTTGTATTACTCTTGGTGGCGAGAATATAGGAGATTGCTCTGGTGTCAATTCGGAACCGAATACTTCTGCCCAACGCTTGTACAAGGGTTTCATAGAGATACTTTCCCAGAGTCCGATAAAGGCAAGGAATGTTGAGTACTACGCAGACAGGCTTTGTGTCTCTTCAAAGTATCTGTGCGCTGTGGTAAAGAAAGTAAGCGGTAAGACTCCGTTTCATTGGATCAATGAGTATGTAATGAAGGATGTCAGTCGATATTTGTTCACGACAAACCTTTCGGTCAAGGAGATTTCTGCAAAGATGGACTTCCCGAGCCTATCGTTTTTCGGTAAGTATGTGAAGCAGCATACTGGATATTCGCCAACAGAACTGCGTAAGCGAAAAGAAGAGTTTGTAGCGAAGTAAATACAGCAAAAGCTAGTCTAAAACTGACAATTCTGGCTTATTGCCGTTTTCTATTATTCTCCATCTGTCAACTATTATACCATAATTTGAGGCGATGAAGCATTAAAAATGCTCAAAGCTGAGTTACTTTTAGTAACTTTGCAGATTAAAAATACCGATTTAATATGAAGTTAAGAATTTACACATTAGCGTTGTTATTAATTGTTGTCCTAAAAGTTAACTCACAGGGCAATGTTATGCTATGCAAAGAGCAAGCTGTATCAGATATTGATTCTTTAGTTTTTGCCGTAAGCGAGATACATCCCAACATGTTTGCAGTTTGCAAGCAAGACGAATTTATGAAAATGGTCAGCGAAATAAAACAAACCTTGCCTGATTCCATATCCGTATGGGAAATGTATGTTAAGTTGCAACCATTAATAGCTAGAATTGGAGATGGTCACACCTCTCTGTTCTTTCCATTTAATGACGTGCTGAATGAAAATACGCCAAGAATTCCTGTAAATATGGCTGTGACTAACGACAATAAAGTAAAAGTTGTATTTTCTGTCGGTAATAAGATATCTGCTGGATCGGAGATTGTTAGAATTAATCACGTTGCGATTGAAGACATGTTCAAAAAGATGCTGTATTATCAAAGTGGCGAGACTGAAGTATATAAAATGAACAAAATTCATGAAAACTTCTCTCAATTCTTTCTGATTCTCTATTCTTCAGATTTATACGATATCGAATATATTGAACCAGGTAAAACTAAAGTGTCAAGAATAGTACTCAAACCTTGTTCGTCCAAGGAATTAGTTGAATGGAAGAAAAAGACTCAACCGACTGTTTCCAAATTGAATGGTGAACCATATAGTTTTAAACTTGTTCCAGAAAAGAATATGGCCATTATGGATTTTAAATCCTTTGTAAATCCAAACAATATGGAAATGTTTGCTGATTCTATGTTTACCACATTAAGGCAGAATAATATCAAGAACCTAATAATAGATGTGCGTGAGAATGGTGGCGGTGATTCTCGAGTTGGAGACATTCTCCTTAGTTACATCTCAGATAAGCCATTCTGTCAATTTCAAAAGTATCTTGCTAGAGTAACACCGTTCACTCAAGAATTAATGCGTAATAAAATGGATATTGGATGGTATTATGGCGAAATTGGTATAGAAGACTTCGTACAACCAAAGGACCATGATGAAGAGCACTACAGAGGAAACATCATACTGTTAATCAGCAATCACACATTCTCCTCAGCTAGTTCTTTTTCATGGACTTTCAAAGAATTTGGCATGGGCAAAGTTGTAGGCGAGGAAACTGGTGGAGTCAATGTGTCATTTGGGGATGTTATATATTACGAGATGCCAAACTCGGGATTAATAGCATCAGTTTCACTTAAGAAATTCTGGCAGTATAATGCCGATGAGAATCATATCCATGGTACAATACCAGACTATTGCGTCCCAAGGGAAAATGCGTTGTCTAAAGCTCTTGAACTGTGCAATCCGTAAATTCAAGAATAATTGTGTGATATTTCCTGGTTGTAGAAGACACAGAAAAAGTATATAAATAATTGATTAAGGTGTCACGGGGACTGGTCCATGGCATCACCCCCAACATGTCAAGAGGTCATAGACGTAACTTCTACAAGACCATTATCCAAAGACTTTGACGTAAAGAGGTTCGGACTCAATACAACAAGTCGCATAAAAGCGTTTGTCTTCAGGTTTGTCTCTATACCAGCCAAGCGGATCAGGACATCCAATGCCAACGCAATAATACATAGTAGTTTCTTCATATATTCTATCATTTGGGGTAAAGACAGCGAAAATCTGCGAACCAGCCAAATATAACTTAGCATATCTGACATGTGACAAATGGTGTAAGCCATGCCTATGCCTTTCCATTCCCCTCTACTCCTTCTCCATAATCTCCACAGGGGGGACGCCAACACTTATATCGAGCAGCACAGTGGAATAGTTTTGTAGTAGATTTCATGTGGAAATACGTTAATCTTCTAAAATCTGTAATCAGTTACAACTTTTTTTCGTAACTTTGCCTCCCGATGAAGCATCTGAAAGAGATAATGATCAGTTTGTACCACCGTAAGTGGTTGAAATACGGCATCGTAACGATAGTCGCAATACTATTGCTGGGCGTCGTCGGCGAGAATAGTTTGTGGAATGTTCACCGCAATAAACGCCGTATCGTTGAACTGAAAGACGAAATCAAAGAATATACTGACCGATATAATAATGACCAGATGCAGATACGCCTGTTGGACAGTGACCCTAATGCAATGAGAAAGATAGCCCGTGAACGCTATTTTATGAAGGCTGACGATGAGGATATCTTTGTGTTGAGTGACGATCCGCGGACGCAAACACCATTTAATAGTAATAATGAGACAACTGAATAAGATAGAGAGCTACCTCCTTTTAGCAGGTGGTATGCTGATGGTGGTTGGCGCTGGCGCCAGCCTTTTTTTGCAGCCGTGGGCGGCTTATGCCTTTGCCCCCGGTGCACTTTTGTATGCTGCGATGCAGATGCAGCAGCGTTATGACGGAACCAATATCACTGTGCGCCGTCTTCGCCGCATCATGCTCATCAGCGATGTGCTGTTTTTGTTGGCAGGCTTGATGATGTTGGCAAATAATTCCAATTTCCTCGGTCTCGATTTCCTGGTCTATTTGCAATATGTGCACAACAACTGGATTGTTTTGGTACTTTTGGGTGCCATACTGCAACTCTATACAACCCATAGAATAGCTCACGAACTGGAAAAAGAGGCAAAAAAACTCTAAATATTTGCACAAATATATTAAATTGCGCAAAAATATTCCGTGTTTTCATACCATCGTAGTACTTTTGTAGCAACAAACGAAATTGTCTATGAAGAAAATTCTATATACTCTTGCTCTTGCGGCCGCACTTACTTCGTGTGTCGGATCGTATAATGTGGAAGGTTCATCGTCGATTACCGCCCTTGATGGCAGTAAACTTTATCTGAAAGCTATCAAGAACAATCAACTGAAAAATCTCGACTCGTGTGAGGTGGTACATGGTGAATTTCACTTCTCGGGTACACTCGACAGTATTCGCATGGCCAGTCTGTATATGGACGATGAGAGTGTGATGCCCATCGTACTGGAGAAGGGCGACATCGTAGTGAAGATTGAGGCTGGTCGCCAGATCGTAAGTGGCACTCCGCTCAACGATTCACTTTATGTGTTTATAGAAGAACACAACCGCTTGTCAAACCAGATGAACGAGCTCTCGCACAAGCAGAGTCAGATGTTGCTTGACGGCATAGACGAGGCAGCGATCAATGAGCAACTATCGTTAGAAGCCGCCAAGATAGCCAGCGACGAAGACCGTCTTGTCACCAAATTCATAGAGGCTAACTTTGATAATGTGCTGGGTCCTGGTGTGTTTATGATGATTACCAGCCAGTATCGTTATCCTATCCTTACCCCGCAGATTGAAGACTTGATGTCGAAAGCCACAAAGGTTTTCAAGGAAGATCCTTATGTCAAGAACTACTATAAGACCGCACAGGAAAACGAGCAGCGCATGAATGGACTGGAAGAAGCGCCAACTCCTCCAGCCCCTCCTGCATCGCAGCAACCGTCAGCACGGCTGACTACTGTGCCACAAAAGTAACAGTATGAAAACAATCATATCAGGAGGAACCATTGTTAATGAAGGACGCGTATTTGATGCTGATATCATCATCAGCGACGGGCGCATCCTTGAAGTGACAGACCATCATCCCGAAGCATCGTATGACGAGTGTATCGATGCTTCGGGATGCTACGTATTACCAGGTGTCATTGACGACCATGTGCATTTTCGTGAACCCGGACTGACCGACAAGGCAGATATCGACAGCGAGAGCCGTGCCGCTGCAGCCGGAGGTGTTACTTCGTTTTTCGACATGCCTAACACTGTTCCGCAGACCACCACACCTGAGGCTCTTGCCGATAAGTTTGCACGCGCCAGTAAAGAAAGCCATGTCAATTACAGCTTCTTCTATGGTGCTACCAACGACAATGTAGATACTTTCAGTTCGCTCGATATCCACCGCATACCGGGTATCAAACTCTTCATGGGTTCTTCTACCGGTAATATGTTGGTAGATAAGCGAGCGGCCTTGGAGCGCATTTTTGCAGAGTCACCGTTGCCGTTGATGGCACATTGTGAAGATACGCAAATCATTGACCGTAACATGGCGGAGGCTCAGCGCCTTTATGGGCCTGACCCCAAAGTGACGCATCATCCAGAGATACGCAGTGAAGAAGCGTGCTACGAGAGTACCCGTCTCGCTGTAGAACTGGCTCGCAAGTATGATACTCATTTCCATGTGGCACACCTTACTACAGCCAAGGAACTGACTCTTATCGATCCTGTAGCTTATCCACATATCACCGCAGAGGCTACTGTGGCACATCTTTACTTCTGTGACCGCGACTACAATGCCCTTGGTACCCGTATTAAGTGCAACCCAGCCATCAAAACCGTTGGCGATCGCCATGCCTTACAACAGGCATTGACCGATGGTCGCATCAGTGTTATAGGTACAGACCATGCGCCCCATCTGTTGAGTCAGAAAGAAGGCGGATGCAAACGGGCTGCCAGTGGAATGCCGATGATACAGTTCTCATTGGTCACCATGCTCGAACTTGTCAATCAAGGCATACTCACCATCGACCGGCTGGTGGAGTTGATGTGTCATCAGCCTGCGCGCCTTTTCAGCGTTCGTCAACGTGGATTTCTGCGTCCGGGCTATCATGCCGATATGGTATTGGTACGTCCCGATCATGCCTGGACGGTGACTCGCGACTGCATACAGAGCAAGTGTGGATGGAGTCCCATGGAAGGACACACCTATCTCTGGCAGGTGGAACGCACCCTGTGCAATGGTCATACGGTGTATGCCAACGGTAAGGTTGATACAGATTATATAGGAGAAGAGATTGCATTCCGATGAAGCTGACCTACGAGATAAGTGAGTTGGTGCCATACATCAATTGGATTTATTTCTATTATGCATGGCAGTTGCGCGATGCTGAGGCTCAACAGCGGCAACGCAAGGATGCCGAAGCCGTGTTGGCAGAACTCAACGGAAAGTATCAGGTCTATGCGCTCTTTGAACTGTTGGAAGCCAATGCCGATGGCGACGACATCATGGCAGGAGGTCATCGTATCCCATTATTGCGACAGCAGACGGGCGATTGTCTGTGTCTTTCCGATTTTATCCGTCCGTCTTCGTCTGGGGTGAAAGACCGTATTGGTGTCTTTGCCACCAGTGTTGACCATGGTTTAGAGCGTGATTTCGATACCGATCCTTATATGAAAATGATGGTGCAGTTGTTGGCTGACCGATTGGCTGAGGCTGCTGCCGAGAAGATGCACGAGTCGGTAAGACGCACCTATTGGGGCTATGCTCCCGACGAACAATTGTCGATAGACGAACTTCATGCCGAGCGTTTTGTAGGTATTCGTCCGGCTATCGGCTATCCGTCATTGCCCGACACGAGTGTCAATTTCGTGTTGGACGAAATGATAGACCTCAAGCAGATAGGCATCCGACTGACCGAGAGTGGGGCGATGAAGCCCCATGCCAGTGTAAGCGGACTGATGATTTCCCTGCCCCAAGCACATTATTTCTCAATAGGCCGTATAGGTCATGACCAGTTGGCTGACTATGCCAAAAGGCGTGGGCTTCCTGTCGAGGTAGTAAGAAAATTCTTGAGTTCTAATCTATGATGGTTCTATACGTTAATGGGATATTCCTGCTGATAGGTTTCGTCATTGCACCTTTGCTGTGTTATGGCGTCTGTCGCTGGCTGTTGCCACGACGCTGGCGATGCAAGATAGGCGTCGTCGGTGCGGCAGTGATCATCCTCTTGACTGCTTATGGCTGGACATTTGGTTCGCAACAATTGACAGTACGTCCTGTGACGATAGTCTGTTCCGACCTTCCCCAGGCCTTTGATGGCTATCGCATCGTGCAGTTTTCCGATGCCCATGTCGGAACGATGACGGGTTGGCGCAAAGCCATGCTTCAACGGGCGGTGGACAGTATCATGAATCAACGAGCCGACATGATCGTGTTTACGGGTGATTTGCAAAATATCGAATCACACGAACTCCCCGAACATCTTGCCCAGCTCTCGCGACTGAAGGCTCCCGATGGTGTCTATTCGGTTTTGGGCAATCACGACTATGCTGTTTATCAAAAGGCAGATTCGGCAACAAAAGCCGCCAACTGCCGGTTGACCTGCGAATACGAGCGCCGTGCCGGATGGCAACTGTTGCTGAACGAACACCGCACGATACGTCGTGGCAGCGATTCGCTTATCGTTGCAGGAATGGAAAATTGGGGTGTAGCCAAGCGCATGCCCCATCGTGGTGATGTAGGCAAGACACTCGCCGGACTGCAGCGCAGTGCATTTGTTGTTATGCTCGAACACGACCCGTCGGCTTGGCGCGCGCGCATACTGCCCGAATCATGGGCACAACTGACCCTTAGCGGACACACCCATGGCGGTCAACTCCGACTGTTCGGGTGGTCACCTGTATCCTTCACATACGATGAGTGGGGAGGTCTTTACCATGAAGGCCGTCGCCACTTGTTTGTATCCACAGGACTTGGCGGACTCATTCCTTTCCGCCTTGGCATATCAGGCGAAATAGTAGTAATCACATTAAAGAAAACACTATAAATGATGAAATACCTTTATCGTATATACCAAATCCTGGTAGCACTTCCCGTTACTGTGCTGATGACTATATGGACAGCATTTCTTGTTGGCGTAGGTTGCACGTTAGGCAATGGTCACTATTGGGGCTATTACCCCGGTCGTTGGTGGGCAAAGGTCATTGCCCGCATATTCCTGTTGCCCGTCACTATAGAGGGACGTGAGCACCTGGAACCCAACCAGTCGTATGTCTTTGTTGCCAACCATCAGGGTGCTTTCGACATTTTCCTCATCTATGGCTTCCTCGGTCGTAATTTCAAATGGATGATGAAATATCAGTTGGGCCGCATTCCTTTTGTGGGCTATGCCTGCAGAAAGTCTCACCAAATCTTTGTAGATAAGCGCGGTCCGAGTCATGTGAAAGCCACCTACGACAAAGCACGCGAAACCTTGCAGCATGGCAATTGTAGTGTTGTGGTATTCCCTGAAGGTGCGCGTAGCTTCACCGGACACATGGGTAAGTTTAAGAAAGGTGCATTTGCATTGGCTGATGAACTCCAGTTGCCAGTAGTTCCGCTGACTATCAATGGTTCTTTCAATGTCATGCCTCGCATGAAAGATTGTCATTTTGCGACATGGCATCCGCTCAAACTCACTATCCATCAGCCCATTTATCCTATTGGACAGGGTTGTCAGAATATTCAAGCCACGATGCACCAGGCCTATGATTCGGTGATGTCGTCATTGACTCCCGAATATCAGGGTTATGTGGAAAATCCCGACCAATAGTCTTGAAGCGACTGTTTGAAATCAAATCAGTAACGCGCAGGCGGAGACCCATAAAATTTGATTTTTAAAAAGATATTCGATCACTCGACTACCAAATGGTAAGCGTATGCGCGATGCTCATATATAGCCATCAAGAATTAAGAATATTGCTCAGAAATAAACTGAGCAATTTTCTTTTGATAACGTTTGACAAGGGTATTGCCCAACATTTGACAAAAGTATGATCCAACGTCTGACACAAGTATAAGTGATATTTGCCAATAGGTTGCAGAACCTGTGTAACAAGCAGAGACAAAGGCTGTTGGTGCGCTTTAGATGGTGTGTGGGTGAGCAAATCAAATTGATTTGCTGAGGAAAACAAATTGATTTGCTGAGGAAAACAAATTGATTTGCTCAGCAAAATAAATTGATTTGCTGCCCCAAACAATATTGATAGGGTAGTTATGGGGTATGTATAGATTTGCTTTCGCTATCGTTTTTTGCTAATTTTGCAGTCATAATTAACTCATATCATTTAAACACACGAAGATTATGTGAAAACTTAATTTTTGGTAGTCTATAAGTATAAGTCAATCCCACCTTTCGGTATGATGGCCGATGGGTGGGATTGCTTTGCTGTTATCAAACAGATGTGATGGGAATGTGGTAATCCGTATTGGGTTCGATGTCGAAGCATCGGTTGCCAAGGTATAGTCGCCCGCGTCCTTCATCACTTCTGATGCAGACATAATGGCGTTCCATCCGGATATGAATAATGCCATTTGGCGTGGGCACGCGACCCTCCATCCATTCCAAATCAGCCAAGTTGGGGCGTGCTTCCCATGTTGCATAACCCGGTTGGGTGGGTTGTATGCCGAGAAAATAACGCCCTAACAGATAGACTGGCGACGCTCCCCAAGCATGGCACAGACTCTTACCGTATGGGCGGCCATACATCGCCAGATGTTCTGTACCTTGTTCAGAAGGAATGTATTTTTCCCAAAACGAAGTGGCACCTTCTCGAAGCATACCACCCCAGTAGTTGCGTATCTCTTGTAAAACCTGTGTTTGCCTGCCCATCATGCACAGTGCCTCCAGTTCGTAAAAGCGCATATAGGGTGTGGTGATAGGATCTATTTTATTGTTTTCCATCACGCTGTCCACGATATTGCGCTTCGTAGCATCATCTACAATATCGTAGAGAATGGCAAACATATTGGGAAACTTCGTAATCTGATGGTTTATCTCGCCTTCTTCAATGGCATGTTCCCAAGCCTGCCGATCATCGTTCCATAAGAGTTTTCGGGTCTTGCAGATCACATTTTCAGCCAGTTGCTGATAGGGGTCTGCCTGATGGAGTAGGGTAGCACAGGTGTGCATGGTCATCAGAGCCTTGTAGAACAATATCTGTTCGAAAGCCAATACCCCTCGTTTGTGCATGGGGAAATCCACCCAATCTACAAAAATCCAGTCGTCTGCCTTGCCTTCCACCAGTCCATCGCTATTGGTACGCTCTAAAACATAGTCCATGAGCGTGCACATCTTCGGATACATCTCGCTGATGAAAGTGAGGTCGCCCGTATATTGGTAATAGTCGAGAATGGACTTAAACCAATAGAAGGTGTAGTCCATAATGGTATTGATGTGTGCTGTGACAGGGTCTTTCCCCCGTAGCTGACGTATGGTGCGCTTCACACATTCAGTGTCGAAACGCAGATAATAGTTCATCAGATAAGACTGTATGGCATCGCCCGACCATGTCCATCGGTCGCGTTTGATACCATCCAAGAAAAATTCTCGTGTGGTGAGATCCATCGTGTAAGCGCCCACTTCCCATATCTTGTTGAGCAGTTTGTCGGAACAAGCGAATGTACCGCTGTGGCTTTCGTCGTACGGCGCATATTCATAGTCCATCGATAAACTGTCGTAATGACTATTGTCTGCAGTTTCCACATAGACATAGCGGAAAGCCTTGCTACCCAGTTCTTGACGGGTCGATACAATGTCGAGCGTTTCGCAGTGGTCTTTGTCGAGTGCTTCCTCACGACTCTCACCATAGTATATATGTGCCACACCGACCAGTCCAGACAGACGGACGTAGCCGAAAGTTTCCCGTCCGAAGTCGTAGAGCATGCCTTCGCCAATACTTTCTTGTGCTACAGGTTCTTGTCGTAGTGTAGGCAGACGGTAGGCAGACGGTGGAGTGTCCATGCGGTCAAAGTTCCATTGCGCAGCCGGAACATAGATTCCAGAACCGTGAGCTACTCCGTTTTCATCAATCCATATCTTATCTTCATAGGTAGCCAACCATGATGAATTGCTGTGTATGGTCATACCTTTGATGAAGAGTGCGGGTGGGGTAGATTGATTCCACACCTTGAAATTCAGTCGGTGGGCTCCTGCCGGAATCAGAAATTCATCAGGCATGCCAAACTGCAATTTGCCATCGAGCATGAAGTTGAACAGTCCTTCGGCCTTGATGTGGATGGTTTCTGCCTCTGCCAACTCTACAGTAGTGGAAAACTCTACCGTGGGCCAATGGGAATCCTGCTTCCAGAACGGAGGAAACATAGCCCCCCGTTCTGTTCGCCGGTTATTGAATTGATTGCCGAGCCACACTTCAAAATCACCAGGATACCATATCCATGTAGCGTGCGGCATAGGATTAGATGTCATCGCCATAGCGTTCGTGTGTGATTTGTTCAAGTGATTTTCCTCTTGTCTCAGGTGCACCGATAGTACCTATGAGCAGTGAGATGACAAGTAGGGCAACCATGCAGTAGGCAGCTACGGTAAAGCCTTCGCCATGTTCACCATATATATATACGAAGCACAGACCCCATACTGCCGACAGGCTACGAACGATGAAGAACATCACTCCTTGTGCTGCGGCACGGTATTTGGCAGGGAACAATTCTGATGCCCACAACGCATAGAAAGCCTGTGCAGAGAAACCAGCCTGTATGCCCCACAATACGGTATAGATAATCAATCCCCAGATGCTTGTCACCCCTACGGTAATAACCATTCCCCATGCAGCAATAGCAAATATGCCGCCCATGAAGAACAGCCAGCGCTGATTGACACGATCTACAAGCATGGAGAAGATGAAAGTGGTGATGATAATCAACGTCCATTGGCCTACGGTCAATAGGTTGGCATCGGCATTAGACAAGCCACCGGCTGTCTCGAAAATATGGGGTTGGAAGAATCCCATCACCGATGCCACAAGATTCCAAGTGAGATACATGCCAGCAAGGAATGCGATGGTCACTATGTTGACACGGTTGGTCAACAAACTGGCAAATGAGAATGCCGAACCCACTGAAGGTTTCTCTTGTTCGCGTTCCTGTGCGGCTTTCCATTCTGCCGACTCGTCGAGCTGGCGCTGCAAAAGCCATGCTACCAGTGCAACGAGAAACAATGAGGCGAATACGATACGTGAGCTATACACGTTGAGCTCGGCTCCGCTACCCGTTACACCAAACATGGCAGCCAGTTCTTCTACCATATAAAAGCAGATTCCTTCTGTTCCTGCACCTGCTGTGGGTGGCGCCAAAAGGGTTCCAAACAGCAGGATAAAAGTAGGACCTACACCCCATGCCATCTGTGAAATGCCGATGTTGCGACCTCTGTTGCCTATCTCGCTACTCTCTGAGATATAGGTCCATGAGGCTGGCACTCCCACACCTACGCTGACACCGGTGATGAGAAATCCGGTCAGCAGCATGGGAAAATTGGTGGACAGGAGAATGAGTAACACACCGGTCATATATACCAGCATATTGTAGGTGTATATCACTTTTCTGCCATATTTATCGGCAAGTACACCGCCGATAATGGCACCAATGGCTGCTCCCAGACAGTTGGCACTGATGGCATTGAGCCATCCGAGATGACCTTCGGTCAGTTGCAAATAGTCTTTCCAGAGTGTCAGTCCTGCGGCTCCAGCCACAATGGCTCCCGCATCGAGATAGTTGGTCAGTGATACAGCGATAGTACTCTTTAAACTGTTTTTCTTGTTCATTGTTTCGAAGTGTTATAAGTGTTTGTTATTGGATTTACTATTAGTTTTTGGCACGTCCTGCAGACAGTTTGATGGATTCGCTTACTGATGGACCGTTGTTCTCCCATGTGTTGCCCGGTCCACAGGCATTCTTCAGATATTTCTCTTCTGGTGTCCAGTTGTTGCGCAGGGTGATATGGCTTGATCCTTCATCGGTATAGAGATAGAACCAGTGGGCAGGGTCGTGTACGTAGGAAGGGCGTGCAATGTCGCGCACTACATTCTCTTCAATGATAGTGCCTGGTTGGTTGCCCAGGGTATAGATGCCTGCACAGTCGTACATGTGTTGGGCATAATTATAGATGAGATTGCCTTTCACTCGGTTGTTGCCCATGCAGGTGCGGTTGCGATTCCATCCCCATCCCAGCGAGATACCGGTGTATGAGATGTCGTGGATGGTGTTGTGTTCGATATTCATTCCGTTGACATATCCGGCGGCAATAGCCACACAGCCCCAGTCTTCATTGGTCACATCATAGAATTCTGACTGCGCTACCGTTTGCATGCTACATACTTCTCGTTGGTCCATTGGCTTGTAGGGCCGGTGGGTCTCCAGTCCTTCAGGTGAGAACGAACCGCAGACCAAACCGTTCATGGCAATATCGGTAAATACACATTGACTGACACGACCGCCCTGACAGCCGATTTGATAGTCGAGACCAGAACCTCCCAGATGCTCAAAGCGGCAGTCGCTAAAACTAATATCATCGCCGTGATAGATTTCTACAGCAGCGGCTGCACGTCCCAACCATCCTTGGTTGTCGAGCTTGTGGTTGTTGGGACGGTCAATCTGCGGTCGCAGTTTGTAGGCTTCAGTCAGATACATTCCTGCCTGCAAGGGCACATGACCTTGTGTTGACGGACGCAACCATGTGGTATGTGAGAAGTTGATACCCTGGATTGTGATGTTTTCCACTGGATGTTCGGCAGTGCCAACCACACGAAACAATGTTTCCAAAAGGGGAATGGTGGCTTTCAGTGACGAGGCTGTCTCGCCCTGTCGGGGCATGTAGTAGAGTTTGTGGGTCTGTATGTCGTGATACCATTCACCGGGCTGGTCAATGAGTTCTTTGGCATTGGTCAGATAGAAAGGCGATGGATGTTTGGTGTCGGGTGTCATGGGCGAAGGCCAGGGGTGCTCAAACTGCAAGCGTGCTTCGGGTTGGTGAAAGGTGATTGCTGCAGAATCGCCCTCATAGCGTATGGATTTGATGCGGAGATTTGAGGTGCACCACATTTCATGAAGCACCATTTCTGCATGTGACGCCTTGGCTATGCGTTGTGCTGCCTGTCGCGGAATCCACAACTCTTGACGTTTCTTGTCGTAGGTCATGATGCGGTTCATCTGCTCAAAGTCTGCCACATCGCGTGCACGAACAGCTTTCTTGCCGTTGGTCCACAACTGTCGGAAATCGATGGGGCGACCGTTCACTTCGGGAACATCTGCCACAAGTAGTTTCCCTTCCCGTTTCCATACGGACAGGTTGAGACCTCCACTGATGGTAGCTCCTTTTCCAGTGATGGTCAGATGGCTGTCTTCTGGTCGCAGGGTGATGGGTTGGTCAATATAATAGGTGGCACTATCAGCCAACTGCAGTGTGACATTGGAGGCTTGTCCCAACCGATGCATCTCTCTGGCTTGTCTGATGGCATCTGTCAACGACTCGTTTTGGCCTACTGCGATATGGGCTGTTTGTTGGCGGTTGACAGGTGCTGTACGGTCCAGCGGCAACCAGATACTCATATCTGTTTTGCCTCTGTTGTCCCATGCATAATATGGAATCAGACGGATCTTGGCAGTCTTTGTGTCTGGTTGTGTGATTTCTCGGTAAAGGGTTTTGTTGTTCCATGCTTCGCCTTGGCGCAACAAAGCCTCTCCTTCCAAGGCTGTCACTTCATGACCGTCGATGGTCATCTTGACGGGAGTCAGTAGGATGTCAGCGGGAATGATGATGTCGTTGATGTGATGTCCACCCTCAATATCGTTGCTTTCCAAACAATATACCAATGGACCATACATGATGGCTACTTGGTTTTTATTTTCTTCAACCAACGGATTGCTTTCCATCAAGCGTGGGCGCAATGGAATATTGATGCTGACAGTCTGTGATTTCTTTTGGTCTATAGCTACCGCCGTGTAGCTGTTGGCTGTAGCCTGTTGACCGTTTATCGTGGCAGACTTTGCCCATGACGGCATGCGTACCATCAATGTGTGGATGCCTTTAGCCTGATGGATATGGAGGTCTATCTGTCCGTTGTAGGGATAAGCTGTATGCTGTTCGATGTCGATACGGTCGGTTTTCAGACGATTTTCGCCAAAGAGATTGACATAAAGTGTATCGCCTTTTACAGCATAAGCATATTCCTGAGCTTCGCATAGTGTGCGCAGGGTGTTGGGCGGACAACAGAAACATGATATGTATTCCTGTCGCTCTTTGGGCCAGCGCATGGTGTAGGGGAATGAGGCGGTGCGACGCAGTGCTTCGGTATAGAAGAAACGCTTGCCGTCGAGCGATATGCCACTGAGAATACCATTGTAGAGCTCGTTCTCCACATTATCTATATATTTGGCATCGGCAGTGCTTTCAAACATACGCCAAGAGAAAAGCAGTTGTCCAATCTGGGCACATATTTCGTTGTGGGCAGCCTCATTGGGCAGCTGAAACTGACGACCATAAGCCTGGTGTATCTGTTGGATGCTGGGCTGATCGTAGGTTGTGCCATCGGGCGATACTCCATCGTAGAGCGCTCCGCATCCTCCCATGATATAGATTTTATGCTGGATAATGTCATCCCAGATCGCTGTCAGGTTCTTCATCAACTGTGCCTCTCCGGTCTCGGCATAGAGGTCTGCCACACCTGCATAGAGATAATTGGCACGTACGGCATGTCCCATGGCTTCATATTGTTGACGGAAAGGTATGCGATCTTGGTTGTGGTCTTCTCCGTTTTTTACCGAATCGCGTATGGCAATAAGCCCTTTGGCGAGTTGCAGATACTTTGGATTGCCAGTGGCACGATACATTTCTGCGGCACCCATATAGTGTGACGGACAGATGGCGTTGCGCGATAGTTCGGCGGCATCGTTGGTAAGAAAGTCGTAAAGGAAGTCGGCTGCTTTCTGTGCGCAGTTGAAAAGTGTCTTCTTTCCCGTTGCTCTCCAGTGTATGATACCTGCTGTCATCAGATGTCCAAGGTTGTAGGTTTCGAAATTCAGCCTTGAGGCAAAGGCCTTTTTATGGTCGTTGCCTATTTCAATGCCGATATTGGTATGGTCGCCAGCATGTGAGTCGATGCCGGCATTACGTTCTGAGATAACTACTGGTGTGTGGATGTAGCCATCGTTGCGCTGTGCCAAAGCTACCTGTTGGATAAACTGATCCATCAGTTCGTCGAGCTTTTTATCCTTGGTCACAGCATAGACAGCAGCGCAAGCTTCCAGCCATTTATACATGTCGCCATCGTGGAATGGCGGTCCATGGTGTACTCCTTTGACGGTTCCTGCTGCCACTTCAAAATTTCGAAAGCCGTGAGAAAGATCGGGGTTGTTCCAAGTGTTCCACATGTTCCAAATACCGGTTGATGCAAAAACATTGAAACGGTCTCCCCAAAAACCTCCTGTCCATCGGGTAGCACCAATAGGCAAATTATGGGCATGGGTTTGCTGGCTGTTGCGTGTGTCGGTCAGTCCTTGTGCCTGTATGGTCATGGTGCATCCTGTCAAGAGGAATGCACAAAGCGTTTTCTTCATATACTTGTTTTTTGTCAGTCTTAATATCTATTTTATATTTAAGACGGACAAAGGCTTGTTTTGTCGTCAGACAAACATCAAAGAACTCATCACTAAGTCGCTTACGAACAGTCCGCGACGGGTAAGATGCAGGTGATGGTCGGTAAGCTCCAGCAGGCCATCGCTTAAAAACGGTTGTGCTTCTTGGAGACAATATTGACGATGTTGCGGTGTGAGGATGTTAAGATCGAGTCCTTCGCAGGTGCGAAGGGCTACGGTGATGCGGTCGTTGTAACGGGTATCTCCGTCGATGGACTCACTCTCAACAGGCAAATACCCATTCTCTATACTATCGATGTATTGTCGGATATCTGCCACATTCCATAGACGTTCATAAAGATTGAAGGAGTGGGCGGCGGCTCCTAATCCAATGTATGGCTTTTCTTGCCAGTAACTGCTGTTGTGGCGCGACCGACGTGTGGGTTTTGCGAAATTGCTAATCTCGTAGTGCTCAAAACCTGTTGCGGTCAGACGGTCTATAAGACGCTCGTACATCTGTCTCGACAGTTCCTCATCAATTTCTTCCACTTCACCGCGTTGCATCATGCGATAGAGTGGAGTACCTTCCTCATAGGTCAGGGCATAGGCCGATAAGTGTTCCACATTGAGTGCAATGGCTTGGTTGATGTCATCGTCCCATTCTGGTAAAGTCTGCTTGGGGAAACCGTATATCAAGTCGATACTGATATTGTCAATACCCCCTTGCCGTAGTAGTTTGACCGCTGTACTTACTTGACTGGCTTTATGGCGACGGTGAAGAAACTGCAATCTATGGTCGTCGAAGGTCTGTACACCCATACTCACCCGATTGACAGGAAGTGACTTCAGAGCTTCTGCCAATTGTGCTGTCACATCATCAGGATTACATTCGATGGTCACTTCCTCTAACTGGAGGCGATACACCTTTTTTATATATGAGAACAACTGACGTAGTTGTTGGATGCTGAGTTGGCTCGGTGTGCCTCCACCCAAATAGATGGTAGTGATGGTTTCTTCGGTAGGACGAAGTGACATCTCTTTGCATAGCGCATCAACATAGCGCTGCTGCAGGTCAAGACCAACAGTAGAATAGAAACCGCAATAGATACAACGGCTCGCACAAAACGGGATATGCAGATATAAACCAGCCATAATGGGTGCAAAAGTACTAATAAAGTTTAATATTTAAAAGCAAACGCTTGTTTTTCGCAGATAATTTCATAACTTTAGCCTCCGATAACTTAAAACGTAAAAACCTAATAAAACTATAGTCCTATGAAAGTTTATCAGACTAACGAAATTAAGAACATTGCACTGCTCGGCAGTGCGGGTAGCGGCAAGACCACCCTTGCCGAGAGTATGCTTTTCGAAGCCGGTATTATCAAACGCCGCGGAACGGTAGAACAAAAGAATACCGTTAGCGACTATTTCCCTGTTGAACAGGAGTATGGTTACTCGGTGTTTTCAACCGTCTTCCATGTGGAGTGGAATAACAAAAAGCTGAACATTATCGATTGTCCAGGTTCTGACGACTTCGTCGGAGGTGCTATTACCGCCCTCAACGTTACCGATCAGGCTGTGATTCTCATCAACGGACAGTATGGTCCAGAGGTTGGCACACAGAATGCCTTCCGTTATACAGACAAATTAAACAAGCCTGTTATCTTCCTCATTAACCAGTTGGACCGCGAACATTGCGACTTCGATTCGCTTTTGGCCAATATGAAGGAGATTTATGGCGACAAGTGTGTGCCTGTGCAATATCCTATTGCCACTGGTCCTGGCTTCAATGCAGTAATTGACGTGCTGCTGATGAAGAAATACTCATGGAATCCCGAAGGTGGTGCACCAACCATTGAAGACATCCCTGCAGAGGAGATGGATAAAGCAAAGGAAATGCATGCTGCCTTGGTAGAGGCTGCCGCTGCCAACGATGATACACTGATGGAGAAATTCTTCGAGAGTGAATCACTGACAGAAGATGAAATGCGTGAAGGTATCCGCAAGGGACTTGTTACTCGCAGCATCTTCCCTGTGTTCTGCGTTTGTGCAGGCAAGGATATGGGTGTACGCCGCTTGATGGAATTCTTGGGCAATGTAGTACCTTTTGTTAGCGAAATGCCTAAACTGCACAATACACGTGGTGAGGAAATTTCTCCAGATACCGCAGGTCCTACTTCTATCTATTTCTTCAAGACTGGTATGGAACCGCATATTGGTGAGGTGTCTTATTTCAAGGTAATGAGCGGAACACTTAAGGCTGGTGCAGATTTGCAGAATGCTGATCGTGGCTCGAAGGAGCGCATTGCTCAGATATATGCTTGTGCAGGAGCCAACCGTATTGCTGTTGATGAAATGCACGCTGGTGATATTGGTTGTACCGTCAAACTGAAGGACGTGAAGACTGGTAACACACTCAACGACAAGGATACCGACAATCGTTTTGATTTTATCAAATATCCAAATCCTAAATATTCACGTGCAGTTAAAGCCATTAACGAGGCAGAAACCGAAAAGATGATGGCAGCCCTGACTAAGATGCGTCAAGAAGATCCTACATGGGTGGTTGAGCAGTCAAAGGAATTGCGTCAGATTATCGTTCGTGGACAGGGTGAATTCCACCTACGTACACTGAAATGGCGTATGGAAAACAACGAGAAGATCAAGATTGAGTATATTGAACCGAAGATTCCGTATCGTGAAACTATTACTAAGGCTGCACGTGCCGACTATCGTCATAAGAAACAGTCGGGTGGTGCCGGACAGTTTGGTGAGGTTCACATGATCGTAGAGCCTTATGCCGACGGTATGCCTGCTCCTACAGTATTCAAATTTGGCGGTCAGGAATATCGTATCAACGTCAAAAACCAGGAAGTTGTTGACTTGGAGTGGGGCGGTAAGCTCGTATTCATCAACTCTGTAGTAGGTGGTGCTATCGATGCTCGTTTCATGCCTGCAATTCTCAAAGGAGTAATGGAGCGTATGGAGCGTGGACCGCTGACAGGATCTTATGCTCGTGATGTACGTGTTATTGTCTATGACGGAAAGATGCACCCAGTAGATTCTAACGAACTCTCATTTATGCTCGCAGCTCGCAATGCTTTCTCGGCTGCGTTCCGTGAGGCAGGACCAAAAGTTCTTGAGCCTATCTATGACCTCGAGGTATATGTACCAGCTGACTATATGGGTGATGTCATGAGTGACCTGCAAGGCCGTCGTGCACTTATTATGGGTATGGACAGCGAAGCTGGTTATCAGAAACTTTCTGCTAAGATTCCTTTGAAGGAGCTGAGTAACTACTCTATAGCTCTCAGTTCTATCACTGGCGGTCGTGCTTCGTTCACCACTAAGTTTGCGTCATATGAGCTTGTTCCGAACGAAATTCAGCAGCAGCTTATCCAACAGCATGAGGCTGAAACTAAGGAAGAAGAATAATATTATAACGGATATAATAAGTTTTTTATAAGAACAATTAATCAGCGGATACTGCTCTTGAATGGGAGTAAGTCCGCTGTTTTTCTTTGTTAGATAACGTAAACAAGTATTTACTTCGTTATTATCCGATAATGGTAAAAATACTTATTGTATAGATTGAATCTGATGAATACACAAAAGAAAATGGCTGAACCAAAGTCCAGCCATTTTGATATGATGTTGTTCGACGGATTACTCGCCCTGAATAGCTGCAACACCAGGAAGAACCTTACCCTCGATAGCTTCGAGCAATGCACCACCACCAGTAGAAATGTAAGATACCTTGTCGGTGAGACCGAACTTGGTGCAGCATGCAACAGAGTCACCTCCACCAATGAGAGAGAATGCACCTTCTGCTGTAGCGGCAGCAATGGCATCACCAATAGCTTTTGAACCAGCGGTGAACTCATCGCACTCGAATACACCAGCAGGACCATTCCACAGGATGGTCTTAGCACCCTTTATAGCCTCTGCAAATTTCTTCTGTGCCTCTGGACCTGCATCGAGACCTTCCATACCAGCAGGGATAGCATTTGAAGGATATACCTCAATTTTAGAATTGGGCTTAATGGTCATGGTAGCAAAGTCGAGGTTGTCGCAGCAAACAGCATCTGGAGCCATTACCAACTCTACACCCTTCTCAGCAGCAAGCTTCTCTACGTTGAGCGCTACATCGAGCTTATCCATCTCAACGATAGACTGACCGATCTCGCCACCATGTGCCTTAGCGAAGGTATAGGTCATACCACCACAGAGGATGAGCTTATCGGCTTTGCCGAGCAGATTCTCGATGATACCGATTTTTGAAGATACTTTTGAACCACCCATGATGGCTACGAATGGGCGCTTGATGTTGCCGAGAACGGCATCTACAGCAGCTACTTCCTTCTCCATGAGCAGACCGAGCATCTTGTTGTCGGCATCGAAATAGTCAGCGATAACAGCGGTAGAGGCATGCTTGCGGTGTGCAGTACCGAAAGCGTCCATAACATAGCAGTCAGCGTATGATGCCAAAGTCTTGGCAAATTCTTTCTGACTGGCCTTCATAGCTTTCTTAGCCTCTTCGTATGCGGGATCCTCCTTGTCGATGCCTACGGGTTTGCCTTCCTCTTCAGGATAGTATCGCAGGTTTTCGAGCAGGAGCACTTCGCCGGGCTTCAGTGCGGCAGCAGCCTCCTGAGCCTTTGCACAGTCGGGAGCAAACTTTACTTCGGGTACACCGAGTGCTGCAGCAACGGCGTCTTTAATCTGACCCAGTGAAAGTTCGGGCTTTACTTTTCCTTTGGGTTTGCCCATGTGTGACATGATGATGAGTGCACCACCTTCGTCGAGGATGAGCTTCAGTGTAGGAACAGCACCGCGAATACGAGTGTCGTCTGTGATCTTACCCTCTTTGAGGGGTACATTGAAATCTACACGGACAATAGCCTTTTTACCGGCAAAGTTGTAATCTTTGATTTTCATAATGCTTTATAATATTGTTAGTTGAATTTAATGTTTCCATTTAATCGCACGCAAAGTTACGAAAAAGATTAAACATTGCGGTTGTTTCGATAGATAATTTTAAGTTTTTTAGACGATTTACTGATATAATGTAAGGCGGAGTTGACAAAATGTAGTCAACTCCGCCTTTTTGCTATATTTTATAAGGATGTTTGTTGTTTCTTATAG
Organism: Prevotella sp. P3-92; assembly: GCF_002251205.1. Lineage (NCBI taxonomy): Bacteria > Pseudomonadati > Bacteroidota > Bacteroidia > Bacteroidales > Prevotellaceae > Prevotella > Prevotella sp. P3-92. The sequence goes on along the minus strand of NZ_NPJE01000065.1, from coordinate 170,603 downwards.
ATTGATGTGCAGACGTGCTCCTACCACAATCCATGCACTGGGTTGCTCTACATTGCCGTAATCGACATAGTTACGCGAAAAGATGTTGTTGGCTTGGGCATAGATGCTGTAAGTGGGTTGACTCCAAGTCAGTCTTGCATCAACGAGGTCGTAGGTATGGTAGGGCTTGGTGACGCCATCTACCGTGAGATATGTGCCTGTACGTTTCTGCATTCTGTAGTTGACAAGGAAACTCCAATGGTCGATAGGAGTCAGTTGAAGTGTTCCTACCAGTTTGTGGCGCAGATATTCCAGTTTTGACTGGCTCTCCAACTGATGTTCGTCGGCCTTGTCTTGGTCGTTGTAGCTATAGGCTACCGACAGATAGGACTGTGGCAGACGGAATAGATGTTCCAAATCGAGTCGAGCAGAAATTTCCGTTCCGATGGTGTTGACCTTGGTGAAGTTGACACTCTGCCATATTGGTTCTTCGGCTGTGGGGTCAAGCACCCAGTCGATGAGGTTACGGCTGTGGTGGTGATATATGCTGGCTTGAACCAAAAGTGCTGCAGAATAGAACTTGACACCGCCTTCTAAGGCACGCAGTTCTTCGGGTTTGAGATACTTGTCTGCCTTGTGACCGCCTACACTATAATAGAGTTCGGTGAATGAAGGCATACGTAGCGATGAGTTGTAGCTGGCATAGATTTTCCAGTGATCACCCAAGCGCATGCTGGCATCGACACCGGGATACAGTGTGAACGGCATTTCGTTCCAAGTGTTTTTGAATGCAATGAATCCTGCTGACAACGTGAATTGTCGCAGCAAGATATTATGCTCTAAGTGGAAACTGAGGTTTGAACGATTGAGTCCATATTTGTAGTCACGCTCTGTACCGTGGATGTGTATGGGTGTATTGAGTGGTTCGCCAAGATTACCACTGATGATGTCTTCATTACGGAATTCTGCACCGAAAGCAGTACGACCAAGTGGTGAATCAAACCAGCTGTTGAGACTTAGTCCGAACACATCGGTTCTGTGATAGTTGTAGGGCACAGCTTCTTCCGAACCGCGAATCAGTTCGAAGCGGTCTTGGCTACGGTTCCAATATACCGAGGGACGGAAATTGAGAGCGCCACAACGTGTTTCTCCTTGCAGTGCAGTGAAGAATTTGGTGGTACGCTCATACTGGTTATCGAACTTGGCGCTGTAGAATGTGTTGCTGCCAAAACCTTTGGAACTCAACCCTGCGTGCCAGTTGAGGTTCAATAGATTGCTGTCGTACCGTCCTTGATAGAACACTTTTCCTCCTTGATAGTCGCTATTCAGACTTCCAGCTTTAGAGCGACTATAGCCATCTGAACGTGTCATGCTGGCCGACAGACTCGAAGTGAGTGGCGAATTATCGGGGCGTAACACCAAACGACCACCGGCGGTGAGATAACCAAACGAACCACCTTCGGCATGTACATCGGCACACGATTGTTTCTCGCGCTTTGTCACGATGTTGATGGCACCTGCCAGAGATGACGTGCCATAGACACGGCCGGCAGGACCCTCAAGCACTTCAATGTGCTCAATCTCGCTGATATCTACAGGAAAATCGAATGCGTTGTGGCCAGTCTGTGGGTCACAGATGTTGATACCATTGAGCAGGATGGCAATTTGCTCCTGCGTTCCGCCACGAATACCAATGTCGGTCTGCGCACCAATAGGTCCGCGTTGACGCACATCGACACCGACGGCATACTTCAACAAGTCGTTAATACTTTGTACTGGCGCCGCTTGAATTTCGTCGCGACTCAGTACAGTAACCATTCTCGCAGCTTGCCCGTTGGCAAGTGGAGCGCGTGAGCCAGTCACCTCAACATCGTCGAGCTGAGCCTCTTTGGTGGTTGGGATAGAGTCGGTGGTTGCAGTATCGGATTCTTTTGCTGAAACTTCAGCAGCACTTGCAGATTGCAAGGTCGCTACGCTCAGTATACCGATGGTAACCACACGTCCAACACAGGCAAAGAGTGCATATCCCTTCCGTGAAAAATGACGGAAGCGGATGGCCTTGCACTGATTGTAATTTGGTTTGTACATTGTGTGAAAAAAAATAAAACGGCGCAAAGGTACTATTTTTTTTTGTATTTTTGCACCCAAATTGTGTAAAACAGATAAAGGAATGAAAGATTCAGTATTGATTTTGAGTGGCGGTATGGATAGCGTCACCTTATTATATGATGAGCACGAACGCATAGCGCTTGCCATCTCATTTGACTATGGTAGTAACCACAACGGCAAGGAGATTCCGTTTGCCCAACTGCATTGTAAACGCTTGGGCATACCCCATGTAATCATTCCCCTCGACTTTATGGGGAAGTATTTCAAGAGTTCTTTGTTGGAAGGTGCCGATGCTATTCCTGAAGGTCATTATGATGATGACAATATGAAATCGACAGTAGTGCCGTTTCGCAACGGTATCATGCTTTCCATTGCCGTTGGTGTGGCAGAAAGTCACTCGTTGGCTTATGTCATGATGGCTAATCATGGCGGTGACCATACTATCTATCCCGATTGTCGTCCAGAATTTGTTGAGGCTTTCGATGCAGCTGCTAAGGCAGGAACATTTGTTGGCGTAAGGCTGCGTTCGCCTTATACCAACATGACCAAAGCGGATATTGCCCGACGTGGAAAAGAACTCGGCATAGATTATTCAGAAACGTGGAGTTGCTATAAGGGTACTGAGCACCATTGTGGAAAATGTGGTACTTGTGTGGAGCGTCGCGAAGCATTAGCAGAGGCTGGTATTGAGGATACTACCGTTTATGATGACTGATATGATGTGGAAATGTCCATGCGATAGTGATATAGAGATATTCAACTGTTGAATCTATTGTGATTCTATTAGGCGAAGATACAAATAATTCGATTTTTTAAAATATTCGACCACTCGATCAAAAATGTAAGTGTTTGCTATATAGGTGAATATGCTTTTTGTATGGCCGTGTAGTCGAAATTTTTCTAAAACTCAAATTTCTGTATTATCCAAACAAGGCTCTTAATGCCTCTTCTACTTTGCGCACCGGGACAAGGTCTATGTGGAATTTCTTTTGATTCAGTCCACTGAGGTTGTAGCGGGGGATGATGATATGTTGGAATCCCAACTTTTCAGCCTCGGAAATGCGTTGTTCGATGCGAGCCACTGGGCGCACTTCGCCACTAAGACCTACCTCGCCTGCCATACACCAACCTTCTTCTATTGGTGTATCGACATTGCTACTCAGTACAGCGGCAATGACTGATAGGTCCATAGCCATGTCGGTGACGCGAAGACCACCGGCGATATTCAGGAAAACGTCTTTTTGCATTAGTTTAAAGCCTACGCGTTTCTCTAAAACAGCCAATAGCATGTTCAGACGACGCTGGTCGAAACCAGTGGCAGAGCGCTGTGGCGTGCCGTATGCAGCCGATGAAACCAGAGCCTGTGTTTCAACCAAAAATGGGCGAACACCCTCGATGGCGGATGAAATGGCAACACCCGAAAGACCGTCGTGGTCTTCGGTGAGCAACAGTTCGGAAGGGTTTTCCACCTGGCGCAAACCAGATTGTTGCATCTCGTAGATACCCAGTTCGCTGGTGCTGCCAAAGCGATTTTTTATGCTGCGAAGAATGCGATACATATAATGTTGGTCACCCTCAAACTGCACCACTGTATCTACAATGTGTTCGAGAATCTTCGGTCCAGCCAGTGTGCCCTCTTTAGTGATATGGCCAATAAGAATGACAGGCACACCGCTGGTCTTTGCAAAACGAAGTAGCGATGAGGCACATTCACGAACTTGCGATATGCTACCAGCAGAACTCTCCACATCTTCGGTGGAAATAGTCTGTATGGAGTCTATAATGACCACTTCGGGTTGTACATCACGAATATGTTCAAAGATAGCCTCCAAGGAGTTCTCGCATAGTATCAGGAAATTGTCGCTCTCTTCATGTGGAATACGTTCAGCACGCATTTTCAACTGGTGAGCACTCTCTTCACCACTGACATAGAGCACACGGCGATCGGTCAGGTGGAGCATGGTCTGCAAGGATAAGGTAGATTTGCCAATACCCGGTTCGCCACCCAGTAATACAATGCTACCTGGTACAAGACCGCCACCCAGTACACGGTTCAGTTCGTTATCGTGCAGATCGATGCGAGGATCGTCCTTTGCACTAATGTCGCGCAGGGTCAGTGTTTTGCTTTTACGCAACTGATGTCCTACAGACGCAGCAGCCGACGCTGCCTGTTGGCGCGTGTCAGTCACACGGATTTCCTTGAATGTGTTCCACTGTCCACATGATGGGCATTTGCCAATCCACTTTGCCGATTCTTGTCCGCAGTTAGAGCAGACGTATGCTATCTTATCCTTTGCCATAATAGGCACAAAGTTAGTGATTTTTTTTCGGTGTTACAAAATTTATTCGTACTTTTGCATGCAAATGATTAACATGAGAACAATTATACCCGCTTTGGTTCTTGTGCTGCTTGTAGCAGCATGTGGACAATCGTATGAGGAAACGAAGAAACTGACACGCAAACAGCGTGTTGAAGCAATGCGCAAAGATTCGGCAGCGCTGAAGATTGCAGTTATGCCCACCATGGACTGTCTGCCTCTCTTTGTAGCCCAACACCACCAATTATATGATACGCTGAACGGCGGTGTCAGATTGAAATACTTTATGGCGCAGATGGATTGTGATACAGCCATTGAGCGTGGAAGAGTGGAAGGTGTAATGACCGATTTGATAAGAGCAACCCGTATGACCCGTCAAGGTACGGCATTGAGATATATGGCGACTACTAATGCCTATTGGCAACTTGTAGCCAATCGTCATGCACGTCTCAAACATCTCAAACAGCTGGATGATAAAATGGTGGCAATGACGCGCTATTCTGTTACTGACTGGCTTTGCGACTATGTGGTTGATTCAACTAAAATCAAGTCGGAAAAGCTCTTCCGAGTGCAAATCAACGATGTGGATGTGCGTTTGCAAATGCTTCGCAACAATGAACTCGATGCTTTTTTCATGACCGAACCGCAGGCTACGGCAGCAAGGATTGGCAAAAACAATGTATTGCTTGATACGCGGAAGATAGATGCATGGATGGGTGTACTTGCTTTCAGAGAAGTGGAGATGCGTCGTCCAGAGCGCCATCGTCAGCTTGAACTCTTTATGAAAGCCTATAATGCAGCATGTGACTCTATCAATAAATATGGTGTGAAGCACTATAAACCTCTGATAGTAAAATACTGCAGGACAACCGAGCAGGTAGTTGACTCTCTACCAGAAATGAAATATCGCCATGCTGCTGGTGTCAGAGACAAGGATGTGGCACGTGCGGAGAATTGGTGGAAGAAAAAACATTAACGATAAAAATGCCGATGACCGACAAAACTTCTTTGCTGGGCAGCCATTTGGCAAGGGTAGCCATACCACTTAGATACGGAAGTGTAGGTATGGCCATTGCAGAAATGGAGAATTTGCTGGCAGCGTGGCCACAGGTGCATACTGCCCAAAAACTTGATGCCATTAAGGACGAATATAGTCAACTGTGCACTGATTGGCAGGACAATATGGATGTGCCCGTCTATAAGGAAATCTATCAGAAATTGTTGCAACGTGTCTTTGTGCTTTATGCCAATCTCGCATTGTATGATAAAATTAGCAATACACAAAATCTCGCAGCCATACACGCAGAGGTAAGAAGCCAAAAAGCAAAACTCTCTATTGGGCAAATGCGACAAGAATTGGAATCCTTTGTGGCAGATACCGCCATGCTGTCGCTCGAACAGCCGCATGTCAGAGAACAGAAGAGCCGACAACTCTATGCGGAGCACCAAAATCGTATAAATAATCTTTTCAACTTCTTGTTGACTACCAATTCATGGCCAGCTTCGGTGGGGCAAGATATAGAGGAACTGTTGCTCTCACCTGCAGTTGATACAAACGATCAGCAGATATTGGTATCGGCAATTACGCTATCGTTGCTCATCCAGTTTGATATTGTAAAATTCAAAACCATGATTCGTGTCTATCGCCATGGCACCGACGAGGCTGTGCGGCAAAGAGCACTTGTGGGATGGGTGCTGGGAATGGACGAACAGTGGAATAAGGTATATCCGGAACAGCGCCAAATGATAGAAGAACTCTTGCAGTCAGACACCATATGTCGTGAACTTACCGAACTGCAGATGCAGATGGTCTATTGTATGGGTACGGAGCGCGACGCAACAAAAATACAACAGGAAATAATTCCAGATATACTGAAAAATAAACCGCTACACATCAAACCTGAGGCGCTTGAAGAGGAAGATATCGAAGAGATGATCCATCCGGAAGAGTTTGATGATAAAATGCAGAAGATGGAAGAATCGTTTGGACGCATGGTGGATATGCAGAAACAAGGCTCGGATGTATTCTTCGGTGGTTTCTCACAGATGAAACGTTTCGATTTCTTCCGAGATATGAGCAATTGGTTTGTACCTTTTTTTATAGACCATCCGCAGTTGCAATCCTTCAAAGCGGCATGCGATAAGCATCCATTCCTCCGACAGATAGTGGCAAATGGCGAGTTTTGCAATAGTGACAAATACTCGATGGCATTAGGCTTTGAGAAGTTTGTCCATGCAATGCCTGCCGAAGTGTTGAAAACTATGGACCAGGGAGATGTTCCGCTGGATATGCTCAACCAGGGTATTAAGCCCACTGCTGAACGATTGCGCCGATCATATCTTATGGACCTTTATCGTTTTTTCCGCCTTTATTCCTATCGTAGCGAATATCGCAACCCATTTCATGTAACCGATGACCACGAAATGGGGGAATGTCTCTTTATGGATCGAGAGGTATTTAGAGACACAAAGATAGAGCCGCTTAAGGATGATGTAGTGCAACTGTTGCGCCGACGCAAGATGGCGGAAAGTAGCAGAAGATTGCTCGACAGTTATGCAGAAAGTCATCGCGGATTGCAGTATTATCTGTGGATAGGTGACTACGAGAAGGCTTATGAGTGTGATTCCAATAATGAACGCGCTGAAGCAGGCTATGCCCGACAGTTGTTTGGCAATGCCGACTATGAGAAGGCAGAACAACTCTACGATCGACTGATAGCACAATGCCCAGAGAAAATGGGCTATATGCTCAATAAGTCTGTGTGTCTGTTATATCAGAAGCGATATGAAGAAAGTCTTCAACTACTCTATCGCCTCAATTATGAACACCCCGATGATGCTGCCGTGATGCGCATATTGGCATGGACTCTGGTTTGTGACCATCGGGAGCAACAGGCTGATACTTTCTACCAACGGCTGATAAAGATGGAGATGATGCAAGCAGACGATTATCTGAACCATGGTTATTGTCTTTGGTTGCAACGAAAGGTAAAGGATGCTGTCGATAGTTTTAGAAAGCATCTTTCATTGATAGATAAGAAAATCTATGATGTTGATTATTTCGACCGACAGATGTTAGGCGAAAGAGGTATTGACCCTACGGAGATACAGTTTATGCTCGACCTTGTATTCTCCTAACAACAGATATTCATAAGCTAAGTATATTCGTCCCAAATGTTGTCAGCGTTTCTCCTGACAGCATTTGGGATTATTTTGATTGTGTTATATTATAGGGATTATGGATATACCCGTTATCGGTTGATGTAACCGTCTAATACGGGTTTCAACTTATGGTAACACCAGGTCCATCCTAATGGGATGCCAACTCCTGCGATGGCATAAAGTATCCAGAAATAATCTTCCTTGGCATTGTAGTGGATTACCATGTGACAACCGATTTGTGCGAAATCCAAATCATAGTAGGCAATCTTCAATAGACTTACAACCTTGTAGCTGATGATATGGAATACGAAGATAGGCAGGGTGTGGTCACCGCAATATACAAGAAAACGATGAATACGTCCAGGATGACGGTCAAGCCATCGTGCGATATTATAGGTCATAAGAAAACCACAAAAGGCTGGAATCGGAAGTGATAAAAACTGTGTGTAGGTGGAACGCCAGTTCATGTTGGCAGTGAGATAATGGGAAAACAACCATACTACAACACCAAACACAAGTGTTGACCACCATGTGGCTTTATAATGTCCTTCCCATTGGCGAAACAGAAATCCGCATCCGAAGAAGAACATACCCATCAATTCTCTGTAACCTCCTTGTACCAAAGTGATAATGCGAAGGCCTTCATAGGCTTTCCATCCTGCAAGCAGTAATGCAATCAAGCATACCAAGAGCGTGGTAATGACTGTTCGGTGGTTACAGATTACCAGCCTTATTCTTGAACTCCATGTAGTATTGTCAGTTGTATTGCCCGCTGTATGCTGTTGCAGCGTGCTGTCTGTCCAACCTATAATTCTATTTGAAATCTTATAGCAAACCAAGAAACCGATACTTGCTACAAGCAGACCACGGAAAAACCAGAATGCTCCACACAGAAACTCATCATATCCCCCCATAGCAGTAAAGATAGTCCAAAGGTTTTGTTGTATGCGATGAGGACTATAGGGATGGGTCACTCCACCGGTCCAGTTGCCGTATTGCTCATTGAGAATACCGATGTCAAACATCGTGTTGTGGAGGATAAGGAAGAATACCGACCATGTGACAAAAGGAAGATATAGTCCTTTGAAGCGTTTTTTGACAAAGGTCGCCTCGTCGTTGATGTATCGCACAGAGAAGAAATAGCCGGCTGTTATAAAAAACAGTGGCATGTGGAATTCATAAAGAAACGCTCCTAAAGCATCGGGACAGTCGGCATGTCCGATGACCATCAGTATGATGGCCAATGCTTTGCAAATGGATATGACAGTATTATGTGGCATAGAAATGGAGTTAGAGTAGTGGAGCTAAGAGATGGGCAAACTTACCAACGAATCTCTGCCATGGGGTACGGAATTGTTTCCATGTTGTTGGAGTTAGCAAGAAACTCTTTTTTGTATCGCGTATAAACATCTCATCAAGTTCGCGTGTGGTACAACGATCTACAATGACTGCATTCTCTTCAAAGTCACATTTCAAACTTCTGGCATCGAGATTGGTACTACCTACCGTGCAGTAACGTCCGTCAACCATCATGATTTTAGAATGGTGGAAACCGGGTTTATACATCCATACAGTGGCACCACGCTTCATCAGTTTATGTGCCTGATAGTAGGCACAGTCTGGTGTAAGGGGAATGTCACTTTTCGCTGACTGTATGATTTCAACCTTTACACCTCTGCGGATAGCACGTGTCAAGGCCCTTGTCACCTTGGGAATGAGTGTGAAGTAGGGATTGATAATCTTGATAGAATCTTGTGCCTGATTGATGGCATTAATATAAAAGGTACGCATAATTGCTGGCGTACGATAGGGCTCGCGGTTGATAATAGCTACTGTCTTTCGGCCTGCTGTTGCTGTCGTATCGGGCTTGAGTCCTGCAAATTTTGTGTCTGTACCGCCACGATAGTATTTTGCGCCATGTACATTTTCGCCAGTAGTACGGTTCCATATTCTGATAAATATGGCTTGCAGTTCGTTGACGGCATCGCCTTCTATTCTACAGTGCATATCGCGCCATTCCCCTACTTGTTTCGTACCTTTTATATAATAGTCTGCCACATTCATTCCACCTGTATAAGCCACTTTACCATCGATAACTACAATTTTTCGATGGTCGCGACCGAAGATATGGTTAATCCAAGGGAAGCGGATAGGGGAGTATTCTACGATATTGATACTGTCGGCACGCAATTTCTTAAGGTGACGTTTGCGTAGCGGCTGGTTATTGGAGTCGTTGCCGAATCCATCGAACATGGCTCTTACTTCTACACCTTCGCGGCGTTTCTCTCTGAGAATATCAAAGAGTAACGATGCGATACTGTCGTTGCGGAAGTTGAAATACTCCAGGTGGATGCTGCTTTTTGCTTGTCGGATAGCTTTGAACATATCGTCGAATTTCTCCTGTCCCGACATGAGTAGTGTTACACTATTGTCGTGAGAGAAGCGTATTCCGTTTGCTTTGAGTGTACGAACAATCAGCGAGTCGCTCGTTTGAGCACTCGCTGATAGTGATAGTAGGAAAAACAGGGTTAGAACCTTATGTTGTAACATGTTTGTTTTCTTGCTGCTTGCTGGATTGTTTTGTTACTATTACTTGCTGTGTTTCATTCGGTACTCCAGTGGAGTCATGCCATACTTGGATTGGAAGATATTGATAAAGTTTTCGGCAGTCATGAATCCGATGTTGATAGCCAGCTCATTGAGGTTGAGGTTGGTATTGACCAGCAGTGTGCAGGCATGTTTCAGTCGAATTTCGCGAACCAGTTCGGCAGGTGTCTTGGTTGTGATATTGCGTATCTTATGGAAGAAAGGTACACGTCCCATACCCATCGCCGAAGCCATCTCTTCTACGCTGATTTGTCCGCGGCTCATATTTTGCAGTACATATTGTTCCACATTTCTCATGAGTTGTTGGTCCATGATGCTACTCATAGAGTAGTCGCCGATAGTACCGTCCCCATAGTATTGACGTGCAATTTCCTTGCCGCTCTGTACGGGTTTGTCTTCTTGCTTCTGCTCTTGCTCGTCAGTTGTTGACGGCTCAGGAGTTGTAGCTTCTTCATCAATCGGCTTTCTACTGGGTTTGCTGGTCAACGTAGCTGTTGTCATGCTGGAGTTCTGACTCTCCAGTCGGCGTGTTTCATAGCCTTCGATAGTGTCGTGATCTACCAGAGCGGCACCCAGTCCGAGTAGTACGTTGAAACGTGAGACAGCCTCTTGTACGTTAAACGGTTTAGCAATATAATCGTCAGCCGAGAGCGTGATATTATTGTTGTTCATATCTTCCTGAGACATCACTTGATCTGTCAATAGTACGAATTTGATGCGCTCGGTACGTGGATTACTCTTCAACTGGTTGCAGAGCATACTACCTGTCATATAGTTCATGTCATCTTTGCAGACAATGAGGTCAGGGTGCAATGCTTCCACTTCAGCCCGTGCTTTCTTAATATCATCATAGAGATGTAGATGGTAAATTTCGCGCAGATGGGCTTTGAGGAACGACAAAAACTCGTGGTTATCATCGATTATCATCACGTGAATATCCTGTTGAGTGGTAGTTTCGATGCGTATAGGCTTGATATCTGCCGTCAGTGCAGGAGCTTCTACTTGCGACAAATCGAGACTACCTCTTGCACCCAACTCCAGTCTGTCATGGGTTTTGTTCTCGGCTTTTTCTTCCGGATGCTCCAGTGTTGATTGCATTTCTGAGATACGGGTGATGACCTGTAGCATTTGGAAGTGGAGAGAGTTGAGTTGTTCTTTTCCTTCAAGAGAGTGTTCCTGTTCAGAAAGATTCCCGATGATTGTTGTCATTCTGGCCATAGGTTGGCGTAGGTCATCACTTGCCAGTTTTATTTCTTCACGCTGTCGTTTCAGTTCGTCTATAACGGTGCGTTTGTGGAGCATCAGTGTTCTCATCTTCTTGAATCCATATCGCCAAGTGCATAGTATGATGATGGCGATGACAACGTAGATGGTGAGCATCCACCATGACAACCACCATGGGCGGTCGATAACAATTTCGAGGGTACGTTCTTTATTGCTGACAGCACCATTGGCGCTTACTGCTTTAACGTGAAGGGTGTATGTTCCACTGCTGAGATTGCGGAATTTCACACCGTGAAGCAGTGCATCGCCGTTGCGCCAGTAGTTGTCGCGTCCTTCCATCCAGTACATGAACTGCAGGCGCTCGCCTTGGTTGTAGTTACCTGCAGCGAATTTGATGGTGAAGTTGTTTTGACCATTCTTCAGTTCAATGCGCCCGCTCTCGTTGAGAGCTTGTACGAGAATCACATGTCCATCGTATTCATGACCTATCTGTATTTCCTCTTCTCCTACAAAGAGCTGTGTGAGCATCACTTTTGGTAAACGTTCCTGGTCGTTCTTGCCCGATTGTCTTGCCCAGTTCACTCCATAGAGACCTCCGAAGAGCACATTTCCGTCTGCTTTAGTGAGTATGGCACCCATATTAAACTCATTGCTTTGCAGTCCGTCGCTGGTATTGTAGTTGTAGAGACCATAGTTGAATGTACCATTTTCATGGTTACGCTGCACTACGATACGGCTAATACCATTGCTTGTGGTCACCCATAGGTTGCGGTTTTTATCTTCTGTAATACCGCATATAGAGTTGTTGCAGAGTCCGTTCTTCTCTGTGAGATAGTTGAGCGTGTCGTTTTCCAAGTTCAGAATATTCAAACCTTCGCGTGTTCCAACCCAGATCAATCCTCTTGAGTCTTCGTATACCTGTGTGATATAGTTGTTGGTAAACGTTTTTAGATTTGATTTGTTTCCTGTCAGCACGGTTTTGTCACGTGTAGAGAGGTTCAATACGATAAGACCTTCTGCCGTTCCTGCCAGCATTGTGTTGTTTTTCCCGTAGAACAGACAGGTCACATTGTTGGTGTTGAGCATACCATTTTCACGTGTATATGAGGAGAAGGTATTCATCTGTGGGTTGAACACCTGCAGTCCACCGTTGGTTGCAATCCATACGTTGCCGAACTTATCGCTGGTTAGTGCATTGACATGGTCATCGATCAGCGTCTTTGCACTATCACGGGCAACAGAGAAGAGCTTAGCATATCCATCTTTGATGCGAGTCAGTCCGTTCTGTCGTGAACCCACCCAAAGGCTTCCGTCAGAGGTTGTTGTCATGCACGAAACCTTCTGGCTGGCAAGAGTTCCCTCGTAGCCTATTATACCATGGTCACTTGTACCAAACCATATGCGACCGCTGTTGTCCTGTGCGATGGCAGTGATATCGCCATTGAAATTGCTTTGGAATTTATAGATGTTGTCGCCGTAGAATGCTACACCCGATTTCTCTGTTCCCACCCAAAGCAGGTCAGTATCATCCACGTATAGGCTTTGTATGCCGATAGTTTCCTGTTGTGTGCGTGCATCGATACCGTTGGTGGGACGTACAGGTTCCATGATTTGTGCTTCAGTATTTGTTCTGATGAGTCCCATACGGTCTGTACCTATCCATATATTTCCAGCTTTGTCGCCCACTATGCCATTGACGCTGTGATCCACCGATACACCAGTGAGTCCCAGTTGATTGCCTATGGTAGTATCCCAAGTGTTAGAGGTTTTATTGTAGCGCATCAGTGTGCCTTGTCCGTAGAGCCATATCACATCGTTTTTGTCAGCAAAGACTTTGAGTGAAGAGGTATGGCGCAGATGTTGTTGAGCAATAAAGTCAGTCTGCCATACGGTATGCTGTTGGTGCATTACGTCGCAGCAAACCAGTCGTCCATCGTTGTACACGATGACTGCGCCATCTCGACATTCACCGATTGAACATATAGTTCCCTGTGGCACGCCGTGTGCGTCGTTGGTATAACCAAATTCATAGAGCAATTGTTGTTGCATGTTATAGGCTACCACACCTTTGTTTGGAATGGCAGCCCACAGGTTTTTGTGTCTATCGAAATATACCACGGTGGGTTGTCCTTCAATGCCCATAGCGGTATAAACCTGTTTCATATCTCGTTCGAATGTTTCTGTTTGTGGGTGATAGACGCAGAATCCAGTGAGGGTTTGCACCCAGATGTTACCGTCCAATGCTTCCTGCAGACTGATGATATAGCTGTCGGGTAGTGATGAACCATCCTGTGAGTTGCTCTGAAAACTCTTAAAGGTATAGCCATCGTAGCGGTATAGCCCCGCAGGTGTTCCCATCCATACATATCCTCTTGAGTCTTTAAGTATGCAGTTAATCTGACTACTGGTCAGTCCGTTGCGCACATCAAGCGTTTTAAACAAATAGATGCCGGCTGCTGCGATTGGCATGGCCAGCATGAGGATGATTAATAGTTTTTTCAGCACTTTCATTGTCAGTATCTGTTATTACAATACGCAAGCATAACGGTCAACGACTCCCAAAAGTTGGTTTTGTTCATTGACCACGAGCACGTTATGTATTTTGTTTTGATTCATTATTTTCTGTACTTCAGAGATTTTGGCTTGTGGCGAAACCTTCTTTGGCGTACGTGTCATGATGTCTGCTACAGTGCGGTCGAAGAATTCGGCCTGCCATCTTTCCATGGCGCGTCGAATGTCACCATCGGTGATAAGTCCGGCAATTTGTCCATCTACGATAGCTATTCCCAGTCCGAGTTTACCTTTGCTTACCAGTATAATGGCATCGCCCAAATGCATATCGGGTGATAGGATAGGGAGTTTTTCGGTAATCATCACATCTTGTGCAGTGGTCAGTAATCGCTTGCCGAGTTCGCCACCGGGATGGAATTGTGCAAAGTCTTGTGGTCGGAAATGGCGTTTTTCCATCAGTGCCACAGCCAGTGCATCGCCCATAACAAGTGTTGCCGTTGTGCTGCTGGTAGGTGCGAGATTGAGTGGACAAGCCTCTTTTTTTACTGCGACATTGAGGTGACAGGTGGAGTATTTTGCAAGTAATGACGTTGGGTTACCGCTCATTCCTATGATAGGAATCTCCATGTGGAGTACCATTGGTATGAAGCGTAGCAGTTCGTCGGTCTGTCCTGAATTGGAAATGGCGAGTACCACATCACCTTTCGACATGACGCCAAGGTCGCCATGATATACATCGAGTGGATTGATGAAAAACGACGGTGTGCCTGTAGATGCCAGCGTGGCAGCAATCTTTGCACCGATGTGTCCGCTTTTGCCAACACCGGTGACAATCACTTTTCCATGGCAGTCGTAGATGAGTTCTACGGCTTTGTCGAAGTTGTCATCCAGTTGTGGTATCATGTCGAGCACAGCCTGTGCCTCGTCTTTAATACATTGTATGGCGTATTCTCTTGTTGTCATTGCTCGTTTGGTTGTTGTTAGTCGTTTTTCAGAAGTTTTGTTATCAGTTCTTCCAGACGGTCTAGTTCCAGCATATTGGCAGCATCGCTCAGTCCGTTGTCTGGGTCTGGATGTACTTCAAAGAACCATCCTGTGGCTCCGAAGGCTTTTGCCGCCATAGCCATCTGTGGTACGAAACGTCTGTCACCGCCGGTTTTTCCGTTTGCACCGCCTGGGCGTTGTACGCTATGTGTGCAGTCCATGATGACGTTGGGAACGATCTCCAGCATGTCGGGTATGTTTCTGAAATCCACTACCAGATTATTGTATCCCATCATGTTGCCACGCTCTGTGAGCCATACGTCTGTAGCCCCGGCCTCGCGTGCTTTCTCTACGGGATAGCGCATGTCCTGTCCGCTTAGGAACTGCGCTTTTTTGATATTGACGATACGCCCGGTCTGTGCAGCTGCTACGAGAAGGTCTGTTTGCCTACAGAGGAATGCCGGTATCTGTATTATATCTACCACTTCGCCTGTCGGTTTGGCTTGCCATGCTTCGTGTATATCGGTAAGTAGGCGTAGGCCATATTTGGTTTTTACATCTGCCAGCATCTGCAGTCCACGGTCAATACCCGGTCCACGGAAAGAGTGGATCGATGTGCGGTTCGCTTTGTCGAACGAAGCTTTGAAAATAATGTCGGTGCCCAATCGGTTGTTGATGTCCACCAGTTTTTTAGCCACAGTATCGAGTAGTTCGGCTGACTCGATAACGCAAGGCCCTGCAATGAATGTTGCTTTCATGTTGTCCTGTATGTTTTAAGACGCAAAGTTAAGCAAATTATTTTATATTTATATTACGTGGCAAAGTTAAGCAAAAAAACGCGGATAATCTTATTTTGTGTCAACAAAATGATTGCCACACTCGAAAAAAAGCAAAATATGCTATTTTTATAGTGAGAATCCCTATATTTGCAACAGATTTTATTCTCGGAGGTTGGTTTTCCCATCCTTCAATTGTTAAACTTCAAAACAACAAAACAATGAAAAAATGTTTCATGACTCTCGTAGCTCTTGTAGTGGCTACAGTGGCAAGTGCCCAGGTTTATGTGGGTGGTAGTGTTGGATTTATTGGTAGTTCACACGATGGAACAACCAAGAACAACTTCCAAATTCTGCCGGAACTTGGTTTCAAACTTGAGGATAACATTGCCGTAGGTATCGTTCTTGGCTATGCACAGGACGAAGTGTCTGTTGAAAAGACAGTAGCAGGATCTACAGTTACTGTTTCTCAGAAGGACAAGCAGTTTCGTATCAGCCCTTATTTGCGCTATACCGCTCTGAAATTTAAGTGTGTTGATGTATTTGTTGATGCTGGTCTCGACTATATCCACTCTGATAATGGTAGTGTGAAGAACAATACTTTCGGTCTTGGTGTACGTCCCGGAGTAGCAGTTAATCTGAACGATAAACTGAGCTTTGTTACCCATTTCGGTTGGTTGGGTTATCAGAATTCAAAGGATGATTACGATGGTGCCAAAGCTACTAACACATATGGTGTAGCTCTTGACGGCAACAATCTGACTTTCGGTCTCTACTATAATTTTTAAAGTATAGCGACAGTTAATACGTTACAATGATCATTCGCCCGGCAATTCCATCGGAACTGCCTGGCGAACTGTATTCTGTATGAGTATTAGTTGTTGTGCAGATGTATATCTTGTTGTGGAAATGGAATCTCGATGCCGTTGGCATTGAGCGTGTCGTAGATGGTTTTGAGCACATCGCTTGTCACATGTGAACGCTTGGTAGCTTCCGACCATACGAATATTTTGAGGTTGATACTTGAGTCAGCCAGTTCGCCCACAACCGATTTTGCTGTCTTGGTAGGGTCAGTCCATTGGTGGTGCATATTGTTGACAGCCGTGTCAACCAGTTCCATCACTTGTTGCAAGTTACTTCCGTATGCCACCCCATAGTGTATAGTTGTCAGTATATACCCATGGTTGCGAGTCAGATTCTTGTAGTTTTTTGAGAACAACTGTGAGTTTTGGAAGGTAATCACCTCACCATATACCGATTCAACAATGGTCGATGTATAGTTGATGGTAGTCACTTTTCCCATGGTTCCATCCACTTCAATCCAATCGCCTACTTTGATGCGTCCTGTCATGAGAGAAATACCGTAGTAGATATTTTCGATGATGTCTTTCGATGCAAATCCGATACCCGTTGACAGTCCGCCTGTCACTACCATCAGCCATTCGAGCGACACACCGAGTACGCTCATCGTGATGAGGAACCATGCGCCCCATACCAAAACCTGTGTTACATTCTTTCCCATTACTTCTCGGCTTGCTGCTGTCGATGGGTCAGAACTGCGGTAATGCATGCGTAGAAACTGCAGTACAGTAGTACAAATGTACGAGAATAGGAACCACAGACTGATGACAAATGCCAGCGATACGATGCTGAGTTTCAGATTGCTGAGGTCAACAAACTTGGCATAGAATATCTTCCAGCATAGGTCTGTCAGGTTGAATACATCTGCAGCCCAATAGAAACTGATCATGACCGATATTACCCCCAGCACAGGCAGTAAGACCTGATAGAGTAGGTCGTAAGCCCATGTTTTGGAGATGGGCATCTCTTCGTAGTGGTGCTTGATACCATAAATTTTAAGGTATTGCAACGCACAGGTGATGGTGAGGATACATGTGAGCTGCATCGTCCACCAGATGAGCAATTGCACGGCAAATAGGGTGTAGCCTATCCATGAGCATACCACAGATGTGATAAATACCGCTTGTGTGATATAGGTGTAGAACATGTCCGATTTCGGAATGTTCTTGTTGTGGCGTCTGATCACGCTCCATTGCCACAGGGCGCTGAGCACGAGGATGGGTGGGAATATCAGATTGACGAGTTCGTTAGGTATCAGAATGATACGGAATACGATGACCAGGAAACTTACAGCTAAAAGTGGTGTATAGATGCGGAAGGCGCTCTTAATCTGACTGCCATTGACACGTAGCAAGAGTGAGATAAGGATGGCACCCATCAACCATGCAAAATTGACCAACAGTCCGCATGCCATGATGAAGAAATGCTGCTGTGATACAGTTAGCATGATGGCGAGAATGAGGCCGAAAGTCACCGTGGTGGTGGCCATGGTGATACAGGCTTGTTTTTTTAGAAACTCCTTGGTGCGGAATCGCTTCGGCACTACATAGTGGATAACCACATAGTTGAGTAGTGTAGCGATGATGGCATAGATGAGGATAGAAACAAGCAGTCCCACAATCCATCGGCTATCCCATTGCGATTTGGCATTTGGTTGGTATTTCTTTGTGACCGTCTGCATGGTGGTAGTCCATTGTTGCGGCCAATTGGCAAGAATGGAAATATAGCTGTCTCCACCATTGCGGAAGATGCTGGTTTGTATGTCGTTGTATCGTTTCTGTGCATAGTCGTTGAGATAGGCGAGCCGCTTCTCCGTCATGTCGTAGAAGGTGATGTATTCTTTCATTGTTCCACGACTTTCTTCCAAATTGTTGCGAATGTTGGTGGCGAGGGTGAGACACACGCTTCGGTCGGTTTTTGCATGGTCGTCGAGCATCATTACAGGCATAGATCGAAGTGACACGATGAGTGAATCGTAGCGTGCTATGTTGCTATTAAGCTTGTTTATCCACGTGTTAAAAGGCAACTGTTGCTGCCTAAACTCATGATACTGTTCGGTGGCTTCATGGCAAGCATAGGTCAAGTCAAATACATAATCCTGTTTTTGCGAGTAGAGCATCAGTGCATTTTGGTTTGACCGCTCCATGGTTGCAAATAGTTGGTCGCGCACTTTCTTGTTTTGCGTTTTGCTCAACTCCAACCGTTCTGTCAGCTCACGATGAAAGTCAGTGAGCTCTGATCGCAGGATATGTAGGGTCTGTGGAAGGTCTTTCTCTTTCAGCACAGCATGGCTGGCGAGCGTGATGGTCAGTGCGATGAGCACCGTCAGTATTCTTTTCATATTCAATCGGATGGTTCTGTATTGGGTAATTATTGGCGCAAAGTTACAAAGAAAAGTTGAGACGATAAAGCGAATGAAGAAGTTTAACGCTATTCTGCCTACAAAAATTCGTAAACATCCAATGAGATCCTTCCGGATAGTGGTTTATTTTTCCTTTTTAACTTCATTATTTCTTTGTTTCGTATGATTATCACAAAAGTTTTGTACCTTTGCAAGGAAATATAAGAACTATGCCGATGACCACCTCATATTCACATTGCCAACTCATTGCCGACAGTGGCAGTACCAAAACCGACTGGGCACTGCTGGCTGGCGAAACCCTTGTCTGCCAATGTCAGACGCAAGGTATCAATCCTTTTCATCAGTCTGCTGAAGTCATAGATCGCGTGTTGCGTGAGGAGCTTCTTCCGTCGCTTCCGCCAGACGCTACGGTTGGTCATGTGGCTTTCTATGGTAGCGGTTTGCGTCCCGAATTGCAACCGATGATGCGTCAACTGCTTATGTCGGCATTTTTACATGCCGATGTGCAGGCAGAAGGCGATTTGCTGGGGGCAGCACGTGCGGTATGTGGTCGTGCAGAAGGTATTGCCTGTATCCTTGGTACAGGAGCCAATTCTGGTCTGTACGATGGACAAAATATTGTGATGAACACTCCGCCGTTGGGCTATATTCTTGGCGATGAGGGTAGTGGGGCAGTGCTCGGTCGGCAGTTTCTCAACCTTATATTTAAGGAGTCTGCTCAATCCGCCTTGCGCGAAGCGTTTCTTTCTGAGTTTCATTTGACGATGGCTGACGTTATCGATCGTGTCTATCGCCAACCTTTAGCTAATCGATGGTTGGCATCATTGTCACCATTTATTCATCGAAACCTTGATAGAGATGGTGTACGCAGCATGGTGATTGATAATTTCAGGCAGTTCTTTCGTCGTAATCTGACAGCGTATCAAAGACAAGATTTGCCTGTCGGATTTGTTGGAAGTATGGCTTTCTACTATCGTAGCGAGTTGGAAGTGGCTGCTGAGGCTGAAGGTTACTGTGTTGGCACAGTTTTGAAAAGTCCGTTGGAGGGATTGATTGCTTATCATCAGGCAGAAAACTTCTGATGTCTGCCGTTGTCGCATACATAATTTTCAGTTTTCAGATTTTTATCGAACATCGAACATCTTGTTTGCGTAACATCCAATCAAACAGTTGGTTATATCGGTGCTTGAAGGCTGAAATGCCGAATTGTCGAACACCCATCGAACATCGTTGTCTAAAGATATAATCATCCGCTTATGTGCATTGGTTTATGTGTAGATGGGCGATAGCCCCAGCCTGCATAGTATTTTCAGCTCTTTTCTAATGCCTGATAAAAATATTATCCAACGTTTGATAAAAGTGTTATCCAACGTTTGGTAAAAGTGTTATCCAACGTTTGATAAAGGTATTATCCAACGTTTGGTAAAAGTGTTATCCAACGTTTGATAAAAGTATTTTCCAACGTTGACACAAGTGTTATTCAACGTTTGACACAAGTGTTTTTCAACGTTTGGCAAAGGTATGATCTAACGTTTGACAAAGGTATTGCAATGTAGGAAAACAATCTGGCTAAATAGTCAGAATGCTATAAACGTATTCATTTTGTGTGAAATCCGTTTACAGATTACTACCGAAAAGTGAAATGTTCACCATCTCGCTTTTCTACCATCTTGAAGGCACATAATGGTCGAATCTTCCAAAAATGGGCAGATTGGTGGTCGATTGGTGGTCATAAATTTTTATCAAGAATTATATAAGTAGATGAGTCACAGTGCTTAAGAAACATGTTGTGGTCGATGGTAGCAAAAATAAAATGTCGCGTGCACGTGTGCGCGAGAAGAAACAATTGTTACTCTGTGAAAAAATACATTACATTGAAAACTATATGCGTATAGGTAGATGCTCTGCTGTGCCGATACTATTATTAGCATCAGAGTTATTTCGCCTTAATATATTTTAAATAGGAAAAGCTTGGCAGTTGACGCAAAAATGAGTATATTTGCAGGCGCTAAATGAAATAGCGAAAGACTTACACCCGATTATTCACAAACAAAAAACATATTATTATGAAAAAAGTATTGTGCCTCTTGGCATTTTTTGGAATCATACTCTCTGTCGCAGCTTGTGGTGGTGACGATTCCAAAGACCCTGCACCTGCGGGAACAGCTCCTAAAGCAATCTCAGTAACTCCCGCAAATGGAACGAAAGATGTTGCTCTTGGCAATGTTCACGTGAAGGTGGTTTATAGCACACCGTCAAAGCGCGTAATAGGAGCCGATGACATCAAAATCACCGGAACTACGTCAACTCCAGCAAATTTGAAATTCTCAGTGGCAACACTCGAATTCGATTTGGATTGTCAGGAAGAAGGCGCGACCATTGGTGTGAACATTCCTCAAGGTTATGTAGTATCTAATAATGGTGCGAAACCATCTGAACCAGTATCTTTCAGCTTTACCATGTTTAAAAAGCCAGACCTTGGCAGCGACGAATATGAGTCGGCTTCGGTTGCTGTGAAGAATATGATAGCCGGATGGAATCTTGGTAATACACTCGATGCATGGGCTGAAGGTTCAACAGGTTTGAATCAAGAAACCTGTTGGGGACAACCCAAGACCGAGGCTTTCCTGATGAAGAAGATGAAGGAAAAAGGATTTACCGCAATCCGCGTTCCTGTGACTTGGAAAGACCACATGGATAGTGCAGG
Source organism: Prevotella sp. P3-92 (assembly GCF_002251205.1). Lineage (NCBI taxonomy): Bacteria > Pseudomonadati > Bacteroidota > Bacteroidia > Bacteroidales > Prevotellaceae > Prevotella > Prevotella sp. P3-92. The sequence goes on along the minus strand of NZ_NPJE01000065.1, from coordinate 149,003 downwards.
CAATGTGGATGAGGCATGGATGAACCGTGTGGCAGAAGTGGTCAACTATGTGTTGGATAACGATATGTATTGTATTCTCAACGTGCACCACGATACTGGAGCAGACAAAACCGCATGGTTGAAAGCCGATGGCACTACCTATGCAGCGTCTAATGCTAAGTTTAAGTATCTCTGGAAACAGATTGCCGACCATTTCAAAAACTATAGTGAAAAACTCGTTTTTGAAGGATACAACGAGATGTTGACAGGTAGTGACGCTACAGCCCAATGGAACACACCAAACAATGAAGCCAACCTCGACTATATCAATAAGTATGCGCAAGACTTTGTAGATGCAGTACGCTCTACTGGTGGCAAAAATAAATATCGCAACCTCATTGTGACTACTTATGCCGCATCACCTATAGAGAAGAATCTGCAGAAACTCGTAATACCCACTGATCCCTGCGGTAATCAGAGCCACCTCGCCGTTGAGGTACATACCTATGCTCCTTATGATTGGGTGAATACCTATAATAAACACTGGACTGCCGAGTGTACGAGAGAAATCACCAACATGTTTGCACTACTCAAGAAGTATATCATGGACCAAGGCTATCCTGTAGTAATAGGTGAATATGGTTCAAACGGTAAGGGAGAAGTCACCATCAACAAGAACTCTACCCATGAGGAAAAACTCGAAGCCGGCAAACAAGCTTCGGATATGACTACCCTTTGCAAACAGTATAATGCAGCAGCCTTCTACTGGAATGGCATAGTGGAAGGAAACGATCGTAAGGAATCAAGCTTCAAATGGAGCATGGAAGAAGTGGCTGACGCTATAGTCAACGCAGCCAAATAATCATACGCATAGCGTTTCTCTGAAATAAAAGAGGTGGGGCTGGGGCCATGACGGGCTCTATGCCCCACCTTTGTTGAATACCAATCTATATCATAGACGATTTTAAGGTGCATTTATAACGCTAGATAACAAAATGTTATAGCACGCAAAGAAATAATGGTGATTTGTTGTGTGAGATGTTAAAAATATGATAAATATCACAAAATATATTTGTGGGTTTCAAAAATAATTCCTATCTTTGCATTCGCTGAAACCAATAACTTCGTAATGAGAAAACTATTATCCCTTTTTGTAATGGCTATTGCATTATGTGCCTGCAAACAGCAAGCGCAAGAATCACAGTATATTAGCGTTGAAAACGGACACTTCATGCGTAATGGTAAACCATACTATTACGTAGGAACCAACTTCTGGTATGGTGCTATCCTCGGTAGCGAAGGACAAGGAGGTGACCGCGACCGTCTCGTCAAGGAACTCGACGAGATGAAACGCATGGGTATCGACAATCTTCGCATCCTCGTAGGTAGCGATGGTGAGCGTGGTGTGACGACCAAGGTGGAACCAACACTGCAGGAAGCACCTGGCGTTTATAACGATACAATTCTTGCAGGCCTCGACTATCTGTTGATGGAGATGGGTAAGCGCGATATGGTAGCTGTGCTCTATCTGAACAATTCATGGGAATGGAGTGGGGGATATAGCTTCTATCTGCAACATGCCGGTGCAGGAAAAGCTCCACGTCCTAACGAAGAAGGATATCCAGCTTATATGAATTTTGTGGCACAGTATGCCAGCAATACCAAAGCCCACGAACTCTTCTACGATTACGTGCGCTTTATCCTCGGACGCACCAACCGTTATACAGGTAAAAAATATACAGAAGATCCTGCTATCATGTCGTGGCAGATAGGCAATGAGCCTCGCGCCTTTGCTAAAGAACAACTGCCTGCCTTTGAGAAGTGGCTTGCTGAGGCTTCTGCACTGATCCGTTCTATAGATAAAAACCACCTGATCAGTATAGGTAGCGAAGGCTCATGGGGATGCGAAAACGACTATGACTGCTATGAGCGCATTTGTGCTGATAAGAATATAGACTATTGCAACGTGCACCTATGGCCTTATAACTGGGGATGGGCAAAGCCCGACTCACTCATCGAAAACCTCGACCGAGCATGTCAGAATACCAAAGAGTATATAGACAAGCATCTCGCCATCTGCGATAAGTTGGGCAAACCGCTTGTTATGGAAGAGTTTGGCTATCCCCGCGATGGTATGAAATATGACCTCGGCACCCCAACTAAGGGACGCGATGGCTATTATAAATATGTGTTCTCGCTTGTGGCAGATAATGCCGAGAGCGGCGGAAAATTTGCAGGATGCAACTTCTGGGGATGGGGAGGATTTGCCAAACCGCTACACGAACAATGGGTGGTGGGCGATCCCTACACCAACGATCCTGCACAAGAGGCACAAGGCCTCAACTCAGTCTTTGCCGGCGATACCACTACCTTGCAAGTGGTCAAGGAACAAGTGGATCGTATGGCTAAGGTAAAAAACAAGCCTTAAGGATGGGACTTCTCCACCTCTAAACCTTGATAATCATGCCCCAATAGCCTTAAAAAAAGACAAGGTGATGCTTGGTTGTCTCGCGGAAAATAAGTAATTAGTGCAACACTAAAAATACCTAACGATTGGGAAATAAAACTATGAAAAAACTTACAAATTATCTGATGAAGGTCGGAATGTGCCTGTTGGGTTCGGTGGCTTTTGTTGCTTGTGGCGATGATGATCCGGATGATGGCCCTGCCGTAGAGGGATTAACCGTAACCCCAACCTCACTGTCGTTTACTAAAGATGGCGGTCAGAAGTCTATTAGTGCACGTGCCGGTCAGAATGTTACAGCTTCAAGTGATGCTGCATGGTGTGTGGTGACTATTGGTGAGAAAACTCCTACGCTGAAGGTCACTCCTGTCAATGTAACTGTTGAAGCCAATACCACTACCGAACAGCGTACTGCTACAATTACCGTAAAAGCCGGTGCAGAGAGCAAAACCGTAAGTGTTACACAGGAGAAGGGTGAGACTAAGCCTGATTCTAAGCCCGATCCTTCTGGCAATATCAAATATGATGCCAAGCAAGTGGCAAAGTTGATGTATCCAGGATGGAATCTCGGCAATACCATGGAGGCTGGCAGCAATACTAATTCATGGAAGAGCGTTGGAGTTTCTACAGAGACAGCATGGCAGAAAACTAAAACTACCAAGGAACTCATCAATTTCATAAAGGCGCAAGGTTTCAAGAGTGTGCGCATCCCCTGTGCATGGGTGATGGGACATATTACCGATACCAACAACTGCACCATCGATCCACAATGGATGGCACGCGTTAAGGAAATTGTTAGCTATTGTGTTGATGCTGATCTCTACGTAGTACTCAACCAGCACTGGGATGGCGGTTGGCTGGAGCACGACGGATTCACAGCGAATGCTGACGTAGCACTCAAGAAACAACAACTTACCAAGATCTGGACACAGATTGCAGAGGCTTTCAAAGACTATGACGACCATGTTATCTTTGCTGGTCTCAACGAGCCTGGTGTCGGTGGAGCCTATCAGGACAACGGCAAGAATATTGCTGACGATAAGTTGGCAAGCCGTTTGGCTGAATATGAGCAGGCCTTTATCGATGCTGTGCGTGCCACAGGCGGTAATAACGAATATCGCGTATTGGTGGTTCAAGGTCCAGAAACCAATATCGACAAGACGGTAAAGAACAACTATTATTCTAAGTTGAACGACAAGCATACCGGTCGTTTGATGATGGAAGTTCACTTCTATGATCCCTATCAGTTCACAATGATGAACAAAGATGAGAGTTGGGGAAAAATGTGGTACTATTGGGGTAAAGGCAATACCGGTTCGGATGCCAATCGCAATGCCAACAGCAATTATACTGAGAACTATGTCAAAAACCAGATGGCGAAGCTGAAGACTGCGTTTGTTGACAACGGCATTCCAGTAATCATCGGAGAGTTTGGAGCCAACCAGCGTTTCGCCATCGGACAAGATCCTATCCATGATGCATCTATCAAGGCTTGGTATGCTGCTGTGACAAGTTATGCAATCAACAACGGTTGTATTCCTTATGCATGGGATGTAAATACTGGCAATGGCATGAGTATTATCGATCGTTCAAACATCAAAGTATTTAATACCAATATGATGACAGGTGTCACCGAAGGTGTCGCTGCTGCAAAGTGGCCGTATTGATAGCATTTGTAATAATCGATAAATGATATGAGCAAACGAATTCTCTTTATCCTCGTAGTACTTGCACTTGTATGGAGTACTATGGCCGACGTGCAGGCTAAGAGCAAGAAGGAAGGGCGTTTTAGCGGACAAACTGCCAAGCAGGTGGCTTCGCAGATGTGGCTACCAAGCAGAAACAGTATAGCCACCGCGCTTACTGAGCAGACACACTGACTATACTCAGCCATTGTGCTGATCATACAAGCAAATACACTGAATTTATAGCAAATTCAGTGTATTTGTTTTAGGTATGGTTTCTTTGATGTGATATAAACCTTCATAATCAGATGTGCTCTCTTGGAAAAATGTTTACTTGTGTATTGCGCAGTGATTGTTACAATATTACAGTATTACAGTATTACAGTTTTCGAAAAGCAAAAAAATATGGATTTATAGCCTGTTTACCGCTTGAAAATCATAAAAATCTATTCGTTGAGCATCAAAAATCGTTTTTGAAAACTGTAATACTGTAATACTGTAATGGCGTAACGACTTTAGTTTTGGTATGGTTTTATTACATAGTGTTGTCGCTTTGCGTCGCTATTGTCCCATAATTCCATTTATTCATGTGTGTGATGAGTCCCGAATGAATCCCGAATGAGTCCCGAATGAATCCCGAATGAATCCCAAATGAGTCCCAAGTAAATCCCAATCAATATACGAGCGGAATAGGATAATGATGGGAGATACTACGGTCAGAAAAGGAACCTACCGCAGAAGTGAGATAGTAAGTTTAATCAAAAGAAAAAACAAAACCATCGCATGGGACAGAATTGAACCATACGATGGCTTTGTTGCAGAGGGACGTATGAAAGTCGCCTTATTCTTTCTTTTTCACAAAGTAGATGTTGTTCACATCGCTACGCATCAGCACATGTTTGTTGTTGACGAACGTCACGAAATCGGTAGTGGAAATCTGACCGGGGAACGGAGCAAAGTAATGCTGTGGGTTGTCGTAAGCATTGCGCCATACCAGTACGTAGCAGATGGGGTGCTTGTCGAGCACCGGTTGTAATGTCTTGGTCCACCAGTCTGCAGTCTTTATTCCCTCGTAGCCGGTTTCAGTAAGAGCAGCAGCCTTGTGGTGTTTCTTGGCAACGGCACATACTGTGGCAAGGTTCTTATCCAACTGTGCAGCATAACCGGCAATCTTTACGGTGTCAGCCTCAGGTGAGGAGCAGTAACAGTCCAGTCCCATGACATCTATGATGTCGTCGCCAGGATAGCGTTCCAGATATTTGGATTCATTGCCATCCATTTCTGTGCCAGGTGAATAAGCATAGAGTGCATTTACCACTCCTTTGTCTTTCAGTCGGTCGGTGGTCATTTTCCACAACGCTTTATACTGTGCAGCGGTGCAATGTTCCTGTCCCCACCAGAACCATGAACCGGTATGCTCATGCCATGGGCGGAAGATAACCGGTACTTTCACGCCGTATGGTGTTTCCAGTGAGTTGAGGAAGTCAGCCACTTTATCAATCCATCCTAAGAACATCTCATGCTTCTGTCCACCTTCCAATACCGAAGCCACAGTCTTGGTTTCGACGTTCTTCAGTGAGTCGGCAACCCATGCAGTACCACCAGAGAGCGGATTGTTCAGATGCCACGATAATGTAATTACGCCACCACGGTTGAAATGGGTGAAGATTTCTTGGCGCATGCGATCAAAGGGAACACCGTCGAGATTGACCGAGTCGCCCAGTTCAATATGTCCAAGGTCGAAACTCAACAGCCCCGGATAATCGTTGCATACGCTATGTATATCGGATCGGGCAGAGTCCCCTTTCCATCCGATACCATAGACGGTATCGTCATGGTGTCCGAACATATAGACGCCACTGTCACCATACGCCATCAGATTGGTCAGCAGATTCTCCGTGCGCTGTGTACGACCTGAGTCTGCTAAGGGGTCGCTTGCCTTCTTGGGTCCGCATGCTGACAGAATCAGTGCAGATGCCAACGTCATCAATAGATATTTCTTCATTTTATGATAGTTTGGGTTTTGAGCGCAAAAGTACGCATAATCTTCCAACTGACCAAATATCGTGTGTGAAAAATAGTATTATTTATAAGATATGTTTTTGCAGCTGTCGAAAACCACTTAAAGTGTAAATTGTGTAATTATATAGTGGTAAAAATACACTTATTAGTTGTGCGCCTTAACACTGTGCAATCGTTTGTTAATTATTTGGTGTTTTTTAACATAGTGGTGAAATAGTATTATATTTAAGCATTATAATATTATCAAATCTCGTTTTTATATGCTAATTTTGCAACGTGATTTGATATCACTACCGTACATTGAAAACTTAAAGAAATAAAAAATAAATATTAAATATCCTAAAATAATTACAGCAGAAAGACCAAAATGATACTCCAGCGTATGCGGGTCCGGTGGACTTGGCTACGACAAGAGAATATGATTCTCAACAATTTACTAACACGATGTTAATTCATTTTTATTAAAGAAAATACCTAAAAGTATGAATCAAAAAATCAGAAAGACTGCGCTGTTGATGGGTGCGTGCTCACTGTTGGGCGCGTATTCGCCAGTTATGGCTGCTCATGCCGAAGCATCGGTACAGGCAGTTCAACAGTCCAAGAAGATCACGGGTACTGTTAGCGATGCTATGGGTCCTGTGATTGGTGCAAGTGTAGTGGTGAAAGGCACATCGAATGGTGTTGCTACCGATTTCGACGGTAAATTCTCACTCAACGTTAACCCAGGTCAGACCCTCGTCATTTCCTACATCGGTTACATTACCAAGGAAGTGAAGGTTGACAGCAAAACCTCTTATAGCATTACGCTGGAGGAAGACAAAAAAATGCTTGATGAAGTCGTAGTCGTTGGTTACGGTACGATGAAGAAAAGCGACCTTGCCGGTGCTTCGTTTACCATGGACGAAAAAGCACTTAAGAATGCAAATGTTACCAATATCGACCAGGCTTTTGCCGGTCGTGTTACTGGTGTGACCGCCGTACAGACTTCAGGTGCTCCTGGTTCTGCCTCTTCTATTCGCGTGCGTGGTCAAGCTACCATTAACGCCGGTGCAGAACCTCTATATGTTGTTGACGGTGTGATCTTCCAGTCAGGAGGTCAGTCTGGTGCCGACTACGGATTGGGCGATAAGCTCGGTAACGGTTCGGTTTCAACCATTTCGCCATTGTCAACCATCAACCCCAGCGATATCGTAAGCATGGAAGTGTTGAAGGATGCTTCTGCAACCGCCATCTATGGTGCCCAAGGTGCCAACGGTGTTGTGCTCATCACAACCAAGCGTGGTAAAGCCGGTGAAGCTAAGTTCACCTATGATGGTTCTACCACATGGTCACGTCAGACCAAACGCCTTGACATGATGAACCTCCGCGAGTTTGCAGAGTATTACAACGACCTTGTTGCTCAGGGAGAAATCACAAAGGCAGACCCTGCATATTCTGATCCTTCAGTACTCGGTAAGGGTACCAACTGGCAGGATGCTGTGTTCCGCACTGCTTTCCAGCACCAGCATCAGATTGGTGCTCAGGGTGGTACTGATAAGATGAAGTACTATGTCAGCGCTGGTTACATGAACCAGGAAGGAACTATCATCGGTTCTGACTTTAAGCGTATTTCACTTCGTGCCAATATCGACGCCCAGCTGAAGACATGGTTGAAGATGGGTGTTAACGTTGCCTACAGCCAGACCGATGAAGATCTGTTGAAAGCTGACGGTGAAGAGGGTATTATCATGTATTCGCTGACCACACCTCCTGATATTCAGATTTATAATATCGATGGCGGATACTCATCAGTGAGCAAAGAGGGATTCACCAGCCCCAACCCAATCGCTATGGCGCTGCTCAACGATATTACTTTGAAACGTCAGAAACTGAATGGTAACATCTTCTTCGATGTAACACCTATTAAGAACGTGACCTGGCATACTGAATTTGGTTGGGATCTCGGATGGACTCATGGTGAGACTTTCAACCCCACTATGCATCTCGGAAACTACAACGTAGAGCAGAACGAGGCACGTTCACAGAAGAACTCCAACACCTACTGGACCTTCAAGAACTATCTGACCTATAATGGTTCTATCGGCAAACATAGCTTCACCGCCATGGTCGGTCAGGAAGCATGGGAGTCGAAGTATGACTACCTATCTGTATTCAACACCGCTCTTCCCAGCGATGTTGTACACAATCCATCTCTTGGTACAGGTGATCCTCAGATTGGTAGCGGATTCGGTTCTACTGCCATGGCTTCATTCTTCACTCGTGAAACCTATAACTACGATGACCGTTACCTCGCTACTTACACCTATCGTTACGACGGTTCTTCAAACTTCGGTCCTAACAAGCGTTGGGCAGGCTTCCACTCTTTGGCTACTGCATGGCGCTTCACCAACGAGAAGTTTATGAAGGATGTGAAATGGCTGTCCAATGGTAAGCTTCGTCTCGGTTGGGGTCAGACCGGTAACTCAAATATCGGTGGTTACAAATGGGGATCTGCCATGTCAGTAATGGAAACAGGTCTCGGCACCAGCTATCGTCCTGCTAACATCAAGAACTTGGACATCAAATGGGAAACTCAGGAACAGTGGAACATCGGTCTTGACCTCGGTTTCTTCAACAACCGCGTCAACCTCGTTGTCGATTATTATAACAAGAAGTCTTCAGACATGCTGATGCAGCTGATTCTTCCTTCATTCATGGGAACATCAGGTAACGGTTCTTCAGCACTTGCTGCACCTTACGGAAACTATGGTGACATCGAGAACAAAGGTCTTGAAATCGCCCTCAATACCCGTCCTATCGAAACCAAGAACTTCTCTTGGGGTTCAGACTTCCAGATTTCTTTCAACAAGAACAAACTGAAGAGTCTCTCTAACTCAACCGCTCTCCTTGGTTATGGACAGTGGACTGACGTCGTTGCACGTTCAGTAGTTGGCGAATCACTCTACAACTTCTATGGTTATGAGGTTGAAGGCGTTTATACTTCGTTTGAAGATTTGCTCAACTCACCTGTTAACACCCTGCAGTCAAACAACCCTGTTACTGTAGAACGTGACGAAAACGGTAATGTGACCAAGGCTGAATGGAGCACCGATCCTACCAAGTATAACTCACGCAACACCACATTCGTAGGTGATATTAAATATAAAGATGTGAACCATGACGGTGTTATCGACGAAAAGGATAAGACAAATATCGGTTCTCCGCTGCCCGACTTCACCTTTGGTTGGAACAATACATTCCACTACAAGCAGTGGGATCTGACCGTATTCATCAATGGTTCTGTAGGCAACAAGGTCGGTAACTACAACAAGATGAAGCTTACTCACATGAACTCTGCATGGACCAACCAGCTGACCGACGTCAACGGTCGTGTTCGTCTGACTCCTGCCGATGGCGTTTATGCCGATGGTTGGTACAACAACATTGCTAATGTGGTTGCTACAGGAAACGGTGGTTACCCACGCGCTTCTATCAACGACCCGAACGACAACGACGCTTGGAGCTCACGCTTCATTCAGGACGGTTCATACCTTCGCCTGAAGAACATCAGCCTCAGCTATACCTTCGATAAGAAACTCGTAGGTAAGATTGGACTCGAAAACGTTCGTGCCACTATCTCTGCTACCAACCTCTTCACTATCACCGGTTACGACGGTTACGATCCTGAAGTTGGTGCTTCTACTACCAGTGCCAATGTGTTTGGTCTTGATAATGGTCGTTATCCTTCACCAACATCATGGACCTTCGGTCTTAATGTTTCATTCTGATAACTCCTAAACAGAACACAATATGAATTTTAATATATCTTTGAAAAATGTTTTGGGAATCGGTGCTTTGATCACCGCATCGTTCCTGACAACCTCTTGTGAGGACTTCCTCGATCGTCCTACGGAGGATAACTACAACACCGAAAACTTCTATGGTTCTGATAAAGCATGTATTGCCGGTGTGAACTATCTCTACAACTCTCCCTGGTATGACTTCCAACGTGGTTTCATCAAGGTGGGTGAGGTGTTCTCTGGCAATATGTACTGGGGAAATTCTCCTTACCTCAACTTCTCAGTAAACGGTACTGACCAGGACCTCGTCAATATGTCATATTCACTGTGGGCTGAGATTGGTCACTGCTCAACAGTATATGAGTCTCTGAAAGGTGCCTCTGCTTCACAGGAAGTAAAGAACCAGTGCATGGGAGAGTGTCTGACATGGAAAGCCATGGCTTACTTCTACCTCGTTCGTACCTTCGGCGATGTCCCCATCATTCACGACAACTCTGCCATGTTGGCATCTGGCAAATACAATGAATTGTCGAAAGTGGAGAAAGCTGACGTCTATGAGTATATCATCCTTACTTTGGAGAAGGCTATGGAGCTGTTGCCCAAATCATCTGATCCAGGTCGTATCGACTACTACTGCGCAGAAGGTCTTCTGTCAAAGGTTTATCTGACCAAGGCTGGTGTGAGTGGTTCGCTCAACAACGAAGACTTGCAGAAAGCTGCAGACTATGCAAAAGACGTGATCGATAACTCCGGTCGTAAACTCATGGACAACTATGAAGACATCTTCCGTGGTTCCAACAACACTTGCCCTGAAAGCTTGATTGCTTGGCGTTGGACTGTTGGTGCACACTGGACTAGCCAGAACACATTGCAATCTGACCTTGGTATCGAAGGCATGTGTGAGGTTGGTTCTGTATGGGGAGGCTGGGGTGGTCCTTCTACCGACCTGATGGAAGCTTTCGGTGTCATCAAGATTGATGGCACAGGCAAGGATTCTCGTCTGGTAGAGTGGCAGAGCCCGGCAAGCCGTGCCGATATCGACACCCGTCGTAAGGCTACCATGATGATTGCTGGCGATAAGTACGCTTATTTCTGGCGCGACAAGGGTGGTTTCGACTATCTTAAATTCATCTATGACAAGTCATACAATGCTTCTGCAACAGAGCAGCTCGAAGGTCCTTGCGGTTCTAACAACGTGAAGCATCTCTACGGTGATGCAGCAGACCACCAGGCTGAAATGGGTATTGCCGACGGACGTATGGCATCAGCTCTTGCAACCCATATTCTCCGCCTCTCTGATGTATATCTCATCCACGCTGAGGCTATGACGCTGCTGGGTCGTGGCAGTGAGCAATCAGCTCTTGATGCTTTCAATGCTGTTCATCAGCGTGCTATTCCTACTGCCGTTGCCGTTACTTCGCTCAACTTCGACATGATCTGGAAGGAGCGTCGTCTGGAGTTTGCTGGTGAAGGCGACCGTTGGTATGATTTCGTACGTCGTGCATACTATGATGTAAACAGCTGTATTGCCGAACTTAAGGCTCAGCACCGTAACCGTCTCTGGAACTGCGATCCTTTGTATAAGGCATACTACAAGTCTGGTACATGGAACCTCACCACTACCGACGGACAGGTTGAATATGACTATGATACAGAAGTTCCCAATGTGACAGCCAACAGCTTCACACTGCCATTCCCATCAGAGGACGTTGCTCTGAACCCGAATTTGGCTACTGGATCTCCAAGTGTACATGTTGACATCCGTGCAACCTATTCTTATTAATGTGTAATTTAAGAAACAGAAAGATATTATGAAAAGAAATATGAAACGGTTTCTCCTTGCAATTGGCGTTGTGACCCTGGGTTTGGGTTTCACCGCTTGTGAAGATGAGCCAGATAAATTCGAACTGACCGATGGTAATCCTACGATCAGTTATATCCGCCCACAGGATGTTGCCGCAAAGGACTCTTTGCTGACTTCGGCATACACCGGTTCGGGTATCTGTATTGTCGGTAACAACCTGACCAGCATCAAGGAAATGTATTTCAATGATGTGAAGGCTGTGCTCAACACCAGTTATATCACAGACCATACCATGTTGGTAACTATTCCAAACCAGATTCCTGCCAGCAACACTGGTAAGATCTATATGGTCAACAAGAGTCAGGATACCACTACATACGATTTCAAGGTGATGGTGCCAGAACCTGCTGTAACTTCAATGAAGTGTGAATATGTTCACGTAGGTGAATTGGCTCAGATCAACGGTCAGTACTTTGTAGATGACCCCAACCAGCCACTGACTCTGACCTTCACAGGTATCGACAACTCAATGAATCTTGAAGTTCCTCGTGAGAATATCAAGAAGATTACTCAGTCTTCTATCTCATTCATCGTTCCAGAGGGAGCAAAAGAAGGTCGCATCAAGGTTTCTACCATTTACGGTGAAGGAAATTCATCATTCTATTATGCTGACAGCCGTAACATCATTACCGACTTTGACGGTCCTAACAATGCAGGTCCTAAGGGTGTTATACCTCAGGGATGGAACATTGATGCTAAATACTCTACCGAAGGTGGTATTAGCGGTGCTTACTGTCAGTTAGGTCCTGTTGAAACAGAAGGTGGATGGGTTGAAGGATTGAAACTCCCATTCTGGTGTGGTAACTGGAACGGAGATCCTATGAGCATCAAGGAAGGTGCCGGTGTGCCTCTGCGCAACATCATCGACTTCTCTGACTGGGAGAATATGTCGTTCAAGTTTGAGCTTTACATCCCATCAAGCAATCCTTGGTCTGCCGGTGCACTCCAGATTCTCTTTGTGAACAATAAGCTCTGTGCTAACGACTCTTGGCAGAACAATACTTACATCCATACTTCTGCTGATGGTGGTAAGGACCTGCCTCGTGCACTCTACAATCCTTGGAAGTCAACTGGTTCGTTCGATACTGGCGATGAGTGGATCACAGTAACTATTCCTCTCACCGAGTTCGTTTATAACGACGATGGTACCAAAGCTCCGTCTCCAATGAGCATCTCAAGTTTCGATAGCTTCATCATGTGGCCTATCAACGGTGGTGTTCAGGGCACGAAGTGTACCCCGATCTTCCGTTACGACAACCTCCGTGTGGTTCCTAACAAATAACACATCAATAACTAAAAGGATATTATGAAAAAGATCAATAACATATTCACCCTGTTGGTGATGGCCCTTATGGGGCTGTCACTGGCAGCGTGCAGCAACGACGATTTAGACACCAACCAGTATCAAGGTGGTGTGTCGCTCAATGCTTTCGGTCCTTCTCCTGTGATGCGTGGCGGTCAGTTGCGCTTCATCGGTAGCAACCTCGACCAGATTCGCGAAGTACGCATTCCTGGTGTTGATGCTATTACCACTATCGAAGTGGTGAAGGCTGGTGTTCCCAGTGAAATTCGTGTAACCGTTCCTCACGATGGTCCAGAGGTAGGTAATGTAGTACTTGTGGCAAACAACGACCAGGAGATTACTACCAAATCTACACTGACCTATACTGAGGGTATCGTTATCAAGAGCATCACTCCATCGGCAATGCCTGGCGATGTGATTGAAATCAAGGGTGACGAGGATGGTTATCTCAACCTGATTCACTCTATGGCTTTTGCCGACAACGTGGTTGTCAGCGAAAAAGACTTCCTCCAGCACGACCGCTACACCATCAAGGTGAAGGTTCCTGAGGATGCCAAGACTGGTAAACTGCAGTTCTACACCGCCGACCTTACCGTGGGCGATGCTGCAAAACTCGACTATCAGATTGTATTGAGCGACGACCGTCTCATCGTTGGTACTCCTACCGTTGCTAAGGTAAAGGGACGCAACGAGGTTGATGCTGAAGGTACTATTACTGCCAAGGCTGGTGAAACCGTAACCGTTACTGGTGACTATATGCAGCTGATCAAAGCCGTTAAGGTTGGTGGTGTCGAGATTACCGAAGTCACTATTGCTGAAGATGGCAAGAGCCTCTCGTTCGTGCTGCCTGCTGAAGCTCCCGATGGCGCTATCGATCTCGTCTGCAAATCAGACGTAGAGGTACCTGCTGCTATGGTTGAAACTGTTAAGCCTTCTGACTGTGTAGCTGCTCCTGCTCCTGTAAAGGCTGGTGCTGCGCTGACCATCTCTGGTAAGGATATGGATCTGGTAACAGCAGTAGAGTTTGACAATGCTGACGCTCTGTCTGGCGAAGCTATCAGCGTAGCTGCCGATAAGGTTGTTGTGACAGCCGTTCCTGAAACAGCTACCGAAGGCAAGCTCCGCCTCGTGATGGCAAATGGTCAGAAAGTAGAAGTTGAATTCACTCTCGTTAAGCCAACCGCAACAGGTTACAACGCTAATCCTGCAAGTGCTGGTTCTACTATCCAGATTATCGGTACCGACCTTGACCTCGTGAAGAGCGTTGACTTCGGTGGTGCTGAAGCAACCGTAGAGAAAGATGCAGTTTCTGCTGATGGTACTACTCTGAGCATCAAACTTCCTATGGAAGCCAAAACTGGTACTCCTGTGATGAAACTTGCCAATGGTGTTACTGTAAATGCTCCTGCACTTACTGTAAACGAGGCTGTATTCTGTTATGCAGTTGAACTTCCTGGTGCAGAAGATGAGGTTAAGGCAGGTGAGACCATGACTTTGAAAGTGAAGAATGTCGATAAACTTACCGGTGTTGAGATTAATGGCGTTGCATGCCAGTATATCGTAAGCGGTGAGAAACTTATTATCGGTATCCCCGAAACAACTCCTGCTCAGGCAAAGGTTAAGTTGATTTCTTCAAATGGTGAGATTGTATATAACATCACTATTATTCCTGCAACAGAGGTAACTCTCAAGTTGTTCTCTGGAATGGTATTCCTGAATTGGGGTGATGGTATGGTCAAGATTCCTGCAGAAAAGTTTGCTGACATTCCTGCTGATGCTATCATGACTGTTACCTATACCGTAGATAATTCTTCTAATGCTTGGACTCAGCTCGCCTTCATTGGTATTGGTTGGACTCATGATTACGCTATGAAGACTGAGGGGGGCTTTGCTTTCAACAAGACTTACGTTCCATCTGACGAGATGGGTAATGCTTATTGGAATGGATCATTCGATAACCTGGAAGTTAAGATTGTACTTGACGCAGAGAATCTGAAGATTCTGAAGGAGAAAGGTCTGGCTATCTGTGGCGGTAACGACAATACTACCGTTACTAAAGTTACTGTGGATTACAAGATCTCTCTTGAGGTTGATATTGCCGGACAGGTAAAGACCAATTCAGGTAAAGACATTACTTATCCTTTCAGCTTCCAATGGAATGCTGATGGTCAGATCAATTTGACCAAAGACTTCCTCCTTGGACTTGGTGTGAAGAAAGGCTCTAAGCTGATCATCTATAAAGATCCTACCGTCAAGGGACAGGTACAGATCAACAATTCCGCTTGGTCAGCAATTTATACTATTGCAGACTGGAATCCTTCTTTGGATGTACTTGAACAAGAATTTGACGACGCTATGATGGAAGGCCTCAATGGTGGTGGCTTCTGGATTCAGGGTGACCTGGGCGGCGTGAAGAAGATTTGCATTCTCCCCTAACAAATCTATAATTGATTCCTACTTTGAGAGGCGCATCCGACGAGGATGCGCCTCTTCTTGATTTTGAGGTATTCGCGTACAGAAATTTTTTAAAAACTAAATTTCTTTTATGTGATTTTGAGTTCAGTCTTTATCACGCTTACCACTTCATAAATCTGAAAAATAATAGGTGTAATGATACTTTTTTCTTCGGGATGCTTTCGGGATGGATTCGGGATGAGGCATGTGAAGAATGGTACTTAAATTCAGTTGATAACAAGGTTGAATTGTGTAATCTGAAAGATAAAAGTAATAGTACGTGAGTTAGTCATTAAAGTATCGGTCTATTTCAGAAAAAACCACTAACTTTGCAGTCGAATATTACGAAATACATAAAACGAGAATATAAATCATGAAAATTTCAAAACTTCTAATGATGTTTGCTGCTGCTGTATTGGCAGTGGGATGTGGTGGTGACGATCCTAATGATGTCGGTGGTGGTAATCAACCAACAGTTCCTAATGTGGTATCGGTCACACCTGCAAATGGTGCAAAAGATATTGCTGTGGGTGATGTGACTATCGATGTGAAATATGACCAGAACATCACGCTGACTTCTACTGATGTTGCCAAAGTACAGATTGCCGGCGGTACGGTAAAGAGTCTGAAGAGTTCTGCACGTACACTCACTATCAAAGCTAATTGCCCCGATGAGGGCACTACTGTAGCTATAACCATTCCTGCCGGATTGGTGAAAAATACTACTGCAGCCTACAGTTTCAGTTTCACAACCTACAAAACTCCCGCAGTCAACATCACAAAGACTCTCGTGGCAGGACAAACCCAACAGGTAAAAGATCTCTATGATTATTTCCTGGGTCTGTATGGCAAAAAGGTGATTAGTAGTGTGATGGCTGATGTGAACTGGAATACAAAAATTGCCGATAAGGTCAAGGCGCTGACAGGTAAATATCCCGCCATGAACTGTTTCGACTTTATCCATATCTATGTGCCTAATCAGGGTAGTAACGGATGGATTAATTATAACGACATTACTCCCGTAAAGAATTGGGCAGACAAAGGCGGTATTGTTCAGTTGATGTGGCATTTCAATGTGCCTACAAGTGAGAATACAGAAGTCAAGATGGATGGTTCTGGTGTGACTTGTGATCCTACAAAAACCACGTTCAATGCCTCTAATGCGCTGAAAGAAGGCACGTGGGAAAACAAGTGGTTCTATCAAGAAATGGATAAAGTGGCGGCTGTCTTGTTGAAACTGCAAGATGCAGGAATTGCTGCGACATGGCGCCCATTCCATGAAGGTGCAGGAAATGCTACCTTGAAATCTGGTGCCAGCTGGGGCAAAGCCTGGTTCTGGTGGGGTGCAGAAGGATCTGCCAACTATAAAAAACTCTGGATAGCTATGTTCGACTATTTCAAACAGAAAGGAGTGAAAAACCTGATCTGGATATGGACCTCGCAAAACTTTAACGGCGACGCCACACAGTACAACCAAGATAACGACTGGTATCCCGGTGACCAATATGTAGATATGGTGGCACGCGACCTCTATGGCTATAGTGTGGAGAAAAACAAACAGGAATTTACCGAACTGCAAGCTGCCTATCCCACCAAGATGATCGTACTGGGTGAATGTGGTAAGAGTGAAAATGGCGAGCAGGGAAATATCGGCAACTGCTGGACTGCTGGTGCCAAATGGGGACATTTCATGGTGTGGTACCAAGGCAAGCAAGGTTCTACAGACACCATGTGTAGCGATGCTTGGTGGAAGAGCGCTATGAGCGACAGTAATGTCGTGACACTCCCCACGAACCATTAAGATAATACAACAAAAGTCCAAATACTAAGAACATGAAACATTTTATGAAGACACTCCTGCTATTGCTGGCTACTGTCTGCGTGCTGCCTGTGGCAGCCCAAATCAGAGGCTACAATATCCAGGTCAACGTAGTGCCCGATCATCAGGATTGGACCTACAAAGTAGGAGAGACTGCAACTTTCCGTATCTCTGTTACCAAATCGGCAACACCCCTTGCCGGAGCCGTTATCGACTATGAGGCAGGGCCGGAGATGTATCAAGATGTGAAGAAAACCGCCGTGGTGCTTAAAGACGGTACCTTGACCGTGAAGGGCAAGATGACCAAACCCGGATTCTACCGCGTGGATGTGAAGACCACTATCGGAGGTAAGGAATATAAAGGCGCATGTGCAGCAGCCTTCTCACCCGAACAGTTGAAACCTACAACGGTCAATCCTGCCGATTTCGACCAGTTCTGGCAGAATGCCATTAGCGAAGCACGCCATACAGACCTCAATCCTACCAAGCGCCTATTGCCAGAACGTTGCACCAAAGACGTTAACGTCTATGAAGTGAGCTTCCAGAATGTGCGCTGGGGATCACGCACTTATGGCATCCTCTGTGAACCCGTAAAGCCGGGTAAGTATCCCGCTTTGCTCCGTGTGCCTGGTGCAGGTGTGCGCCCCTATGGTGGCGACATCTATACCGCATCGAAAGGTGCCGTGACGCTCGAAATAGGTATTCATGGCATTCCCGTTACCATGCAGCAGTCTGTTTATGACGACCTCGGACAGGGTGCACTCAACGGATATTGGGAATTTGGCATGGACAATCGCGATAAGAGCTACTATAAACATGTGGTGTTGGGATGTATTCGTGCACTCGACTATATCGAACAATACACACCATGGAACGGCAAAGAACTGGGTGTGACTGGTTCAAGCCAGGGCGGATTCCTCTCGCTGGCAACAGCCGGACTCGATCGCCGCATCACATTCTACGCTCCCGTGCATGCAGCACTTTGCGACCATACCGCTTCGCTGAAAGGCGTGGCTTGCGGATGGCCCCACTATTTCTATTGGAACAAAGGCAAGGGAATGGAGAAACAAATCGAGACTTCACGCTATTACGACGGAGTGAACTTCGCACGCCGCATCACCAATGCACAAACCGGATGGTTCTCCTTTGGATATAATGATGATGTAGTGCCACCCACTACAGCATGGGCGACCTATAATATAGTGAAAGGTCCGAAGTCTATCACGCCTTATCAGCAGACAGCCCATTTCTGGTATCAGGAACAATGGGATGAATGGGAAAACTGGTTGCTCACTCAAATGAATATCAAACCATGAAGATGATGACAATGATAGCCATGGCTGCCTTGATGTTGGCAGGTTGCCCACTACAAATCATGGCAAAGAAGACAATTGATGGCGGCAAACAACTGGAACAGCGGTTGCGCCTCTTGCAACCCAAAGGTTACATGATGGCACATCAGGATGATCCCTTCTATGGAGTGACATGGGAATGGGAACAAAACCGAAGTGATGTGCTTGAAACCGTAGGCGACTATCCTGCCTTGATGGGATTTGATCTCGGAGGCATAGAGATGGACGACAAGAAAAATCTCGATAGTGTGCCTTTTACTCGTATACACGATGAACTCATTGCTCACTACGAACGTGGAGGTATTGTTACCATCAGTTGGCACCCACGCAACCCACTTACGGGAGGAACAGCATGGGATGTTACTGATTCTACGGTAGTAAAGAACATATTGCCAGGTGGGAAGTGTCATGCTAAATTCCAAACATGGATGCAGCGCGTAGGCGATTTCCTCGTCAGCCTGAAGACCAAGAAGGGACAACCCGTACCCATCATCTTCCGCCCATGGCATGAAAATAACGGATCATGGTTCTGGTGGGGACAGAAACTCTGTACCGATACCGAATATCGCCAACTTTGGAATATGTTGCAAGACTATCTCAACGGTCGAGGACTTGACAATCTGTTATGGAGCTATTCGCCAAACCTTGATGGCGGATGGACCGAAGAACGATTCCTGCTGCGTTATCCCGGTAATGATAGAGTGACGCTGATTGGTGAAGATGCTTACCAGTGGGGGACAGAAGCCGACTTCGTAAGCCAGGTTACAGCCGACCTCAATTTCCTCAGCGACTTTGCTAAGCGCAACGGTAAACTGCTTGCCATGACTGAGTGTGGACTGAAGAATATGCCTGATGCAACTTGGTGGACGCGCGTGTTGAAACCTGTAATGGATCGCTATCCCATCAGTTACTTCTTGCTTTGGCGCAACTATAAGGAAGAATATTTCGGACCGTCTCCCTCGTTGCCTTGCGCACAGGATTTTAAGAAACTCTATGAGGCTGAGAATACGCTCTTTCTGAAAGATATTAAGAAAATTAAATAATAATAAAACAATAAATCATCAAAACAAAATGAGCAATTTTGACGAAAAAGTAAAGGTTCTGCGTGCTCATCATGAGGCGCTGCTGACCAAGAAAAATGAAATGGAAGAGTGGGGTAACGGTATCTATGACCGTTGGAAGAATCCTATTCTTACTGCAGAACATACTCCGTTGGAGTGGCGTTATGACTTTAACGAAAAGGATAACCCCTATCTGATGCAGCGCATCATGATGAATGCTACCCTCAATTCTGGTGCCATCAAATGGAATGGCAAGTATCTGTTGGTAGTTCGCGTGGAAGGTGCAGACCGCAAGAGCTTCTTCGCTGTGGCAGAAAGTCCCAATGGCGTGGATAACTTCCGCTTCTGGGATGAGCCTATCACGATGCCTGAAGATGTGATTCCCGCTACCAATATCTACGATATGCGTCTTACCGCCCATGAGGATGGATGGATATATGGCGTATTCTGTGCCGAGCGTCACGACGATGCTCAGCCCGGCGACCTTAGCGCTGCTACTGCTACGGCTGCCATCGCACGTACCAAAGATCTGATCAACTGGGAACGTCTGCCAGACTTGAAAACCAAGAGTCAGCAGCGTAATGTGGTGCTTCATCCGGAATTTGTAGAGGGTAAATACGCTTTCTACACCCGTCCGCAGGATGGATTCATCGATACCGGTTCAGGCGGTGGCATCGGTTGGGCACTTGTTGATGACATCACCCATGCAGAAATCAAAGAAGAGAAGATTATCAACGCACGCCACTATCACACCATTCAGGAGGTGAAGAACGGTGAAGGTCCTCATCCCATCAAAACCGATAAAGGATGGTTGCATCTTGCCCATGGTGTACGTGGATGTGCAAGCGGCCTGCGCTATGTGCTCTATATGTATATGACTTCGTTGGAAGATCCTACAAAGGTCATTGCAGAACCAGGCGGATATCTGCTCGTACCACAGGGTGAGGAATATATTGGCGACGTGATGAACGTTGTGTTTACCAATGGTTGGATAGCCGACGAAGATGGCAAAGTGTTCATCTACTATGCTTCTTCCGATACTCGCATGCATGTGGCTACTTCTACCATCGATCGCTTGGTGGACTACTGCATGAACACACCTGCTGACGGATACCGCACACAGTTTAGTGTGGAAACCATCAAAAAACTGGTGGCTAAAAACAAGTCGTTGAACAAATAAACACCTTATTATTTATGGCAAGTGTTAAGGAAAAAATAGCATATGCACTGGGCGATGCCGCTGCAGGTGGCATAGTATGGAAAGTGATGTCTATCGCCTTTCCGTTGTTCTTTACCAATGTGTTCGGTTTGTCGTTTGCTGATGCCGCTGTGCTGATGCTCGTAGCGCGTATGTTCGATGTCGTAACAGACCCCTTGATGGGAAGTCTTGCCGACAGAACACAGTCACGATGGGGCACCTATCGCCCTTGGCTCATCTTCGGAGCTATTCCGTTCGGACTGGTGTTTGCCTTGCTGCTCTTTACACCTGATTTCGGCGATATGGGTAAGCGCATCTATGCTTATACCCTCTATCTGTTGATGATGGCGATCTATACCATGGTCAATGTACCGTACGGATCGTTGCTGGGTGTGATGACAGAAGATGACAACGAGAAAAACCAATTCTCTGCCTATCGCATGATTGGGGCGTATGCCATGGGATTTGCCACCCTGCTCTCGTTTCCCTATCTCCAGAAATGGATTGGAGGTAGTGTAGCACATCAGTATGCCGTGACTGGCGCTGTACTGGGTGCAGTTGCTGCCATCATGACGCTGGCATGCGGACTGCTTACTAAAGAGCGTCTGAAACCAGTAAGAGCTGAAAAATTCTCGTTTGGACAGTTTGGTGACCTTGTTCGCAACAAGGCATGGCTCTACATGACTGCCATGGCTGTTTGTACCAACTTCTTCAACGGATTCCGTTACGCAGTAGCTGGATATATGTTTGACTACTGTCTGCATGGCAATGTGACCATCGATAACCTGATTATCAACTTCACAGTATTCATGGCATTCGGTGAAGTTACCTGTATGGTATTCGGTGGCGTGGCTCCTTGGTTTGCCAAGAAAGTTGGATCAAAACGTATGGCATTCTTCTGGGCTGCGGTATTCTGCCTGGTTACATCGGTAGCATTCTTCTTCATACCAATGGATCCTGCATATATCAGCGTGATGGTTGGTCTGGTGATCCTTACTTCAATGGGTATCGGTATCTATTCACCATTGCTTTGGTCTATGTATGCCGATGTGGCGGACTATCATACAGAACACTTCGGAACCTCGGCTACAGGACTGATCTTCTCGTCAGGTACTATGTCGCAGAAGTTTGGTACGGCTATCTCTGGTTCGCTGATTGCCCTGTTGCTTGGTTGGGCAGGTGCCAATATGATTACAGACGATTTTGGCAATACGATTATCGATCCAGCTTCTGTTACCGATTCGGTGCTGACAATGGTATGGTCGCTATTCTCTCTGTTCCCCGCAGCAATCGCCTTGCTGCTGATGCTGTTGGCGTATAAATTCCCAATTAAGAAATAACGATGAGTAATATTGTATCTACAATGAAAACAGAAATGCAGGATGTTCTACAGAAGAACATCTTGCGCTTCTGGCTCGACAAGATGGTGGACCAAGAGCATGGCGGATTCTATGGACGTATCGACGGACATGAACATTTGCATGCCGATGCCGAGAAAGGGGCTATCCTTAATGCTCGTATCCTATGGGCATTCTCTGCTGCCTATCGTGTGTTGGGCGATAAAACATATTTAGAGGCTGCCAGTCGCGCTAAGCATTATATCATCGATTATTTTATTGATCCTGAATATGGTGGCGTATATTGGAGTCTTGACTGCAACGGCAAACCTCTTGATACCAAGAAACAGTTTTATGCCATTGGGTTTGCTATCTACGGCATGTCGGAGTATGCACGTGCAACAGGTGATGCAGAGGCATTGAAAGTGGCAATCGATCTCTACCGATGCATTGAGGAACATGCTCTCGACCATGAATATAATGGTTATATCGAGGCTATGACACGCGATTGGCAACCGATTGCCGATATGCGTTTGTCGGAACTTGATGCCAACTATCCTAAGTCGCAGAATACCCATCTCCATATCATCGAACCCTATACCAATCTGTACCGCGTATGGAAATCAGATGAGCTGAAGGCTTCTCTGCATAATCTGATAGATATCTTCACAGACCGTATCCTCAATCCTGAAACTCATCATCTCGATCTTTTCTTCGATATGGATTGGAAACGAGGTGCAGGAGCATTGGAGAGTTATGGACATGATATCGAATGCTCATGGCTTATTCATGAGGCAGCCCTTGTATTGGGTGATGCTGAAGTATTGAAGAAGGTGGAGCCCATCGTTGAAATGGTGGCGAAAGCTTCAGAGAAAGGACTTAATGCCGATGGTTCTATGGTTCATGAAGCTAATCTCGACACTGGCTATGTGGATAGCGACCTCCATTGGTGGGTACAGGCTGAAGCAGTGGTAGGTTTCTTTAATATCTATCAGTATTTCGGTGACGAGTCTGCTTTGCAGAAAGCACAACACTGTTGGACATATATTAAGGAGAACCTTATAGACAATGAAAATGGCGAGTGGCACTGGAGCCGTCGTAAAGATGGTACTTTGAATCTGGATGATGACAAAGCCGGATTCTGGAAGTGTCCTTATCACAATAGCCGTATGTGTCTCGAAATCATCGAGCGCACGGTTTGATATTATTTTAGGTTGCATTAACTAACAATCCCAAGTGCTTGACACTTGGGATTGTTGTTTGGGGAATTGTATTTCAATCATCTATCGACTCTGCAATTGGTGGAGTCTGATAAGTGATTTTCTCTTATTTCAGATATCCTGGAATATTGTATCCAGCTGCCTTGGCAATCTTGACAGGAATCTGGGCATTATCGTTGTGACCCATGAACTGCTCAGAACCTACACCGATAGCATATACAGGAACGAGACCTGCAGAGTGACCGTTTGTACTCCATGAGATCAGAGCTTTGGTGTTGATGATGTGTCTGGCTTCTTCAGCAAGGGGTTCATTGGCTGTGTATTCGTTCTTCACATCCTCTGCCTTGCCTTCGAAAGATTCATGCCATACCTTTTGGAGAGATGCCTCTTCGTCCTTAGTGAGTTCCAATGCAGTCCAGAAACCGAAGTTGTCGGTCAGAGCTTGCTTGGCTTGTTCCCATGTTACTTTATTGGAAGTCTGCTTGCGGAGATCGCGGAGAACCTGTGTGAATCCGTCGATACTTACTTTTTGGTTGCCCAGAGCTTTGAGGTTCAAAGCATAGAGACCGTTGTTGGCAAGTACTAAACCGCCAGTTTCGTGGTCTGCGGTGAGCACGATAAGTGTCTCGTCGGGATGCTGCTTGTAGAATTCATAGGCAATCTTGATGCAACGATCTACAGCACCAACCTCGGCAAATGCTGTGGCGCCATCATGTCCGTGACATGCCCAATCGACCTTGCCGCCAATCTCATTCATCAAGAAGAAACCGTTCTTATTGTCGCGCATCAGAAATTCAATTTCTGCGCGGAGAATGTCTTCGATGGTCATCTCGCCGTCTTTAATATCAATAGCGTAGGGGAGAGAGTATATGTCTGAGGCAGGATTCAGGTGCTTTGGATCCTGAACAAGCAACATCTTCTTGGCTTTCTTGGCTTTTTTTTGATAGTCTGCCATACCAAAAGCTACAGCATATCCTGCTTTCTCCATCTCTTTATAAATGCAGGGAGCACCAGGATGATTCTTGGGATCTTCTGCCTTTTCAACAGCTGAACCGCCATAGAAATCGAGGTCGGTAGCAATCATATCCTTGGCAATGTCATAGGACAATGAGCGCTTGGGCTGATGGGCATAGAATGCTGCGGGCGTAGCATGGTTTATGGTAACACTTGATGCCACACCAACCTTCATTCCTGCTTCTTTTGCCCATACGGCAAGAGAGGTAACGGGTGTCTTGAGGTCGGGACGCATACCAAGAGCACCATTCTCGGTCTTCACGCCTGTGGCGAGAGCTGAACCGGAAGCGGCAGAGTCGGTTACTCCACTATTGTTAGAATATGTAGAGGCTACACCTACGATGGGAAATGAGGTCATGCAGAATGGTACACGACCGATACGGCCTTGCATTTCGGCATTATACATCTCGGCACCGAGCACAGTATTTACACCTGTTCCGTCTGTGATAAAATAGAACACGTACTTGGCTTTTTTCTCTGCTGAAATGGTTATAACCATTGCCAGCATCAGCATTAGAGTTAGGATTCTTTTCATATTTCTTTAGTTTTTGGAATTTTTGTTTTTCGACTGCGAAATTACTAAATTATTATTCAAAAAACAAAGACGTTGCCTATTTTTCTACCATAAATTAACTAAAATTAAAGTAGTGCCACCTTGAATTATGCGAGAAAGCAAAATGTAAGCAGATAATAGAAACTGTGGTAGCGTTTTGTAGATGATGCTTTACACTTTGATAGTTGGCGGTCTGTAAATGTGGCATTTTATCCTTTGTGATGTGAAATGTGAATGTGCGGGCAGTATCTTATTTGAAAAAGCACGAAAAAAGCGAGAAAACGATGCTAAAATGTTTCGTGGTTTCGATTAAAGTTAGTACCTTTGCAAGCGCTAAGCAAAATCGATATTATAATATTATAACTTTTATGAACTTTACTTTGTTAATTACCGTCCTCGTGACGGCTATTACATTGGTGGTGGCAGCGTATGTGATGGCCAAACTTCTTGGTCCGCGAAGCTACAACAAGGTAAAAGGCGAGCCCTATGAGTGTGGTATTCCTACTCATGGTTCTTCTTGGTTGCCGGTTAGTGTAGGCTTCTATCTGTTTGCCATCCTCTTCCTCATGTTTGATGTGGAAACTGTTTTCCTCTATCCATGGGCAGTAGTAGTGAAGGAGATGGGTGTTGCAGCATTGTTGAGCATCGGCTTCTTCTTGGTTGTATTAGTGTTCGGGCTGGCATATGCCTGGAAGAAAGGAGCTCTTGAATGGAAATAAAGCCGAAAATCAAGAGTATTCCTTACGAGGAATTCAAAGACAATGCCACACTGGAGAAACTTATTGACGATCTGCACGAAGGCGGTGTCAATGTTGTGACAGGTTCGCTCGACCAGTTGATCAACTGGGGACGCTCTAACTCACTCTGGTCATTGACTTTTGCTACATCATGCTGTGGTATCGAGTTTATGGCATGTGGATGCTCACGCTACGACTTCGCACGCTTCGGCTTTGAGGTGACACGTAACTCACCCCGTCAGGCCGACTTGATCATGTGTGCCGGTACTATTACCCACAAGATGGCTCCTGCCTTGAAGCGTCTGTACGATGAAATGGCTGAACCAAAATATGTGATAGCTGTCGGAGGATGTGCCATTAGCGGTGGTCCTTTCAAGTCAAGCTATCATGTGGTGAAGGGTATTGAGGAAATTGTACCAGTGGATGTGTTTATTCCTGGTTGTCCTCCACGTCCAGAAGCTATCATGTATGGTATGATGCAGTTGCAGCGTAAGGTGAAAATCGAGAAGTTCTTCGGTGGTGCGAATCACAAACAGTCGGAGGCTGAGCGCGAACTGGGTGTTTCAAACGAGGAACTCGTTGCACGCCGTCTGGGTGATCATCGCCGTGAACCTATTGTGGTGACCGATGTGCCTCAGGAGTTTGTAGAACAAATGAAGAAAGAGAAGGAGGAGAACGCATGAAACTTGAGCATTTAGTATTCGATTTCGACAAGTTCGCCTCAGAGATGCAGAACTTGAAGGACAAGAAACACTTTGATTATCTTGTAACTATTGTTGGTGAGGACTTCGGCGCTGAAGAAGGCCTTGGCTGTGTCTATATTCTCGAAAATACCGACAGCCATGAGCGTTGCAGCGTGAAAATGCTTGCTAAGGTGGTTGACGGTGAGAGTGTGATTCCTACTGTGACCAACATCTGGCACGTTGCCGATCTGTTGGAACGCGAGGTCTATGACTTCTTCGGTATCCTCTTCCTCGGTCATCCCGATATGCGTCGTCTCTTCCTCCGCAATGACTTCAAAGGACATCCTTTCCGCAAGGATTGGAAGTTTAATGATGACTATGTGCTTGAAGACGATAAAGAGCCTGACTATGGTATGGAATACTGGCTCGACAAGGATGGTCATCTCTGTTCGAAGCAGAATAAACTCTTTACCGACGACGATTATGTCATCAACATCGGCCCTCAGCACCCTTCTACCCATGGTGTGCTTCGCTTGCAGACCGTGGTTGATGGTGAGACCGTGAAGCGTGTATATCCTCACTTGGGTTATATCCACCGCGGTATTGAGAAGATGTGTGAAAGCTATACTTATCCACAGTCGCTCGCACTGACTGACCGTCTGAACTATCTTTCTGCTATGATGCATCGTCATGCGCTGGTAGGAGTGATAGAAGAGGGTATGGGTGTCGAACTGACCGACCGTATCAAGTATATCCGTACCATCATGGACGAGTTGCAGCGTCTTGACTCACACTTGCTGTATGTGGGATGCTGTGCACAGGACATGGGTGCATTGACTGCCTTCCTCTATTCTATGCGCGATCGTGAGCATGTGCTCAACTGCATGGAGGAAACCACTGGTGGACGCCTCATCCAGAACTACTACCGCATCGGTGGTCTGCAGGATGATATCGATCCCAACTTCGTGGAGAATGTGAAGGCGCTCGTGAAGTATCTCAAACCAATGATTCAGGAGTATGTTGATGTGTTTGGTGACAATATCATTACTCACAATCGTTTTGAGAAAGTTGGTCCGATGGATCTCGAAAATTGTATCAGCTATGCAGTAACTGGTCCTGCTGGTCGCGCTTCTGGTTGGAAGAACGACGTACGTAAGAACCATCCGTATGATATGTACGATAAGGTTGAATGGGATCAGATTATTATGACTGGTTGCGATACAATGGACCGCTATACCTGTCACATTCAGGAAATGTATCAGAGTCTGCGCATTATTGAACAACTCATCGACAATATTCCTGCCGGTGACTTCTATGTGAAGCAGAAACCCATCATCAAGGTACCCGAAGGACAATGGTATTTCTCTGTTGAGGGAGCCAGCGGTGAGTTTGGTGTCTATCTCGATTCACGTGGCGACAAGAGTCCTTACCGCTTGAAGATGCGTCCTATGGGACTTTCGCTTACCGGTGCGCTTGATCCTATGCTTCGTGGTCAGAAGATTGCCGACCTTGTGGCAACTGGTGCTGCCATCGACTTTGTGATTCCCGACATTGACCGTTAAACAACAAAAGAACGTAAAATATCATGTTTGACTTTTCAATAATAACAAACTGGATAGACCAGTTGCTTCGTGTCACTTTGGGACTGGGCGACTTCTGGTCGATATTGATAGAGTGCGTGCTGATTGGTGCGGGAATCCTTGTAGGATATGCGCTGATTGCCATTGCGCTGATTTTCATGGAACGTAAGGTGTGTGCCTACTTCCAGTGCCGTCTTGGTCCGATGCGTGTGGGCTATTGGGGACTGATGCAGGTGTTTGCCGACGTACTGAAGATGCTTATCAAAGAAATTTTCTTTGTAGATAAAGCCGACAAACTGCTTTATGCCGTGGCTCCGCTGCTGGTTATTATCGGTTCTGTAGGTGCTTTTTCGTTCCTGCCATGGAACAATGGTGCAACGGTGCTCGACTTCAATGTGGGCGTATTCCTGTTGACTGCCATTTCTTCTATCGGTGTGGTAGGTATCTTCCTTGCAGGATGGAGTTCCAACAATAAGTATTCTGTGGTATCTGCTATGCGTGGTGCCGTACAGATGATTTCTTATGAGATGTCATTGTGCCTCTGTCTGATTACAGCTGTCATCCTGACAGGAACGATGCAGATTTCTGGCATCGTTGAGGCTCAGACAGGACCTTGGCGTTGGTTGATTTTCCAGGGCCACATTCCTGCGCTCATCGCTTTCTTCGTATTCCTCATTGCCGGTAACGCTGAGGCCAACCGTGGTCCGTTCGATATGGCAGAGGCTGAGAGTGAGCTGACCGCTGGTCACCATACTGAGTATTCTGGTATGGGCTTTGGTTTCTTCTATCTGGCAGAGTTCCTTAATCTGTTTATCATTGCTGGTATTGCCGCCACCGTATTCCTTGGTGGATGGGCACCTGTTAACATTGGTGTAGCAGCATTCGACCAGGTGATGAACTATATCCCTGGTATCGTATGGTTCATGGGTAAAGCTTTTGCCTTGGTATGGATTCTGATGTGGATTAAGTGGACCTTCCCACGTCTGCGTATCGACCAGATTCTGAAACTCGAATGGAAATATCTCATGCCGCTGGCCCTCATCAACCTTGTGCTGATGACTATCGTGGTGGCACTCGGATGGTATATTAAATAAGGTGTAAAGAATAGAAATGGAAAATAACCAATCATATTTCGGAGAACTCGGACATGGAGTAAAGACGCTCCTGACTGGTATGAAGATTACTTGGAAGGAATATTTCAAGGACTTCTTTACCAACAAATCTACGGAGCAGTATCCCGAGAACCGTAAAACTACGCTCCACGTGGCAAAGCGCCACCGTGGACGCCTCGTCTTCAAGCGTAACGAAGACGGAACTTATAAATGTACGGCCTGCACATTGTGTGAGAAAACCTGCCCTAATGGCACGATTAAGATCACTTCTCACATGCAGGAAGATCCCGAGACCGGCAAGAAGAAAAAGGTACTCGATGATTATCGTTACGACCTTGGTGACTGCATGTTCTGCCAGTTGTGTACCAATGCTTGTAACTTCGATGCTATCGAGTTTGTTAACGATTTCGAGAATGCCGTATTCGACCGTAAGAGTCTGGTACTCCACCTCGACAAGGAGGTATATCAGGGTGGTTCTCTGCCCAACCTCTTGGAAGGTGGTGCCAGCATGACTATCGGTAAGTTTAACACTAAAACGAAGTAAAGACAATGGCTAATTTAGTAATGTTTTGCATTCTCGCTGTCGTCATTCTCGGCTCTGCCGTGATGTGTGTGACGACGAAGCGAATCATGAGAGCCGCAACCTTTATGTTGTTTGTGCTCTTTGGCGTAGCAGGTCTTTATTTCCTGCTCGACTATACATTCCTGGGAGCAGCACAGATTTCAGTTTATGCTGGTGGCGTGACGATGATTTATGTCTTCGCCATCCAGTTGGTTAGCAAACGTACCCTTCAGGGTATGGTAGAGCGTCTCAAGGGCAGCCGTGTAGTGATGGGTGCCTTGTTGAGCGTTGTGGGCTTGGCAACTGTAGTGCTGGTATTCCTTAAGAATGATATGTTGCGCGGCATGTCGCGTTATATTGGTACGGTAACTCCCGATCAGGAAGTTCCCATGCGTGAAATCGGTCATGCACTGGTAGGTGCCGGCAAGTATCAGTATGTACTCCCCTTCGAGTTCATCTCACTGTTCCTGTTGGCATGTATTATCGGTGCATTGGTAGTATCAAGAAAGGAGGACTAAGACTATGGTACCAGTAGAATTTTATTTCATCCTGAGTGCACTGCTTTTCTTTATCGGTGTATTTGGTTTTGTGACCCGTCGCAATCTGATTGCCATGCTCATCTCTATTGAGTTGGTGCTCAATGCGGTCGATATCAATTTCGCAGCATTCAACCGTATGCTCTATCCTGATAGCATGGAGGGTATGTTTATGACACTCTTCTCTATCGGTGTAAGTGCAGCCGAGTCTGCCGTTGCGATTGCAATCATCATCAATGTCTATCGCCGTTTCAAGAGCGACAGCGTTGAAAGTATCAAAAACATGAAATGGTAATTAAGAAGTGATGGATTACAGTTATACATTTTTGATTCTGCTTCTGCCAGCTCTCTCGTTCCTGGTATTGGGACTCTATGGCATGAAGCTGTCGCATAAGGTCGCAGGCCTTATCGGCACCACTTCGTTGGGACTTGTGACCGTGTTGTCTTATATGACGGCGTTCAGCTATTTCTTTGCTCCCCGTCTGGCTGATGGCACTTTCGCTACTATTGTTCCTTACAACTTCACCTGGCTGCCGTTGGGCAATCTCCATTTTGATATGGGTATTCTGTTGGATCCCATCTCGGTGATGATGCTCATCGTTATTTCAACAGTCAGTCTGATGGTACATATCTATTCGTTTGGCTATATGCACGGCGAAAAAGGCTTCCAGCGTTACTACGCATTCCTGAGTCTCTTCACCATGTCAATGCTTGGCCTTGTGGTAGCTACCAACATCTTCCAAATGTATCTGTTCTGGGAGCTCGTGGGTGTATCATCTTACTTGTTGATTGGTTTCTACTATCCATTGAAGCCAGCTATTGCAGCATCTAAGAAGGCATTTATCGTAACTCGTTTTGCCGACCTTTTCTTCCTTATCGGTATTCTGATCTTCGGTTACTACACCGAATCGTTCAGTTTCTCGTTTGCAGGAACTATCGAGATGGGTGCGGGAACCACTCCATTCATTGCCGGCAATACCGCCAAGGCTGTGATTGCAGGAACATTTATTCTTCCTACCGCTCTTGTGCTGATGTTCATCGGTGGTGCCGGTAAGAGTGCTATGTTCCCCTTGCACATCTGGTTGCCCGATGCCATGGAAGGTCCTACACCTGTGTCTGCGCTGATCCACGCCGCCACGATGGTGGTTGCTGGTGTGTTCCAGATAGCCCGTATGTTCCCACTGTGGATAGAATATGCACAGCCTCAGTTGAGCATTGTGGTATGGGTGGGAGTCTTCACCGCATTCTATGCAGCTGCTGTGGCATGTGCCCAGAGCGATATCAAGCGTGTGTTGGCATTCTCTACCATTTCGCAGATTGCCTTCATGATGGTTGCTCTTGGTGTGAGTCTGCCAGGTCACGAGGCGATGCTCGATAACCATGCACAGTTGGGCTTCATGGCATCTATGTTCCACCTTTTCACCCACGCCATGTTCAAGGCTTGCTTGTTCCTTGGTGCTGGTTGTATCATTCATGCCGTTCATTCTAACGAGATGGCTATGATGGGTGGCCTCCGTAAGTATATGCCTATTACTCATATTACCTTCCTCATCAGCTGTCTGGCTATTGCTGGTATTCCCTTCTTCTCTGGATTCTCTTCCAAGGATGAAATTATCAGTGCCTGCTTTGCCTATAGCCCTGTGGTAGGATGGATTATGACAGGTATTGCTGCTATGACCGCCTTCTATATGTTCCGTTTGTACTATGGTATATTCTGGGGAACCGAAAACAAGGTTGCCCACGAGCACCATACTCCACATGAGGCTCCACTTACCATGACCATTCCTCTTATTATTCTCTGTGTTATCACTGTTGGTGTTGGTGTTTACACCACCATTGCAGGATTTGCAGGATGGGGAGGCAGCTTCGGTTCGTTTGTAACCGCCAGCGGTCAGGAGTACAACATCCATTTCGACGTACAGATAGCATTGACCTCTACCGTCATTGCCATTCTGAGTATTTGCCTCGCCACCTATATATATAAGGGTGAGAGTCAGCCCATCGCCGATCGTCTGTACAAGATGTTCCCGCGTTTGCATCGTGCTGCCTATAAGCGTTTCTATCAAGACGAGATCTGGCAGTATGTTACTCACCGTATCATCTTCCGTTGCATTTCTAAACCTGTTGCCTGGTTCGACCGCCACATTGTTGACGGTACTTTCAACTTCTTGGCATGGGGCGCCAACGAGGCTGGCGAGTCTATTCGTCCTTGGCAGAGTGGTGATGTGCGCCAGTATGCCGTATGGTTCCTCACCGGCACTGTTGCATTGACCCTCATCTTGTTGGCATGTGCTCTCTGAACATTATGAATAAAGAAAAATCGAAACAATGAGTATATTGACATTATTCGTAGTAATCCCCGCCCTGATGCTCCTTGGCCTTTGGCTGAGCAAGAGCCTCAATCAGGTGCGTGGTGTGATGGTGGCTGGCGCTTCGTGTCTGCTGGCACTGTCTGTTTGGCTGACCATCTATTTTGTTCAGCAGCGTGCTGCCGGCAATACCGACGTGATGTTGCTTACAGCAAGCACTCCATGGTTCAAGCCTCTCAATATTGCCTATTCTGTAGGTGTCGATGGCATTTCTGTTGTGATGCTGTTGCTTTCGAGCATCATCGTCTTCACCGGAACATTCGCCTCATGGCGTTTGCAGCCACTGACAAAGGAGTATTTCCTGTGGTTCACCTTGCTTTCCACCGGTGTCTATGGTTTCTTCATCTGCACCGACCTCTTCACTATGTTCATGTTCTATGAGGTTGCTCTTATCCCCATGTATCTGTTGATTGGAGTATGGGGTAGTGGTAACAAGGAGTATGCAGCCATGAAGCTCACTCTGATGCTGATGGGAGGATCTGCTCTGCTGATTATTGGTATTCTTGGCATCTATTATTTCAGTGGTCATACCACGATGAACGTTAATGCCATTGCTGCCATGAACAATATTCCTGTAGAGATTCAGAAGATTTTCTTCCCCTTCATTTTTATCGGTTTCGGTGTGCTTGGTGCTATGTTCCCATTCCATACATGGTCACCCGACGGTCATGCTTCTGCCCCTACAGCAGTATCAATGCTTCACGCTGGTGTACTGATGAAACTGGGAGGCTACGGTTGCTTCCGTGTGGCTATGTACCTTCTGCCTGATGCTGCCAATGAATTGGCTTGGATCTTCTTGATTCTTACCACTATCTCTGTGGTATATGGTGCATTCTCTGCTTGCGTACAGACCGACCTCAAGTATATCAACGCCTATTCGTCGGTATCCCACTGTGGCCTGGTGCTTTTCGCTCTGCTGATGATGACCAAGACTTCATGCACTGGTGCCATTCTTCAGATGTTGTCACACGGTTTGATGACGGCTCTCTTCTTTGCCCTCATCGGTATGATTTATGGTCGTACCCATACTCGTGACATTCGTTATTTGGACGGTCTGATGAAGATTATGCCTTTCCTTGCAGTGGGTTATGTGATTGCTGGTTTGGCAAACCTTGGTCTTCCCGGCTTCTCAGGCTTCATTGCAGAAATGACTATTTTCGTCGGTTCGTTTGAGAATGGCGACATGTTCCATCGTGTCTGCACCATCATCGCTTGTACCAGTATTGTTATCACCGCAGTTTATATTCTGCGTGTAGTCGGCAAGATTCTGTATGGCGAGGTGAAGAATCCTCACTTCCTGGAGTTGACCGATGCCTCTTGGGACGAGCGTGTAGCTGTTATCTGCCTCATTGCTTGTGTGGCAGGTCTCGGTCTGTTCCCTCTCTGGGCCAGCAATGTTATCAGCGATGCAGTAGGTCCTATTCTGGCAAACATTCTTTAATCCCTTAAATAAAAGATACAACAATGAATTACGGACAATTCTTACATATGCTACCAGAAGCATCACTCGTGCTTGCTCTGGTTATCATGTTCTTTGCCGACCTGATGCTTGGCAAGGGAAAGAAGAAGGTGCAGACGCTCGGCATGCTGATGACCGTATTGCTCGTGGCACAGATTGTGTCATGCGCTTTCGTAGGTCCTGCAGAAGCTTTTGGCGGACTGTATGTAGCTACCAAGGCTACTCAGGTGATGAAGATTATTCTCACTCTCGGTACACTTCTCGTAGTGCTTGTAGCCCAGTCATGGCTTGAGCGCGATGCAGAGAAACTTGCAGGTGAGTTCCATGTATTGGTACTTTCCACACTGCTTGGTATGTATGTCATGATGTCGAGCGGCAATTTCCTGCTGTTCTTCCTTGGACTTGAAATGGCTTCAGTGCCCATGGCTTGTCTCGTGGCATTCGATAAGTATAAGAATCGCTCAGCTGAGGCTGCTGCTAAGTTTGTACTCACTGCCACATTCTCAAGTGGTGTCATGCTCTATGGCATCTCTTTGATTTATGGCACAGTAGGCACGCTCTATTTCAATGACGTTGCAGGACGCTTCCAGATGCTTTTCAGCGTAGCACACTATCAGCCCTCTTTGCTTTTGGCTATTGTGGGTTTGGTGTTCTTCTTCAGCGGACTCGGTTTCAAGCTCTCGCTTGTTCCATTCCACTTCTGGACTGCTGATACCTATCAGGGTGCTCCTACTGCCGTTACTGGTTATCTCAGCGTCGTGTCAAAAGGTGCAGCTGCCTTCGCTCTGTTGGTAGTACTTTCGCGTGCATTTGCTCCTCTTACTGAGTATTGGGAGTATCTGCTCTATATCGTTATCGTGCTCAGCATCACTATTGCCAACCTCTTCGCTATCCGCCAGTCAGAACTCAAGCGCTTCATGGCATTCAGTTCTATCTCACAGGCAGGCTACATTATGTTGGCAGTGATTGGTGCTTCTCAGATGGGCATGGCTTCGCTGATGTATTACGTATTGGTATATGTGGTGGCAAATATGGCTGTATTCGCTGTCATCAATACTGTTGAACAGCGTGGCAACGGCTCTACCATGATGTCGGCATACAATGGTCTGTATCAGACCAACCCACGCTTGGCATTCCTCATGACGCTCGCCTTGTTCTCATTGGCAGGTATTCCTCCATTTGCCGGTATGTTCTCGAAGTTCTTCGTCTTCATGGCTGCCGCTCAGCAGGGATCGTTCCTGGCTTACTTTGTGGTATTCATCGCCTTGATCAACACGGTAGTGTCACTCTACTACTACCTGCTCATCGTGAAGGCTATGTATATCAACAAGTCAGAGAATCCATTGCCTACCTTTACCACTGATTGCGCTACTCGTGTAGCTTTGGTACTTACCATTGCTGGTATTGTGCTCTTCGGTGTATGCTCATGCATCTTCGACGGACTCTTTGCTTTTGCAGCATAAAGTAGTCGTACTATAACAGTCGTGCCCCTTTTGACCTGTAGGTCAGAAGGGGCACGATACTTTTTTAACGTTCTGCTTTATACTGCTCCTGTATCAGTCTAAGGCATATTCCATGGTGTTGACCACGCGGATACGTTTGATATACGGTGTGTTGTTGTCGCGGTTCTCAATCGAGAATTGTCCTTGTTGTGCACTACGTATATCTCCCAACTTACTGCCGGAGTCGTCTGCAAATTTCTGAGCAGTGGCACGAGCGTTTTTGGTAGCCTCCTGCACCATTTCTGGTTTGATGCGGTTTAGCCCTGTAAACTCATAAGTGACGTTGTTGCTATACTCTTCGCTGACGATTGCAATGCCTTGCTTCATCAGTTCAGCCTGTCGGCGCATCAGTTGTCTCACTTGGTCGATATTGTTTGACGTGACGGTAATCACACTTTTCGCCTTATAGCGGTAGTTCATGATTTCGTTGCCATAGTTGTCGGCTTGCCGGTCAGCAATCTCTGCAGGATTGATGCTTATCTCATCATCTTTGATGCCTGCCGATTTGAGGAAAGCCACCACCTTGCGGTTCTTCTGTTCCAGCAGGTCGTACATGGCGGAAGGGTCGTTGCCAATCTCTTTATAGGTCAGCGACCATGTCACTTTATCAGCTTTCACTTCGCGTTCACACAATCCTTTGACTGCCACGGTACGGTCGCGGTCTTTAAAAGTCACAATGCCATTGCGGATGGCCATTCCCATGAATGCCATGCCTACAGCGATAATGGCAGCAGCTGTTTGTTTGTCGTTGAGTTTCATCATAGTTTTAATATTAGTATTCGTTGGCAAATCTACGTTTTTTGTTTCGTATTACAAAGAAAAATAGCGATTATTCTGTTTCTTTTCACATTTATTACATTCTGCGTCTCTGAAAACATATATCTCATTCAGTTTTTAGCAAATCGTATGATACCTCTTCACTAAACAATAGCCAACATACTATCATGTCTATATATAGTATGCTAACATTTTTAACAAGATGAATGCGATGTGCAGGCATACTTGTTTACAAAACATACTGAATTTTAATCTTTTTTCTGTCCATTTTCGTTCCGTTCTCGATCGCTTCTCGTTCCCTTTTCGCTCGGTTCTCGTTCGTCTTTCGTTCGTCTCTCGCTCGTCATTCGTTTGCCGATAAAGAACCAATCGAAAAACGAACGAGAAAACAACGAAAAAACAGCGAAATGACGACGAGAACACGACGAAGATGGGTCGAGGTGGCGACGAACAGCCAATAATCAAATCGCCGATACTATCTGGTGATTATAATACCCGTTTTAAGGCATTTACAAGGCGTCTGTGGCGAATCAACCCGTCGGGTGGTACACTGACAAGTTGAAGTTGCAGAAATGGCCACAATGGGTATTTTTGACGTGCGCCTACCATAACACAGCTCGCGCGCGTACCTATAAATATTCATAAAGCACGTCACAATACCTATCTCTCTCCATTAAGTTTAGTGCTCTCTCAAATTTTAACTTCTGTCAACAGATCTTTCTGAATTCTATGCCTCACCCCTCTCACGTTAAAAGCCGTTATATATCGTCTAACGCTTTAGTTATCAAGCATGTACGTGTACTGTTAAGATTTTGCTAATAATAACGGATTTTAGGGCAAAAATATATTATAATTTTACATGGTGGCGTTTGTTGTATGGTTTAAACATTTACAAAACCAGTGCGGTGTTATTAGGTCTATGAACAGAACATAGTTGTTGGCACAAATAAAAGAAATAGATGCAATAACACTTGCAGTTGACACAAATACCTGGAAAACGAGCAGTTGTGTAAACTACTATATTATTTTCAAGTATTATCCAGCGTTTGATAAAAGTATTATCCAACGTTTGATAAAAGTATTATCCAACGTTTGATAAAAGTATTATCCAACGTTTGATAAAAATATTATCCAACGTTTGATAAAAGTATTATCCAACGTTGACAAAAGTGTTTTCCAACGTTGATAAAAGTATTTTC
Source organism: Prevotella sp. P3-92 (assembly GCF_002251205.1). Taxonomy (NCBI): domain Bacteria; kingdom Pseudomonadati; phylum Bacteroidota; class Bacteroidia; order Bacteroidales; family Prevotellaceae; genus Prevotella; species Prevotella sp. P3-92. The sequence goes on along the minus strand of NZ_NPJE01000065.1, from coordinate 111,383 downwards.
TAACGTTTGGCAAGGGTGTTTTCCAACGCTTGGCCAAATGTTGTGTAATGTTGTACAAACACAATGAACAATATGGCCTGTCATAGAAGGTACTATCCCTATTGTTATCAAGTAATAAAGAATGGTGTTGAAGGGGAGACTGTATAGGCAGCCATGGATATTGATTGGTGGTCGATTGGTGGTCGATCTCTCATTTGAATATCTTTTGACCACCGTTGTAAGATGCTATATGGTAGGTTGTTATGCGTAATTGGTGGTCGGTGGTCGAAAAGTTGACGAGTCGCGTGCGCGTATGTGCGCGTGCGTACATTAGTATATAGAGCTTGGGTTTCATGTTGAGTATGAATGAGCCATCCTCGTACTGCTACAATAAAAATGTGAAAATAGACTTTGTAAAACCGGAAATAGTCCTTATATTTGCAGCGTGAAACAATAAGTATGCTAACCATTACAAATTTGATATCCCTAAAATCCGCAAGCAATCTCAATGGCAATCTCAATTGCAGTAAAGAGCTTGAACACTATGCATCATGATAGTATGAGCGTGAATTTTGTCCGATTTGTGCATACCTTCCCCTTACCCCACAATGCGACTTGAGGCAATACGCAGATTAAAACCATAAGGAACGGACTTTATCCGAATCCAGTTTTGAAAGGTCTTGCATAAGCCCGGTTTTCAGTATAGATATTCAGCACGTATTGCCTTGCTGTCATGATCCACTTGGCAGGTACGGAGATGAAGCTGAAGACAAAAGCCTTTATGCGACTCGTTTCCTTGAGCCCGAAAGCCTTGGTGTCAAGCTTGCTAATGATGGTCTTATAGAAATTGTGTATCAATGCCGTAAGCAGAAGGAATACAGTGTTCTCTGACATGAACGACTTGGGGAGCCTGTTCCAGCCGAATCCGTTGTTCATATCATCGAATATACGCTCTTTGCCCCCACGCTTGTTGTAAAATTCGACGATGTCTCTTGTTGATGAGTCATAATCGTTGGTAAGAATGGATCTGTAGGTGTATTCACCTTCCCACAAGTCAAGCTCTCCATCCATGCGCTTTTGTCTCTGAATGACAAGACGATAGCACTTGCCTTCCCATTTCTCAACAAGAATGGAATTGAGTTCAAACTGGATGCCGTTGATTTCCTCCGTCTTCCATCCCCTCAGTGAAAACAAGTCATCGTAGAGCGAACTGCATCTGTTGGCGCGGATGTAGAAGTGCGTGCAATGCTTCTCTATCTCACTGACAATTTCCTTCGAGCACGAACCACAGTCGGCTCTGAAGCGATTTACACGGATGTTCTGGGATTCCAGAAGAGCGAAGAATCTCTTATGGGTGTCTGCCTGATGAAAACGCACATTCGTGTTGCCATCGCTGTTCTCGATATAGACTATCTTGTCACCGATAACATATACGCCAGGCCTGTAGCCGAGGAACTTTTTGTAGGTCGGTTTTGCATCATACTTCTCCGTTTCAAGAAACTGATGGTCAAAGTCAACATCGTATTCCTCAATTTCCTTCAACTCGCCTGTAGAAACCAAAGCGTTTATAAGCAATGTGTTGAGTTTGTCTGCAGTATTGAAATCATAGGTCTTGCCTTGGTCGGAAGTATAGGAGATGTTTTCCTGTGTCAGTTCCTTGATGGCTCTGAGGATGGTATCAGAGCTGCATGTACGAAGGGTAGGATGATACGAGAGATGGCGCATCAGTTGTGACGTTACGTCTTCCACGCATGAGCCGCCACAGAAATAAACGCTCATCAGCGAACGGACTATCTCGCTGAACTGATATCCGATGATACTGCGGCATCTCTGACCCAGTGTTGAGTCGATAACGGGTGAAAGCATGGAGTCAAATTTCTCCATGATTGAAAAAATTCCTCCAAAAGGTGTGAGTTTCTCAGATTTTATTTGTAGCTTTGCCATGCCTTGTTACGATTTTCGCTTGTTTTCTAATTGCAACACTAAGATAAGTGAAAAATCTGACACGGCAAAATCCTGGGCAACTTTTTGTTGCTCAGGAACTTATAAATAAAGTTAAATCAAAGTGTTGCGGAATTAAGGTTTGTGTAATTTTGTAATCGTTATGCGGCAGTAATAATATACATATTAATACGAGTTAGTAATCCTGTAGTTCTCACATGCTACGAGGAGGTATTAAAAGGTGCGTTTCGACAATGCATCTACTGTAGTATATTATTGCTTAATCCAAATGAATATTATAAATTTAGGAATTCTTGCTCACATTGATGCAGGAAAAACTTCCGTAACCGAGAATCTGCTGTTTGCCAGTGGAGCAACGGAAAAGTGCGGCCGTGTGGATAATGGTGACACCATAACAGACTCTATGGATATAGAGAAACGTAGAGGAATTACTGTTCGGGCTTCTACGACATCTATTATCTGGAATGGAGTGAAATGCAATATCATTGACACTCCGGGACACATGGATTTTATTGCGGAAGTGGAGCGGACATTCAAAATGCTTGATGGAGCAGTCCTCATCTTATCCGCAAAGGAAGGCATACAAGCGCAAACAAAGTTGCTGTTCAATACTTTACAAAAACTGCAAATCCCGACAATTATATTTATCAATAAAATTGACCGTGACGGTGTGAATTTAGAGCGTTTGTATCTGGATATAAAAACAAATCTGTCTCAAGATGTCCTGTTTATGCAAACTGTTGTCGATGGATTGGTTTATCCGATTTGCTCCCAAACATATATAAAGGAAGAATACAAAGAATTTGTATGCAACCATGACGACAATATATTAGAACGATATTTGGCGGATAGCGAAATTTCACCGGCTGATTATTGGAATACGATAATCGATCTTGTGGCAAAAGCCAAAGTCTATCCGGTACTACATGGATCAGCAATGTTCAATATCGGTATCAATGAGTTGTTGGACGCCATCTCTTCTTTTATACTTCCTCCAGAATCAGTCTCAAACAGACTTTCAGCTTATCTCTATAAGATAGAGCATGACCCCAAAGGACATAAAAGAAGTTTTCTAAAAATAATTGACGGAAGTCTGAGACTTCGAGACATTGTAAGAATCAACGATTCGGAAAAATTCATCAAGATTAAAAATCTAAAGACTATTTATCAGGGCAGAGAGATAAATGTTGATGAAGTGGGGGCCAATGATATCGCGATTGTAGAAGATATGGAAGATTTTCGAATCGGAGATTATTTAGGTACTAAACCTTGTTTGATTCAAGGGTTATCTCATCAGCATCCCGCTCTCAAATCCTCCGTCCGGCCAGACAGGTCCGAAGAGAGAAGCAAGGTGATATCCGCTCTGAATACATTGTGGATTGAAGACCCGTCTTTGTCCTTTTCCATAAACTCATATAGTGATGAATTGGAAATCTCGTTATATGGTTTGACACAAAAGGAAATCATACAGACATTGCTGGAAGAACGATTTTCCGTAAAGGTCCATTTTGATGAGATCAAGACTATCTACAAAGAACGACCTGTAAAAAAGGTCAATAAGATTATTCAGATCGAAGTGCCACCCAACCCTTACTGGGCCACAATAGGGCTGACGCTTGAACCCTTGCCGTTAGGGACAGGGTTGCAAATCGAAAGTGACATCTCCTATGGTTATCTGAACCATTCTTTTCAAAATGCCGTTTTTGAAGGGATTCGTATGTCTTGCCAATCTGGTTTACATGGATGGGAAGTGACTGATCTGAAAGTAACTTTTACTCAAGCCGAGTATTATAGCCCGGTAAGTACACCTGCTGATTTCAGACAGCTGACCCCTTATGTCTTCAGGCTGGCCTTGCAACAGTCAGGTGTGGACATTCTCGAACCGATGCTCTATTTTGAGTTGCAGATACCCCAAGCGGCAAGTTCCAAAGCTATTACAGATTTGCAAAAAATGATGTCTGAGATTGAAGACATCAGTTGCAATAATGAGTGGTGTCATATTAAAGGGAAAGTTCCATTAAATACAAGTAAAGACTACGCCTCAGAAGTAAGTTCATACACTAAGGGCTTAGGCGTTTTTATGGTCAAGCCATGCGGGTATCAAATAACAAAAGGCGATTATTCTGATAATATCCGCATGAACGAAAAAGATAAACTTTTATTCATGTTCCAAAAATCAATGTCATCAAAATAATGGAGCGGTCAGGAAATTTCTATAAGGCAATACAGTTGGGATATATACTTATCTCCATTCTTATCGGATGTATGGCATATAATAGCCTCTATGAATGGCAGGAGATAGAAGCATTAGAACTTGGCAATAAAAAAATAGACGAGCTCCGAAAAGAAATAAACAATATCAATATTCAAATGATAAAATTTTCTCTATTGGGTGAAACAATACTGGAATGGAACGATAAAGATATCGAGCATTACCATGCACGGCGTATGGCAATGGACAGTATGCTCTGTCGTTTCAAGGATATCTATAAAGATGATGAATAGAATGAAGTTTACGATGCTTTTTGCCATGTTGTTTTGTCCCATCATGCTGATGGCGTAGAAGGTGAAAACCGTAGCAGGTGAATATACATACGCAGCACCACAAAATGTCACGTTGCGCGAAGCCAAGGACTATGCCTTGCAAAGAGCTAAAATCAAAGCATTGGCAGACGAATTTGGAACTACCGTATCGATGACCAATTCGTCGTTTGCCAAAGAAACCAGTAGTGAATCTATCGATAAGTTTGTACAGGTGGCAGAATACGAGGTGAATGGCGAATGGATAGAGACCGTCGGTAAACCGGATATAACCGTAATACCACAAGATGATGGTTTTCTCATCACAGCAAAAGTAAAGGGAAAGGCGCGCGAAATAAAAAGAGCCAAGGTAGAGTTTATGGCAAAAGTGTTGTGCAATGGCACCGACGATAAGTTTGAAACCGACCGCTTCAATACCAACGATCAACTCTATCTCTCTTTCCAGTCGCCCACTGATGGTTATTGTCTGGTTTATCTCATCGATGAGAGTCAGAAAGCCTATTGCCTCTTGCCTTATCGCCAACAGACGACAGGCAATTTTCCAGTAAAGGCAAACCGTCGTTATGTGCTTTTCTCGCCTAAGGATGCCGACCGCAGTATCGCGTCGTTAGTAGATGAATACACACTCAACAGTCAAGAAAGCAAAGAGTATAATCAGCTCTACATCATTTTCTCACCCAATCCTCTGACCAAGACCATCGACCGTTCAACCACAGAACTCATGCCCAGAGAGACCACAGTAGAAAACTTTAGGAAATGGCTTGCCCGTTGCCGACGCAACGACCTTGATATGGCTGTGGAAGTGAAGAATATCGTTATTAAAGGGCATGAAAAATGAAGAAAATCAATACCAATTGGGCTTATTGGTGGTTATATATATCATTTGTTTTAACCAAATCATTAGAACAAGCATCTTGTAATTTTATAAAGACCGATTTGGGTTAAATTGCTCCATGATTGCAAAAATTTCTCCAAAAGGAGTGAGTTTCTCAGATTTTATTTGTATTTTTGTCATGTCTGATGAGGTTTTGTTTGATTATTACAGCAACACTAAATTAAGTGAATCCTCTGACATGGCAAAATCCTGGGACGCTCGGCCCTGCCGCTTAGCTAGTCTAAGAACTCATTGGCTGGCAGCCTAAGGCTGCGTAGCCATATACTCAAATTTTAACGAACTATTGTATAAGACTTATGAAAAATAATATATCTATTAGTCAACATAGCAAGATAGAAAGCATTAAGAATCAATGGCTTGTGCTCGACAAGATAGCAGAAAACAAAACATCTGCATACATCAACTATACCTACTATCAGACATACGAATGGAATTACTTCATTGCTCACCATTCTACAGATGGTTTAGGAATACTTACTACCATTATGCGCTACGATTTAATAACAGTAGATGGTAAACCTTTCGCCATTATTCCTTTTGCTGTTACACGCTCATCAAAAAAGGCACGAATACCATCATGCCGAGTAGGAGGTGTGCTGAATATGGTTTGCCCATATACATACGAAGGCAACGAGGAGATAATGAAGGCTATTGCCGACCATATAGTAGCCTCATGTAAGGGAATGACGCTAAGCCTTGCTGATGTGCCGTGTCAAACTCCTTTTGCTAAAATAATGAAGCTAATCGACAATAATACTATCGAGCGTACAAGCTTTCATGTACCATTAACACAATTTGCTTCTCACGAAGAATATGTGTCGTCGCTACCTAAAAATATATATAAGAATATTCGCAAGTCGTATAATCATCTTACCACAGATGGTAAGAAAATGGAGCTAAAAGTGTTTAACCACGACAATATGGCTTCCGACAGCTATTTGCGCTATCTTTGGCATTTCTATTTCAAACGTAAGATGGCTTGGCGACACAAGAGCTATAATGCTTTCAGCAATATCACCACCTACTTAAAGGCTGTCTACGAGGTGAAAAACGGTTGCGCTACAGCAAGCTTGAAAAAGCTAAAAGATGCTCAACTTTATGTTTTGGAAATAGACAAAAAGCCTGCAGCATTTATGATTGTATATCGTCATAACAAAAATCTACTTATGCCACGTCTTGCTATCGACACCTCTTTTAGTCGCTATTCGCCAGGTATATTGCTTATTTTGGAGGCTACAAAGCTTTGGATGAACGAAGGTATAGTAGACTTCGACATGTGTCGTGGCGACGAAAGATATAAAAAGGAAATGGGTGGCATAAACGAACCACTTTGCCGCATAGAAAAGCGGATATAAAGAAAAAGAAGGAGTTTTTGCTTGTTTTCTTTTTGCAACACTAAGATAAGTGATAATTCTGACATGGCATAGTGAAAACAAGCTTAACTCAGCATATTTGGCTTAACGAAAACGCTCTTTTAAGTCGAAGAAATTCATGCAGAAGGCTGTCAGTATCATGTACACGGTGTTCTCTTTCCAGTCGCCCACTGATGCTTATTGTCTGGTTTATCTCATCGATGAGAGTCAGAAAGCCTATTGCCTCTTGCCTTATCGCCAACAGACGACAGGCAATTTTCCAGTAAAGGCAAACCGTCGTTATGTGCTTTTCTCACCTAAGGATGCTGACCGCAGTATCGCTTCGTTAGTAGATGAATACATACTCAACAGTCAAGAAAGCAAAGAGTATAATCAGCTCTACATCATTTTCTCACCCAATCCTCTGACCAAGACCATCGACCGTTCAACCACAGAACTCATGCCCAGAGAGACCACAGTAGAAAACTTTAGGAAATGGCTTGCCCGTTGCCGACGCACCGACCTTGATATGGCTGTGGAAGTGAAGAATATCGTTATTAAAGGGCAGCCTTGACGAATTTACAGATATTTCATACAGTATTTGGAAACAGCCAGTTTTGTCTCATTCTGATGTCTCAGACTCGCTCAAATCTTACGACTTTGTTTCCACACACTTCCGACTCTCTGCAATCCATGCGGATGGAGTCATGCCTTTTACTTTCTTAAACAACCGATTGAAATAGGGGATATCGCTGAAGCCACATGCCCATGCCAATTCGTTGATGCGCTGTGTTGTGTCAGATTGTAACAGTTCGCAAAACTTGTTTAACCGATAACTGTTGAGATAAGCAATGAATGTTTGACCAGTGGCCTGCTTCACACATCGGCAGAATGACGCTGTGCTGAGATTCAGATGCTGGGCAATATCATTGAGCCTGATTTCCTCTTTATAATGAAGCGATATAAAGTCCAATAGTTTGCGCATCTGTTCAATACTCTGATTCATTTCAAACGTGGTGTCTTCCGGTTTACCAATGGGTAATAAATCGGCAGGGTGATGACTTATATAGGTAAGGACAGACCACAGATGACACAGCCTCATGGCATCATCAGCATGCTCCATCGCCAATAGTTGCTGACAGACTACAGCTTTGCTGCTGCCCGTAATCAGATATGCTTGGCGCAGACTAAGCAGAAAGTTGACTACAGGTTTCAGTTCGGGAAATATGATGCAGGCATGCAACAGTATGTTGGCAGACAACTGACACACATGCGACTCCTTGCGACCTGTATCGCCACACGACTCAGGATCGTATATCCAACAATGGGGCATGCTGCCCGGCATGAATACCATTTCACCTTGTGAGAAAAACTCATGGCAGGTGCCAACAATGCGCATACCATAGCCACGCACTATCCAGTTGATTTCCAATTCAGGATGGAAGTGGATGGCAATCTCTTCGCTTATCGGCACCTCATGATGCAGATAGCGAAACGACTTTCCCTCTGTGTCGTAGTCGAGCACCTCATACGCAGGTTGTTTCTCGTCGGTAACCATATCCTTTGACTTTGAATATTTCCTCATAATCGATCAGGTATAATGCTTGTCGGTGCAAAATTAGACAATTATTTGATAATATCTACCAATTATACCTTACTTTCTTACCCTATCTTTGCACGAAAATTGAAAACACAAATGAAGAAAGCTCTCTTTGCCTTATCTCTTGGCACTTTTGCATTAGGTATTACTGAATATGTCATGATGGCTATCTTGTCGGAAATAGCATCAAGTTTGTCGATTAGTATTCCGCAGGCAGGACACCTGATTTCTGCATACGCTTTAGGTGTGGCAGTTGGTGCACCGCTACTCATTGTGGGCTATAGATTCAAGCCCAAGAGTGTCTTGCTGTTTTTGGCATTGGTGATGTTTGCGGGTGCCGTACTCTCTGTGCTTGCTCCCAACTACTGGTTGTTTCTGGTGGCAAGATTCATTTCAGGACTGCCCCATGGTGCTTATTTCGGAGTAGCGTCTATCGTGGCTGTGCATCTTGCACCCGAAGATAAGAAGGGTAAGGCAGTATCAACCATGATAGCAGGAATGACGGTGGCAAACCTGATGGGTGTTCCGGTGTCGTCTTGGCTTTGTTCCACATGGTCTTGGAGATTCCCTTTCCTCATTACCAGTATATGTGCCTTGCTCGTCCTTTGCAGTATCTGGCGCTGGGTGCCCAATATGGATCGCTTGCCAGTGACAGGTTTCAAAGGGCAGTTTCGCTTTCTTAGCTCCAGTGCTCCTTGGTTGATACTTACGGCAACATTGCTTGGCAATGGTGGCGTGTTCTGTTGGTACAGTTATATTTCTCCGTTGCTCTCGCAAGAGAGTGGATTTGCATTGACTCAAGTTCCGATGCTGATGATAGCCGCTGGTGCAGGAATGGTGCTCGGCAACATACTGAGTGGAGTGCTTTCCGACCGCTATTCAGCCTATCGTGTTGCACCAGCCACACAGCTTCTTGCCGTTGTCGGACTGATATTGATTTTCTTCCTTGCCGATTATGGATGGCTCTCGGTAGTGCTTATGGTGGTAGTGGCTGGCTGTTTGTTTGCCGTAAGCGGTCCTGAGCAATTCCTCATTCTGCGTCATGCACCAGGTGGTGAGATGCTGGGAGGTGCCTGCGTACAGATGGCGTTCAATCTTGGTAATGCGCTTGGTGCATTTGTTGGCGGATTGCCCATCTCGTTTGGTTGCACACCGCGTTATACGGCACTTGCCGGTATTCCTTTCTGTTTGTTGGGTTTTGTCTGTCTGATGTTGCTTTACAGAAAATCTACCAAGACTGCACTTTCCCATTCTTGACGGGAAATACATTAAAAAGTATAGAGGCTATGGGTTGTCCAGCACTTCGATAGCGAGGTCAGCCCAAACATTTTTATGCTTTTCGAATATGGTAGGAAACTCCGAGATGGGTACGGGATTGGTACTTCCTAATTCTACGGTAACGCTGGGACATTGGTAGATAATCTCTACGTCGTCAGCCCATGTGCCGCCGGCAGGAGCACTATCTGGACCATAGAGTGGATAATTTGTGTGGCAATGGATGAGTTTGGCATAGTCGTGGGCTAACTTGTTGACGTATTTTTTTGCATTCTGACATCCGTAATAGATGATGTTGCCCGATGTGTGATAGTTGAGAAAAAGGTCATAGTCATAGCGCTGCGACACACGGAGCATCAGTTGGCTCTCTGGCTCGGAGTAGGGCAACAAGCCCGAATAGAAATTGAAACTGCGATGTGTCTTACGGCTTGAAATAAACGGATTGTTGAAGCCATTGCCGAAATTGCGGTTTATATCCACCCCGTTGGCATTGGCTTTGATTTTTGTATGCGAGGTGCCGTTGTCTTCAGTCTGCCTTATCCATTGTTTCACTTCATCGGTCAGTTGACCGTTGCTGCCGTTTTGTGCAATCTCCACTCCGTCGGGATTGACCATCGGGATGATGACGAAACACACCTGTTGCAGCAGATTGCTGATGCGTTGGCCTTTATATTCACAAATGTCTTGATAGCACATCTGGGCATAATGTTCGAGGAGTGCCATGGTGAGTTGTGTTGCCATATATTCGCGAGCGTGCATAGTGGCTTGTACCATGATGTGGTGACGAGCCGAACGGTTGCCGAGTGTGACCACAGGCAACCGATGTCCCAGTAGGGTTGTGGCGCTGTCAAGTTCGTAACTCACAAAGTCGGGATAGCGTTTGGCGATGGAATCGAGGTCTGTGAGCATTTCGCTGAAGGTGTAGTGTTGGTGGTCGGTATCTATGGCAGCGTATGCGGCAGCCCGTTTGTAGTAGTTCTCCGCAGTCCTCCTTTCCTCGTCTTTTAGAATCTCATCCATCACTATGATTGCAATGCGGTAATCTTTTTGCTTTATCGACTTGGTGTAGGTCTGTTGGTTCTCTTCATTGGTTTGCGCAACTATATTGCCCGTCAGTAGGAAAAGCAGCAGACAGGTCAATATTCCAAATCTATAAAACCTTTGTTTCATAAGGATAGTTTTTTTTTATTAAGTCATGCCTACAAATTTACACGTTTTTCTCTGAAACAAAGAACATTATACTCAAAAAATGTGTGGTACAAGGCTAAAGTCTTATCTTTATGGTGATGATTACTATTGCAACATGCAAATGTGACCACGTAATTAGTGTTCCATTTGTACGACCGTGGTGGCTCCCATCAGTCTCCTATCTTGCTTGTATGATTATTGGGACTTACGTGGGACTTCTAACGGAGTTACATGGGATGTGATACGTACATTTAGCAATGGTAAGTGTGGGGCGCTAATAATGGGAAGCAATATGGTAATGTAAAGAAAGAGTGTTGCTTTTAGAGCCTTATCGCATCACAGTATTATAGTCCTAGTATTTGTAAAGTGATTTATATCAATGGTTTATGAACTAATCGGCAGAAAAGTGATAACCTAGATTCTAAAGATTGGGAAAAAGACGAATATTTAACGTTTGTAACTTTTTTGAACCACAAATAGCATACAAGTGTGCCATGATTTGATTAAGTCATGGCATTTTATTCTTGAAGTCGTCTTTTCTGGCTATATTGCCCCCTAATGTAAAAAACGACACATTATTTATATAGGAATGCCATCTGCACAACAAGAAAAACGCTATAATTTGCCAATGAAACTTAATTTCAACACTTAAAGTATTGTTGTATGAAAGAAATTTTATATCTTTGCGGTCGGAAATATTTGTTATCATTCCGACCATAATTTATATACAAAATCAATGGAGAATGCAGTAGTACAGCAGATTAGAAAGAAGATTACTCGCAGTAAATTCGGCGAGATATTCTTTGTTTCTTCTTTTCCTCAGTATGATGTTGAGTATGTCACAAAGTTACTCGCCATATTTGAGAAAGAAGGATTGGTTACCCGTATAGCCAAGGGTGTGTATGTCAAGCCACGCAAGACACGTTTTGGCATCCTTTACCCTTCGGCTTACGAATTAGTGAAAAAAATTGCTAAACGAGATAAGGCAAAAGTTATACCAACTGGAGCCACAGCCGCTAATCGCTTAGGATTCTCAACGCAAGTACCCATGAATACTATTTTTCTGACTACTGGGTCTGGGCGAAAATTGAAATTAGGGAATCGAACAGTGACTCTGAAGCATGGGGCACCTAAGAACTTTGCATTCCGAGGACGTTTGATGCCAGAACTGGTACAGGCATTACGCAACATTGGTGAGCATAACATCACTCAGGATGTTGAAGCGAGGATTGGACAATTGTTCTCAGAAACTCCTGAGACTGACACCATAGAATATGATTTATTGTTGGCTCCTGTATGGATGCGACAAATTATAAATAAAGGAATAAAGCAATGAGTAAATGGATAGATTTCTCGCTCGACGAGCGAAAGGCGATGATACAAGGTGTAGTTGAGGCAAGACAAATTGATGAAGCTGCTGCTGAGAAGGACTGGTGGGTAACGGCAGTGTTGTATGCCCTTTTTCACTCCAGTGTATCAGAATATCTGTTGTTCAAAGGTGGTACGAGTCTCAGTAAAGGCTGGGATATCATCAACCGATTCAGTGAAGATATTGATTTAGCATTGAGCCGTGACTATTTTCTGAACGTCAAGCAACTCTCTTGTGCGAGCTGTACCAGTAATACGCAAATACATAATCTTCGAGAGAAAGGACAGGACTTCTTGTATGGCGAGTTCAAAGACGAGTTATCGGCGAAACTTGTCGAAATGGGGCTTGAAGTAACAGTTCTCACAGACAAGGACATATCCAATGAAAATGGTGAGCCCCAAAAGGTTCCACACGATAAAGACCCATCTGTTCTTTATGTTCAATATCCTTCACTCTACGATAGCCAAGCCGCATACGCAATACCAACGGTTAAAGTAGAGATTAGCGTGTTGTCAATGTCCGAGCCTTACGAGATGAGAAGAATTTCATCACTTATAGAACAGACCTTCAAGGATGAAGATGTGGATTCCGACCTTGTCCAGACAATCCGCACTGTCAGTCCCGCCAGGACTTTCTTGGAAAAAGCTTTCCTCTTGTGTGAAGAGTTCCAGAAGGACGAACCGAGAACGCATAGAATGACACGTCACTTCTACGACTTGGAGAGACTGATGCAAACCCCATACGCAGAAATGGCTCTTAATGATTTGGTGCTCTATCATGAGATTGTGGAGCATCGTCGCAAGTTCTATCATGTTGGTTATGTGGATTACGACAAAGAGCTACCTGCCACTATTCAGATTGTACCAAGTGACGAACTGATGTCCTCTTACGAAGCTGACTATAACGAAATGAAGGAGAGCTTCATTTATGGGCAACCTCTGACTTTCGGCGAGTTGATGGAAAAGATAACGAACCTTCAAGAACAATTCCGAGCTTTAGATGTCCCTAAAGGTTGAATGTAGATGAATTTTTAACAAAATCTACTTTTTCTCCAACCTCTGCCACAGTTTGGCGCACCCCTGTATAATTTTGCAGAAAAACAATTTAAAATGATTAATAACGATAGAGGGCAAAGCCTGATTACCAAATACGTCTGGGTGATAGAAACCATCTATCGCAGACGCAAGATTTCATTCAAAGAATTGAATGAACTCTGGCTTCGTGATGACATCAGCAGAGGTGTGGACATTCCAAAACGTACCTTTGATAACTGGCGTTATGTCATTTGGGACATGTTTGGAATCAGCATAGTCAATGAGAACCGTGGTGAGTACCGCTATTACATTGAGAACGAGGAAGACATTAGTAAAAATGGACTCCGTTCCTGGCTATACAACACATTCTGTGTTAGCAATGCTTTAGCGAATAGCCAGAGCATCAAAGATCGTATCATCTTGGAGTATGTTCCATCGGGGCAGGATTACCTTCAGCCCATCATCGAAGCTATGAAGGAAAACCGTGTGCTAAACATGACTTATCACAGTTATTGGAAGGACGAGGAGAACAACTTCGATGTTCAGCCGTATTGTGTAAAACTATTCCGGCAGCGTTGGTACATGGTGGCTCGTAGCACTTATTCCTACTATTATGAGAAAGGGCCACGTATCTATTCCCTTGATCGTATCAAATATCTTCATGCAACAGATGATACTTTTGAAATGCCAAAGAACTGGACGGCAGAGGATTTCTTTGATGGCTGCTTTGGAATCATTGCCGAACAGTCTGTCAAAATCCAACCTGTTAAGTTAAAAGTATCAGCAGGACAGGCCAACTACATCCGTGACCTGAAGATGCACGAGTCGCAGGAAGAGATAGAGCGCAATGAAGAGTATAGCATCTTTACCTTTAATCTCCGTCCAGAGTTTGACTTCCAGCAGGAACTGCTTTGGAATGGTGAAGACATGGAGGTACTTGAACCCTACTGGCTCCGCAAAGAGATTGCCGGTAAGATTAAGAGAATGTGGAACAAATACAAGGAGGACAAATAAATGAAAGACTTTGCAGCAATAGATTTCGAAACAGCCAATAACGAACGTTCTTCGGTTTGTTCCGTTGGAATAGTCATTGTTCGTAATGGCGAGATTGTAGATTCGTTCTACTCTCTCATCCAGCCAGAGCCGAACTATTATAACTATTGGTGTTCTCAGGTGCATGGACTCTGCCAGGATGATACTGAGGATGCACCAGTATTCCCGAAAGTATGGGCACAAATAGTACCTCTAATAGAGGGTTTACCGCTTGTCGCTCATAATAAACCTTTTGACGAAGGGTGTCTGAAGGCTGTGTTTCGAGTATATCAGATGGATTACCCAGATTACGAGTTTTACGACACTCTTTGTGTTTCACGACGAGTGCTCCCTGATTTAGAAAACCACCAACTCCAGACTGTTGCCGCCGCCTGTGGTTATATGTTAGATAACCATCATCACGCCCTTGCCGATGCAGAAGCCTGTGCTTGGATAGCAAGAGAAATATTATAACTATTATTCGTTATAGAAAATGATTAAAACACTACAACTTAGCAATAATATATTTCAGTATAAACTTGATGGCATGAAAATGGGAATCAAATGTGGCTGTCAAGTATCTGATATAATTGCAAGACATTTGTCTCGTCGCCCGTTTCATCTCAATGTCATAGAGGCGGCATGTCACGGAAGATTTAAGGAAACAGGACATAGCCTTGTACTTGCAGACATGCTCAGGCATCCAGCTATTCAGAATTCATTTATGGAACATCTTCTTGGACTAAGCCATGACTATATGGAGGTCACAGCAGAAACTGATAGAGTTGACGTTGCCCTCAAAGGTGATGATATCTTTGTTATAGTGGAGAACAAAGTTAATGCAGCAGAAGAGCAAAACTGTCAAGTATACAGATACGTACACGAAATTGCCATAGACAAGTATAGCTACGACCTATCTCAGATATATGTGCTATATTTGAATCCCACTAATAATAATCCGCCCTCAGAGTATTCTCTCTGTGACGAAAATAATGAAAACAACGTTTTTGAAGAATTGGGTGAGGATCACTATAAAGTCCTGTCATATAAATATGATGTCACAGATTGGCTTCGCAGTATATCGGTTAACAATGAGCCACATATCGTCAGCGCATTAGACCAGTATATAGATTTTTTAGAGAATAAATTTCACACAACTTCATTAGATATAGACATGAACAACGAAATTAAAGATTTTCTGTTAAAGGAACTCAAAGTGGACAACAGTACGTTGGAAGAACAACTGTCAGCTCTTGACAGTCAGTATAACAAAACACAGGAACTTCTCAGTTCTATAGATAGTCTCAAAATAGAACTGAGAAAAGAACTGTCACACAAGATGATGAGAGAGTGGCAACGACAGATAGAAGAGCAACTCTGCATAAAACTCTCACAAGATGATCATTCTTTTGGTGTACAACTCAATAACAAAGTGTGGTTAGGGGTATGGGATGGCTACGATTCTGCTAATCATCTACCGTACTGGGGATTTCAATACACTACATATAAAAAGGATGATAATCCCGAATTGTACAAATGTGTTGAGACGTTAATCACAGGAGCAGGAATCAATAAGTTCCAAGCGGATAACAAAGAGTTTATAGCATGGTATACTACCCAAAAAGGAGTTGAAAGGTTCACTTCACTTTACCATGCTGCAAAAGAAAAAGGTCTATTGCCGTAGCAGTTTTTACCGAATAATGCTTGTACGTTTCGTTTTGAATGAAAATACTTATTGTCAATGAACAGGAGTATTGAACATGAGTTAAATGTCCTTTTTGCAGAGTGGGAATCCAAAATGAAGGCGAATGACAATACGTCCCATTTCACGAGGGATGGACTGATGTATAACAGTTTACCCAATGAGCAAAATGAGGACTTTTGGTTTTCTTCATCAAAGCGTGTCTTGTTTTTGTTGAAAGATCAGAATCAACAAGGAATGGAGAAGTGGGATGAAGACATCCGTGAGTGGTTGATAGATACAGTAAATGACAAGACCGAAAGCCAACTGAAGATAAAGGAGGCTAATAGAAATTTATCTCCTCGTTTTATTAGAAATCTCGCATATCTCCTTTGGGGATTGTCAAAGGCCGACAAAGACAACCCCTGGTGGTATGATGAGGTCATAAAGCATTTTGACGAAGTAAAAGATTTTTTCAATACCCAACCTTTCGCAATTGTTGAATGTAAAAAACAACCAGGTGGAGGAAAACTCGAAGACAAAAAACTTAAGCAACATCTTGCTGACTATGGGGATTTCCTCATACGTGAAATAGAAATACTGTCACCGACAATGATAGTATGTGCTGGAGGACCTATATATGACTTTGCTATCAACAAATTATATCCACAAGAGGAACTCATAACCATTGAAGGGCACCAAGAAATGCGTTTACATACATCGACAGGTACACTGATATTCTTTTCATATCATCCGAGCGATAGAAAAACTTCCCGCGACTTCTATGATAGTGGTGTTATGTATCATTATAGAGAGTTTTTAGAATATCAATTAAAAATGAAACAATAGTAACTATGGCAATTTGAAGGAATACAGTAAAATACACCATAATAGAAAAAATAGCTAATGCTCACCTATATCTCCGACACTTCCCACTATAAATAGGTTCTTTCACGAGTACAACTCGTGAAGCATATGCTTTGGATAGGAACTGCTGATATTAAAGACCTTTATGTGGAAGTGGGCAAAGAGAAGAAGCCATTTCTGGCTCTCATTGCCCAACTCATTCGGCGTGGTGTGGAGGTAAGGCTCATTCATGCAAAAGAACCAGGTTCAAACTTTCGTGAGGATTTTGACAAGTACCCTGTTCTATACGACCGCTTGGAGCGAGTTCTCTGTCCTCGTGTTCATTTCAAAATGCTTGTCTTTGATGGAAAAGAAGTATATATCGGTAGTGCAAACCTTACTGGTGCCGGTATCGGTATGAAGACGGATAATAAAAGAAACTTTGAAGCCGGCATCCTTACAGATGAACCAGTAATTGTCGAACAAGCTATGAACCAGTTTGATGAAGTATGGATGGGTAAATTCTGTAAGACCTGCAAGCGTAGAGAGTTCTGTCCAGACCCAATAGCATAGTTTTTTTGTTAATAACAGCATTTTTCCAAGACCTCTGCCACCAGTTGGCGAAGGTCTTGGTTTTCTTTGCACTCAGAATTAAACATCACACAGTGCAATATGAGAAAATTATTCAAGAATAAAGAAAAGAAACATTTAAAAATCCATATATATGAATGGGATATTGATGTGTATGTTCCAGAAAATGAGGAACAACGTTATATTAAAGCTGCTGAGAATGTCAGCCAAAAAATAGAAGCATATATGGACATATATGTTCGACAGCAATATGTTCCACAAAAGAGCTATATGGAAATATTGTTAATGACGTTACTTGACATCGCTGTTACATCAACAGAAAAGGAACGTGTTCTTGGATTTAATAATTTTTGGAGACGAATCAATAATATAATCAAAAACAAGTAGCAATATGATTGACATTAACGATTACGACATTCAATGCATTGAGCATAAAATTCTTTGGAAGTACGACAAATCCCCATGTGATTATCCAGATTGTGACTGTTTGTTGTCCTTACGAAAGGATATGATAAACGAAAGGGTTCTTGCCAATCAGGAAGAAATACTCCCAGACATCATCGCATTCAATGATGCCATGACTGACGCTCTGCGGGAACTATATGACAGGGCACATCGTATCTGGAACAGCATCAAAGACAATGAGGATTTCAAGGGTGCCGAGATCGAGGCAAAATGCTATCTTAGTTACGACTATCCGAAACTTCATCCCGTCCAAGGTGATGATAGGCAAGATTTGTGGAATGCCATCTGTGACGCTGGTTGGAACAAATTATATGCCGATGGTGTTTCGCTGACAAGTCTCTCCCTTCCTCGCAATGACGAATCATTTGAAAGCTTCATTGGAATGGATGATGGTTATAATAATTGGAATGAAGGACTCGACAGAGAACTCACTAAGGATTTGCACCTTACAAGTGCCTTCCACAACCTCTATGAACACATGGAGTTCGCAATTACAGACTTCGTCTATGTGCGTGAGTTTGAGACAGAAATCAACATTGAAATCCACAAATAGAATGAATACAAATGATGAATCGTTAATTAGAGAGGTGCTTGACTCGCGCAATAGTATCGTCAAAATAGATGCTAACGATGTGAGAGACTTGTTTCAGGAAGGAGGTGAAATCCATGCTTATAATGCTTCTGTAGATGCATCAATGAAGAAAAGGATGGAATTGCTGATGGATCTGATAATCGTAAACACCAAGAAGTATGAGCCATTCAGTCATGCTCTGATATTTTTATTCTTCCCAGAAGACCGCCCTTTACTGATGGAGGAACTAAAGCCATTTAGTGACTGGATTGAATCTGTACCAGGTGAATTGAGGATTAAGTGGGGAATGGCAACCCAATCTAAACAAGAACTTCGAGCAATTGTGTTATTACAATAATAGAAAACGAATTTTTCTGCTGTTTATAGGCCGAAAATCGAAAAAAATACACTCTAAAACCAATGTTTTAGCTTTTTGAAATCTGTAATACTGTAATATTGTAACGCTTTACGCGTGTAAATATAATTGTATCATAAAGCGAAGTTCATGCTCTTATGTAATGATTACTATGAAATGGAATAATATCACATTGAGATAAACGAAATTCGGGGACTCAACCTCATGGTGAGTCCCCGAATGGGTATGTTGCATTGAGTTATCAATTGCAATTACTTGATGTTGGGTTCTTCCAGTCCCAGACCTTTCTTCTTGTCAACAGCCTTCAGCACGAAACCGAGCAACAGGGCTGCAACGCCAAGACTTGCCAACATGATGAGGGGAGCGGTGTAGTCGAACTTTGTAGGATCGGTAACACCCGGATTAGACTTGTCGAGCACCTTACCGATGAGCAAGGGGAACAGCCACAAACCGATGTTCTGAATCCAGAAGATCAACGCATAGGCAGAACCGATAACCTTAGCATCAACCAGTTTGGGCACACTGGGCCACAATGAAGCAGGAACCAGCGAGAACGAACTTCCCAATACCAGAATGGTAGCGTAGGCAATGATGATACCACCCACAGCGCTATCCTTGAACAAAGGCAGAATGAAGGCAAAGGTCAGGTGGCAAGCGATAAGCAATACCGAACCGAGTATCAACATAGAAGCTGCCTTACCCTTGTGGTCAACATAACTGCCGAGGATTGGGGTGATGAGTACTGCCAACAGTGGGAATACAGCGAAGATACTCTCTGCCGACTGACGCATGTAACCCATGTAACAATAGGTTATGAGCGAGATAATTGAAATGGCGAGCAGGATAAACTGGTTCCTCTTTACCTTTTGGAAATTGCTGGCAAAACCTGCAGCAGCTACGACGAGCATGATAACATACTGTACGATGGTTACAGAAGAACTTGCCCAAAACGAATCCTGTGAAGGTTCAACGAGGGTGAGGTTACACTGCAGCATGTTTACCGCATACTTCTGGAATGGGAAGATAGCCGAATAGTAGAGCACACACAACAGGGCAACGAGCCAGAAACCACTTGAGGTGAGGATCTGTCCCAGATCGCTAATCTTGAATGGATCGTCTTTCTCTTCTGCCTCACCAGTCTGACTGTCGAGTTTCTTATCCATGAAGAAATAAACGATGGTCATGATGAGGGCAATACACATCAGTACTACGCCGAAGGCAACGCTACGGCTAACGCTGATATTACCACCGAGCTTGGCAAAGAAGGGAGAGAAAATCATACAGGTGGCAACGCCCAAACGTGCCAATGCCATCTCAGAACCCATAGCCAGTGCCATTTCGCGTCCCTTAAACCATTTCACAATACCGCGGCTCACGGTGATTCCTGCCATTTCGCAACCACAGCCGAAGATCATAAAGCCGCAGGCGGCAAACTTGGCTGAGGCGGGCATTCCCTCATAGAAAGGCGAAACGCCCAATTCGTCGAATACAGGAATGTAGTTGAGGTTGTTATTAAACCATACTTCCAGACTGCTGCCTGTGAAATAGTCGGTCACAGCGTACCACTTGACAATAGCACCAGTCAACATAACGGCTGCTGAAAGTACAGCGGTGAAGCGCACACCCATCTTGTCGAGGATGATACCTGCAAAGATGAGGAAAAATACGAATACGTTGAGGAATACCTCCGAACCCTGCATGGTACCGAAGGCGGTAGAGTCCCATCCGCGATACTCCTGCATGAGGTCTTTGATGGGCGAGAGAATATCCATAAAGATATAGCTGCAGAACATGGCGAGGGCAAGCAACAGAAGGGCTGTCCAGCGCATGGCGGCAGAATCTCTCAGTGTCTTTTGAATTTCTTGTGTCATTTGTTTATTAGATAATTGTTTGTTGCAGAGTGAGTGTACTACGGATTATTTCTTCAACCAACGGTCGAGCCAGCCAAAGAAGGTGCGCTGCCACAGAATGCCGTTCTGGGGTTTCAATACCCAGTGGTTCTCATCGGGGAAGATGAGCAGTTCGGCAGGAACGCCACGCAGACGTGCGGCATTGAAGGCACCCATACCTTGGTTATAAACAATGCGGTAGTCTTTCTCGCCGTGGATGCAGAGAATGGGGGTATCCCATTGATCTACGAACAAGTGGGGAGAGTTCTTATAAGTCTTGTCGGCACGAGCGGTACGGTCTTTCTTCCAATAAGCATCGTCGTACTCCTGATTGCTGAAGAATACTTCTTCGGTGTCGGTGTACATGGATTCGAGGTTGAAAGCACCATCGTGTGAGATGAACGCCTTGAAGCGCTTGTTGTGGTGACCAGCGAGATAATATACGCTGAAACCGCCAAATGAAGCACCAACGCAACCCAAGCGGTCTTTGTCAACGAAAGGCAGATTCTTTGCGGCATCATCGATGGCAGACAGATAGTCATCCATGCATTGGCCGGTCCAGTCGCCAGAAATCTCTTCTTTCCACTCCTGACCAAAGCCGGGGAGACCACGACGGTTGGGTGCGATGACTACATAGCCGTTGGCAGCCATGATCTGGAAATTCCAGCGATAGCTCCAGAACTGTGATACGGGACTCTGTGGACCGCCTTCGCAGAATAGCAGGGTGGGATATTTCTTACCTTCCTCATAGTTGGCAGGCAAGATAACCCATACGAGCATCTCTTTATTGTCGGTGGTCTTCACCCAACGCTGTTGCACCTTACCGAAGGTGAGTTGGTCGAGAATCTGCTTATTCTCCTGACTGATCTGGGTAACCTGAGTCTTCTCGATGTTCTTGCCGGGAGTAACCATGTAGATATCTGTTGGAGCGGAAATGCTCTGGCGAGTAGCGAGGATGCGCTTACCGTCGTTGGCCAATTGGAGCGAAGTCCAGTCAGACCAGTGGTCGGTCAGCTGACTTACCACGCCTTTGCGATCTACACGATACATGTTCTTGCAACCATGCCATACGCTGATGAAGTAGAGCATGGCAGTTTTGTCTTTTGCAGGAGCCCAGCAGAAGGCATCGATATCTGAGTTGTGGGCAACGTACTGCTTGGTGCCGGTTTCGAGCGAATAGACACAGATGCGGTTAAGGTCAGACTCATAGCCATCGCGAGGCATCGACTGCCAAGCAATATATTTACCGTCTGGCGAGAACATAGGATTCTGGTCGTAGCCAGTATTGGCATTAGGGTCTGCATTGACAGCCTGATCCGTACGGGTGTGGGTCATGTCGGTTGCAGGCTGTTTCCAGTCGGCAGGTTTGCAGAGGTTGCGTGTCTCGCGCGTACCTATATTATAAAGGAAGATATCAGAGTCGGTCGAAGTAGCATATTCCATGCCGATTTTCTTGCGGCAAGTATAGGCAATGGTCTTCGAATCGGGACTCCATGCCAACTGTTCAATACCACCGAATGGTTCCATAGGACATTCGAAAGGTTCGCCTTCAAGAATATCTATACCCTGTCCAACTCCTTCAGCAGTCACTTCTGCTAAGAAAGGATGCTGGATGCTCTCTACGTAATGATCCCAATGGCGGTACATCAAGTCGGTAACGCGGCGTCCTGTAGCCAAAGGCAGGTCGTCGGGATTCTTCTTGATGATTTCGTGGAAAGGAATCGACTGTATGAGGATGACTTTCGTTCCGTCGGGTGAGAATTTGAAGCCTTCTACCTTGCCCCCAGTCTTAGTCAGTTGTTGGCGATCGCTACCGTCGGCTTTCATGGTCCAGATTTCTCCGCCACAGTTGAACGCAATGGTTTCGGCATTAAGCCATACGGGATCTGTCTCGCTCTTGCTGCTGGTGGTGAGCTGGCGTTGCTGGCTACCGTCGGCATTCATGATGCAGATGACCTGATGGCCTTTGTTTTGCTTCACGCTGTAGTAGCCTACTTGATAGACCACCTGACTGCCGTTGGGTGATGCAGCCACACCGCCAATGCGTCCCATGGCCCAAAGAGCTTCGGGAGTCATCATCCGGCTGTTGAGCTTGATGTTGCTTTTTCCAATGTTCACGTTGTCTTGTGCTTTTGCTGTCCCAGCGCCTATGATGAGCAGAGCGGTGGCGACAAGTGTAATTAGTTTGTTCATAGATTACAATTCTTAGCTATTTTTTCTTGATAGGATCGCATGTCAGTCCGCATCCCAGTTTCTTGAAAATCTTTCGATCTACTTCGCTGAGCATGACGGTGCTGTGAACTTGACAGTCGCGCAACTGTGGCAATTGCTCTAATGCGCGGCGACAGTTCTCATCGTTTTCCGAAAGTACGGAGAGCGCCACGAGTACCTCATCGGTGTGCAGACGTGGGTTTCTTGCTCCGAGGAATTCGGTCTTAGTCTTTTGAATGGGTTCTATCATGCTTTGTGGGATGAGTTTCACCTCGTGGTTGATGCCAGCCAGATATTTAGTGGCATTGAGGATTAGTGCGGCGCAACATCCGAGCAACGGACTCGACTTGGCGGTGATGATCGTACCGTCATGGAGTTCGATGGCTGCTGAGGTGTGTCCTGTTTCTGCTTTGTATTTAGCAGCAGCCACGGTAGTTTTGCGGGTGGCTGTGGTAATCTTAGCCTGATTGAAGAGCATCAGGATTTTGTTTACCTCGTTTTCATTGTCGGCACCATCAGCCAGTTTGTTGGTAGCAGCATAGTAGCGACGTATGATTTCATCCTTTGATGCTTGACAGCAAACTTCGTCGTCGGAAATGCAG
Source organism: Prevotella sp. P3-92 (assembly GCF_002251205.1). Classification (NCBI taxonomy): domain Bacteria; kingdom Pseudomonadati; phylum Bacteroidota; class Bacteroidia; order Bacteroidales; family Prevotellaceae; genus Prevotella; species Prevotella sp. P3-92. Next base: position 87,924 of record NZ_NPJE01000065.1, on the reverse strand, counting down.
AAGCCTACCATATTGACACCCATGTCTGTGGGTGATTTGTAGGGGTTCTCGCCATAGATTCCTTCGAAGAGCGCATTGAGCACAGGGAATATTTCTATGTCGCGATTGTAGTTGATAGCCACTTTGCCGTAGGCTTCCATGTGGAAGGGGTCGATCATGTTGACATCGTTGAGGTCGGCGGTAGCAGCCTCGTAGGCGATGTTGACAGGATGTTTCAGCGGCAGATTCCATACAGGGAATGTTTCAAACTTAGCATATCCGGCATGAACACCACGTTTGTTTTCGCCATAGAGTTGGCTGAGGCATACAGCCATCTTACCGCTTCCGGGTCCAGGAGCTGTGACGATGACGAGTGGGCGTTCAGTCTCTACGAAATCGTTTTTGCCGAATCCTTCGTCCGAGGCGATGAGTGCCACATCATGTGGATAACCATCGATGAGATAGTGTACGTAGGATTTGATGCCGAGACGTTCCAAGCGATGGCGGAAGGCATCTGCAGCACGCTGTCCGTCGTAGTGGGTGATAACTACTGAGCCGACCATGAAGTCGCGGCTCATAAATTCGTCGCGCAGTCGGAGCACATCTTCATCGTAGGTAATGCCGAGGTCGGCACGCACCTTGTTTTTCTCAATGTCATCAGCGCTGATGACGATGACTATTTCCAAACTATCGCGCAGTTGTCCAAACATGCGGAGTTTGCTGTCGGGCTTGAAGCCAGGCAAAACTCGTGAGGCATGGTGGTCGTCGAACAGCTTACCGCCGAGTTCGAGGTAGAGTTTACCATCGAACTTGGCGATACGCTCGCGAATGTGTTCTGACTGTATTTTGAGGTATTTATCGTTGTCGAAACCTATTGTCATGATATTAGCGATCTTGTTATTTCTTGTGGAGATTGTTGCGCTGGCGTTGCAGTTCTTCCTGTTGCTTTTGTAGTGCTTCCAGACGTGCAGCCAGTCCACTTTGTTTCTTAGGATTGTTCTTGTTGGCCTGATAGTTGGCTTCCAGTATGGCGAGGAGTTTCTCGTCGTTAGTGGTTTTGCGGAGCAGCCACATGATGCTGGCAGAGAAGAACAGCGAGATGAAGTAATAGAAGTTAAGACCGCTGGAGTAGTCGTTGAAGATAAAGAAGAACATGAGCGGCATGATGTACATCATCCATTGCATCATCTTCATCTGCTCTGCCTGCTGTCCAACCATCTGGTCACGCTGTTGGCGCATAGAAATCCATGTGTAGATGAGCTGTGCGGCACAGAAGAGAATACAGGTGAGTGAGAGGTGGTCGCCGATACCCCAGATATTGGTGCCCCATTCAAAAATGGGGTCGTAGGTAGAGAGATCGTCCATCCAGAGGAAGCTCTGTCCACGCAGTTGAATGGCATTTGGAACAAACCAGAACATGGCAATCCAGATTGGCATTTGGATAATCATGGGGAGACATCCACCCATTGGGCTTACACCATATTTGGAGTAGAGTGACATCATCTCCTGTTGTTTCTTCATCTGGTCTTCCGGCTTGTCATACTGCTTGGTAGCCTCTTCGAGTTTGGGTTTGAGCACGCGCATCTTGGCAGATGACATGTAGCTCTTCTTCACCATAGGATAGGTAATAACCTTGAGGATGATGGTGATGAGAATCAGCACGACACCCATACTGAAGCCGAGGCTTGCCAGGAAGTCGAAGACATAGAGCGTGAACCAACGGTTGATCCAGCGGAAGAGTGTCCATCCGAGGTTGACGAGCTGTTCGAGGTCGAGGTCTTTGCCAAACTGGCTTTGTGCTTCTACACTCTGTATGAGGCGGAAATTGTTGGGACCAATATACATTTCAAACTCAGAGACCTTGACACCTGTTGGATCGAATGCAGTCTTGAGTTTTGCATCAAACTGTTTCAGATAGTTGGTGCCTTTCTCCTGTGAGATGCTGGAGAGTGCAGCATTAGCCGAGAAGTTGTCTTTAGAAATGAAAGCAACGCTGAAGAACTGGTTGCGGAAAGCCACCCAGTCGAGTTCTTCCTCAATGGTTTTTGACTCATCACCCGACTCGGAGAGATTGTCGGTGCTACCTTTGCTCTCTTTATAGAAGATAGAGGTGTAGCGATTCTCAAAGGAGTGTCCCTTCTCGTGCTGGCGGCAATGGTCAGTCCATTCAATCTCCATCTCCTTATAGGTAGGTGCGAAGGCTTTTGCCAGTCCTTGAGCTTGAAGTGAGAAGTGGAGCATGTAGTCGTTGCCGAGTCTGTATTTCATGATGAGCTGTCCGCCATTGCTGGCTGTGGCTGTCATGGTAACGGTCGAGTCAGTTTGTTCTGATGGAACGAAGTAGAGGTCGGCAGTTACGATGTTGTCCTCTTTGCCTGCAAACAGGAAGTTGAGGTTTTGGTCCTTGGCATCGAAGAGTGTGAGGTCTTTAGCGCCATTGAGGTCTTTGAAACCGAGAATACGAGCCTTGCGCACTACGCCACCTTTGGTGTCGAGTGTCAGTTCGAGTTTGTTGTTTTTCAGAGTAACCTGTTTTGATTTGCCGTTAAGGGCAGGGTAGAAGAGTGCCGTAGTGTCGGCAGCCAGCGCCTTCTCCTGTTGCTTTTTGTTGATAGTTTCTTGGGCAGCGGCCTTTTTAGCTTTGTCCTGGAGTGCATTGGCGATGGAGTCTTGTTGACGTGCGGCTTCGATCTGCTCTTGCGAGGGACTGTTGTACCAACTGAACCCTATCAGCACGACTGCGATGAGGATGAAACCGATGATGGTGTTCTTGTTCATTTCTTGTTGTTTTGTTCTTTCTGATTATTTTTTATTTATTTATTATTGCTGTTTTTATGAAATCAAGGAAGAGCGGATGTGGATGGAGCACGGTCGATTGGTATTCTGGGTGGAACTGTGTTCCGATGTACCATTTGAGCTCTGGTATTTCTACTATCTCCACGAGATTGCTTTCTGGGTTTCGGCCTACACATTGCATGCCTTTTTGCTCATATTCCTTGATATAGTCACTATTGAACTCATAGCGGTGGCGGTGGCGCTCCTGTATGTGTTCTTTCTGATAGATGTTGAAGACGTGTGATCCTTGACGCAGGATGCAGTCGAATGCACCGAGTCGCATGGTTCCGCCCATGTTGGTGATGTCTTTCTGTTCTTCCATGATGTCAATCACGTTGTGTGGTGTCTTTTCGTCCATTTCCTTGCTGTTGGCATCAGTATAGCCTAACACGTTGCGTGCAAATTCGATGACCATCATCTGCATGCCGAGGCAGATGCCGAAGGTGGGGATATCGTGTGTGCGGGTGTAGTGGGCGGCTATGATTTTGCCCTCTATGCCGCGGTGGCCGAATCCCGGACAGATGACGATACCGTCTTGACCTGTCAGTTTTTGTGCCACATTATCTTCTGTAATGTCTTCCGAGTTGATGAATGTCAGCACAGTCTTGTGGTCGTTATATACTCCTGCTTGCGAGAGACTTTCGCGAATGCTCTTGTATGCATCCTGCAAGTCGTATTTTCCCACCAGTCCGATGTGTACTTCTTTTGTGGCTTTGTTGCGTCGGTCGAGGAAACTTTTCCATGGTCCGAGTTTTGGAGTGGGACCGACCTCCATGTTCATCTTGCGAAGAATGGCGGTGTCGATGCCTTGGTTTTGCATGTTGACCGGCACTTCATAGATGCTGGGTAGGTCTTCGCTCTGTATGACGCAGTCGTAATCGACGTTACAGAAGGCAGCCACTTTATGGCGTATCTCATCGCTCAGATGTTTCTCTGTGCGGAGCACGAGGATGTCGGGCTGTATGCCCACGCTCTGTAGTTCTTTTACTGAATGCTGGGTTGGCTTGGTTTTGAGTTCCCCTGCTGCTCTCAGATAGGGTACGTAGGTCAGGTGCACGTTGATGGCATTCTTTCCCAATTCCCACCTCAGCTGTCGGATGGCTTCCATGAATGGAGCACTCTCGATGTCGCCGATGGTTCCGCCAATCTCTGTGATGACGAAATCGTAGTGGTACTTTTCTCCCAGCAGTTTGACGTTTCTCTTAATCTCGTCGGTGATGTGTGGTACCACCTGAATGGTTTTTCCCAGATAGTCTCCGTGGCGCTCTTTGTCGATGACAGCTTTGTAGATTCGTCCTGTTGTCAGCGAGTTGGCCTTGGTAGTCTGAATGCCTGTGAACCGTTCGTAGTGTCCGAGGTCGAGGTCGGTTTCCATACCATCTACCGTAACATAGCATTCTCCGTGTTCATAGGGATTCAGCGTGCCCGGATCGATGTTGATGTATGGGTCAAACTTTTGAATAGTGATGTTGTAGCCACGGGCTTGTAAAAGCTTTCCTATTGATGAAGAGATAATGCCCTTTCCCAGTGACGATACTACGCCACCCGTGACGAAAATGTATTTTGTGTGTGTCATATGTAATAATATAAGTATAATTATTAATACAAGGTGCAAAGGTACGAATAAGTGAGCAGAATACAAAAGAAAACTTTTCTTTTCTTTTGTATTCTCGAACGCTAGTACCTAAGCGACAACGTCGCAGAGGTACGAATAAGTGAGCGAAATGCTAAAGGATATTTTGTTTTTCTTTCATTTTTGAACGCAAGTGTCAAACTATCCATGCTTATTCCCGATACATCTATAACGCTATCTATGGGTGTGCAACATCGGTATGGCGAAATAAATATGGGTATTAGGATATGATTTGAGATTTATTTCGTATCTTTGCATCCGAAATATTTGATAATGATGAAATACAAGTATCTGTTACTTCTATTGTTTACTCTGCTGACTGCCACACAGTCTATGGCCCAGCGCAGATTGACTAAAAGTGGTAGGGCAAGTGCCGATACCGCTTTGATTGTGAAGCAATATGCCGACTCGTTGGCATTACTCAAGCAACAGCTTGAAGAAGTGCGGCGAGTGAACGATAGCCTGCATAGCGAATCGACCGATGGGCGCTATTATCGCCTTTTTGCTCCTACAACATTCTATCACTCAGGTGTGAAGCGTCAGTTGTCGCTTGATGGAGAGAAAGGTGACGAAGTAGCAGAGGCTGTTGACAAAGCTATGCTCCAACTCTATATGAAGCGTCCAGACTTGGTGAAGAATAACGAGACACGTTTGAAGAAAGCTGGAACGCTACGAGAGGATGTCAACAAGGAAGTGAAGCAGAAGGTAGATCTTACACGAAAAGTTGAGTTGCAGCCAGAAGAACCAGAGGCTGTGCCCATCGGACTGGTAGTTACGAAGCCTAACTTCTGGAAGTTTAAAGGCGAAGGCTATCTGCAATTCCTGCAAAACTATGTGTCGGACAACTGGCATAAAGGTGGTGAGAGCAACTACTCGGCAGTAGGAGCTGTTACCCTTGAGATGAACTATAACGACAAGGATAAGATAACTTTTTCAAACAAGTTAGAGATGAAATTAGGTTTCCAAACCTCTCGCTCTGATACGTTGCATAAGTTTAAAGCCAACAACGACCTGCTTCGTCTGACCAGTAAACTCGGACTGCAAGCATCGAAAAAATGGTATTATACCTTGCAGTTGCTGGCTTATACGCAGTTTGCTAGAGGACTGAAATCCAACGATGAGTTTACCTATTCCGACTTCATGTCGCCTTTCGATCTCAACCTTGGTGTCGGTATGGAATATAAGCTGAAGGCGCTTAATGGAAAATTGACAGGTTCGCTCAACTTCTCGCCCCTCTCGTTCAACTTCCGCTATGTAGCACGCAATACCTTGTTGGACCGTTATAAACTTGGTGGTCACCATACTAAGGAGGACTTCGGTTCGCAGTTTACTGGTGATGTGATGTGGACGATTACCGACCAAGTGACGTGGAAGAGTCGTCTTTACTATTATACCTCTTATCATCGTGGATTGATGGAATGGGAAAACCAATTCCGGTTTCAGGTGAGCAAGTATATCTCAGCCAACCTTTTCCTTTATCCTCGCTTCGACGATTCTGGCAAGCGCGACGACAAACTTGGCTATTTTCAATTCCAGGAATATTGCTCGTTGGGTCTGAACTATTCGTTCTGATTCTGCATTCGATACCCATACAAAGACTCCCCGACAGTAATTTGTCGGGGAGTCTTTGTATGCAGACCATTACTTCGGTATGTCTTTTGCTTTGTCTTTCGAAGTCTGTTTCGTGGTGTGACGGATATTGGAATGATGCTCTCAAGATAAGGTAGCGTCGTGATTGAAATAATGTAGCGTTTGAGAGATGGATTTATGAGGTGTTGGGTCTCAGCTATGTCTCAAATAAAAAACCGGTCTGTTTGCATCAAGTAAACAGACCGGTTTCATATTATAATTTCTTAATAGGTATTATTCTGTCATGTCACCTTCAATATAAAGACGAGTCATCTCTATAGCACCATTTGTGCGGATAGTGATGGTCTTTTTGAAGTGTCCAGGGAATTTTCCTTCGCCATTGTATGTCACCTTGATCGTACCTTTTCCACCGGGCTGAATGGGAGTTTTGGTGTATTCAGGAACGGTACAGCCACATGAGGCAATGGCCTGATTGATGACAAGTGGTTTCTCGCCTACGTTGGTGTAGGAGAAGGTGCAAGTCACTTTTGGATTCTTTTCAGAGAAAGTGCCAAAGTTGTGGGTGAGTTTCTCAAACTTGATTTCAGCAGGTTTCTGAGCCATCATCGTGGCCATTCCGCATACGAGCATCAAGGCCATAAGTATCATTTTTTTCATGTTCTTTCCTTTCTTTGTTCTTAAAAACGATACAAAAGTATGGCTTTTTCTTGATACATATGCAAAAAACAGATGGTTTTTTTGTATTTTTAACTGATGTCTTTCAGGTGAGTAACTATCAAATTCTATCTGTTTGTACTGATGATTGCATCCCGAACACATCCCGAACGCATCCCGAAAGAATAAGGTATAAATGGCCTTTGTAGTAGCCAATAGGTAGTTTGAAAGAGAAAAATTCGTACCTCTGCGCCATAGTCGCTTAGGTACTTGCGTTCGAGAATAAAAAAGTAAATTGCTTTTTTCTTTTTGTATTCTGCTTACTTATTCGTACCTTTGACTTATAGTCCAAGGTACTTGCGTTCGAGAATAAAAAAAGAAAATTGCTTTTTTCTTTTTGTATTCTGCTCACTTATTCGTACCTTTGATGCTACGCATCTTAGGTACTCTCGTTCGGAAATGAAAAGAAAAACGGGTTTTCCTTTTGCATTTCGCTCACTTATTCGTACCTTTGCAAACTAAAAGAAAGAATAAATAACGTAAGATAATGTACAGAACAAAAACTTGCGGTGAGCTTAGACTCACTGATGCCGGCAGCGAAGTGACACTTGCCGGATGGGTACAAAGAACACGTAAGATGGGCGGTATGACATTCGTTGACCTGCGCGACCGCTACGGAATCACACAGTTGGTATTCGATGAGTCGGCTGATGCCGCACTCTGCGAACAGGCCAACCGCATGGGACGCGAATGGTGCATACAGGTGACGGGTAAAGTCAGCGAGCGCCAATCGAAGAATGCTAAAATGCCTACTGGCGATATTGAAATTCTTGCCAAACAACTCAACGTGTTGAGCGAGAGCCTTACACCGCCATTCACTATTGAAGATAATACTGACGGTGGAGATGATATCCGCATGAAATACAGATATCTTGACCTGCGCCGTGCTGTTGTGAGAAAGAATCTTGAACTGCGTCACCGTATGACCATCTTGATTCGTAACTTCCTTGACAATCAGAACTTTATAGAGGTTGAAACTCCAATACTTATTGGAAGTACTCCTGAAGGTGCACGTGACTTCGTGGTGCCCAGCCGTATGAATCCCGGTCAGTTCTATGCTTTGCCACAGAGTCCACAGACCTTGAAACAGCTCTTGATGGTGAGTGGATTCGATCGCTATTTTCAGATTGCCAAGTGTTTCCGCGATGAAGACTTGCGCGCTGACCGTCAGCCAGAGTTCACACAGATAGACTGCGAAATGTCGTTTGCCGACCAGGAAGACGTACTTCAGATATTCGAAGATCTCGCACGCCATCTCTTTAAAGAAATTCGCGGCGTAGAGATTCCTAAGATGCAACGCATGACATGGCATGATGCTATGCGTCGTTTCGGTTCCGATAAACCCGATTTGCGCTTCGGCATGGAATTTGTCGAGATGATGGATGTGCTCAAAGGAACTGGTTCATTCTCAGTATTCAACGAGGCAGAATATATCGGCGGTATTGTTGTGCCAGGTTGCGCTGACTATACCCGCAAACAACTCGACCAACTGACCGAATTTGTGAAACGTCCACAGGTAGGCGCCAAGGGATTGGTTTATGTGAAATACAATGCCGACGGTACTGTCAAGAGCAGCATAGACAAGTTCTATACTCCTGAAGTATGGGCACAGCTCAAAGAAAAGACAGGTGCAAAAGATGGCGACCTCGTACTCATCCTCAGTGGTGACAATGCCAATAAGACTCGCGTACAACTCTGTACACTACGCTTGGAGATGGGCGACCGCCTCGGACTGCGCGATAAAAACAAGTTTGAGTGTCTGTGGATTGTCGATTTCCCACTCTTTGAATGGAGCGATGAAGAACAGCGCCTCATGGCAACTCACCACCCATTCACATTGCCTAATCCAGACGACATCCCCTTGCTTGATGAACATCCAGAACGTGTGCGTGCGGTGGCCTACGACTTTGTCTGCAACGGCATCGAAGTCGGTGGAGGTTCACTCCGTATCCATGATGGTAAACTTCAGGAGAAAATGTTCCAGATTTTGGGCTTCACACCCGAAAAGGCAATGGCACAGTTTGGCTTCCTCATCAATGCCTTCAAGTATGGCGCACCCCCTCATGCAGGACTTGCCTTCGGTCTCGACCGCTTCGTAAGCATTATGGCAGGACTCGATTCCATCCGCGACTGCATCGCTTTCCCAAAGAATAATAGCGGACGCGATGTGATGCTCGACGCACCGGGTGAGCTTGATGCCAAACAGTTAGAAGAACTTAACCTGTCTATTGACCTACGTCAAGAATAAAGCGGTAAAAGTGTAAATTTCATGTTAATACGTTAATATATTATAAGATTTTACCTAAATTTGCAACGGAATGTTAGGGAAAGATATTGAATAGTGTATTATTTAACGTAACTATGACAGAGAAAAAAACAACAAAGAAGGCAACTGCAACTGCTAAAGTTGCTGAGCCTAAAAAGGCAGCCGTAAAGAAACCCGCAGCCAAGAAGGTTGCTGAAGTAGTAGTCAATGCAGAGAATATCGGCTTCAAGGCTGGTGATGTATATCAGGCACTCGCTGCTGCAGAAAAGGCTCTGACCGTTAAGGAAATTGCCAAAGCTGCTAAAATCAGCGAAGAGGAAACTCTCCTCGGTCTGGGATGGCTCTTCAAAGAGGGTAAGCTCGTTTCGGCTGAAGACAAAATCACATTGGCATAATCCAATATGAAACTATAGAAGAGGCCGGTAAGTTTTTCGCTTATCGGCCTTTTCTTTCCTAACAAATGACATACGACCAACAGATTCTACATATATTGACTGAAGCTGGCGAGCGCGGCATTTCGGTTCAAACCATAGCAAGACACGTCTTTAATATGAATGTGTCGTTTTTTGTATCTCCCGACTTTGAGGAAATACGCACCTATGTACAACAGTATCTCTTACGCAATTCACGATCGTCTTTGTCGCTCATAGAGAGAACAGAACGCAGAGGTTATTATCGTCTCAATACCAAAGGTTCGGCAGATGCCCGACAACTCATGCTCGAATTTCAAGAGCATGAAAACATCGAGGAAGCCGAAGATGAGAAACCTCAACAGCAAGATCTTTCGCTTAGTCTATTTGATTAGCGACCAATCAAACATACTTATTTTATTTCCTTATACACCTCTTCATAAAGACGAAGCAGGTTTTCTGTCGTCTTGCGCCATGAGAAGAGTTTGGCTCTCTCCAGTCCTACAGCCTTCTGTCGTTGGTAGAAATCTGTATCACGTTCCAGTTGCAACATCTTCAACGCAATCTCATCACTACTTTCAGGGTTAATAAGAATGGCGTCATGACCAGCTATTTCAGGCATGGAAGATTTGTTTGATGTGATAACAGGTGTGCCACAAGCCATGGCTTCAAGCAAAGGAATGCCGAAACTCTCACGCAATGATGTGTAGAGAAATGCAAAGGCATTATTGTAGATATAAGGTAAATCGCTATTGATAATGTATCCAGGCATCACGATGTGGTCACGGATAGCCTCTATGCCGTTGCGCTCGATGATGCCATTGAGATATTCTTGGTCAAGATCAGCCATAAGCAAAGGACGTTTCACTTCTGATAGTTCCAGATATTTGGCATAAGCCACAAGCGTGCGTTCCGTATTCTTTTTCGGATCGGTATTGCCAAGGAAGAAGAAATAGCCAGCATCGGCAATATATTTTCTGTATTGTTGTTTGTCACTTTCTATAGGACGAAACCACTCGTTGTAACCGTTATAAATCATCTTCAACTGGCTGTCGGGCAGTTGAAGTTTCTGTTTGATATTGCCTAATTCAAAATCAGATACCGTAATGATGCGGCGACATTTCTTCAGAATGCGAGGCACATTCCATCGGCGGTAGAAATAACCCAGGTTTTGATAGAGCGATTTATTCTTTTTGTCGCGTGGCTCCAGAAAGATGATGTCGTGCAGCGTCAGCACCAATGGAATGTCGCACCAGATAGGTGCCGTATTGCTTGTGCAATGCAAAATATCTACACCTGCTTTTCTTGCAGCACGTGGTAAAGCCCATTGTTCCCAAAGCGGATAGGACGGACAATTGACTTCGATGATGTGAACATGTTCAGAACTCTCTATACAGCGATCAACGCCAGGTTTGACAAAGACAAAATACTCATGTGGGGTATCCATCTTTTGCAGTTCTTTAATCTCTTGAAGAACCACGAAATCCATGCCGTGTTTGTTCTTGCGGAATATGCGTTGCGCTTCAATACCAATTCTCATCATCTCACAGTCCTTATATGGGGAAATAGTTCTCAAATATTATTTAGTCCAGTCTCTTGATAATTCTTGCTGGAACACCAGCCACGACGCAATGGTCGGGCACATCTTTGCTGACCACAGCACCTGCTGCAACAACCGAATGGCAACCGATGGAAACACCAGGGAGGATGACGGCATTGGCGCCAATCCATACGTCATCGCCGATAATAATAGGTTGTGTGCTGATACCTTGCGCATCAATACGTAGATTGGTGTCTGCGAAATTATGGTTAAGCGCAGTTACGGTGATGCCTTGTGCCAGATTGACATGATTGCCGATTGCTACAGGGCCGATTACTGTGCAATGAAGCCCGATGCGCGTGTGATTACCAATACTGACGTCGCCTACAGCATTGTTGATACAGCAGAACGATTCTATCACACTATTCTTGCCAAGCGAAAACTTTCGGTAGGGTGGGGTGTCCATCCTCACACTACTGTATATCTTCGAACTGCGACCACGATGTTGATAGAGAGGCGCCAATATTCTGATGTACCATCGGGGGCGTGCATCTCGTTGGTTCATGATGATACAGTCCAACAGATGTTTCAATCGTGGACTTGCTTTCAGCCGTTCTCGCATCGTTTCTTTGTCTTTCATGGCGGTAAAGGTACTACTAAAAGTGTAAAAATGCAAATATTATGGTGATTTTTCGAAAATAATCTATACTTTTGCAAAGATAAATACTATAAGGATGAAGATACTCTTCCTCGTTTACCACGGATTTTCCGACTATAGCGGTATCAGCAAGAAGATTCACTATCAAGTGAAGGGACTGCGTGAAAACGGACACGATGTCCGCCTCTGCTACTATGCTTTCTCTCCCGAAGGCCATCGTTGTCGATATATTGATGGTCAGGTTATACAGGATTATGGCAAGGGACGCTTGGCTGCTGTGCGTCAGCGTATTGACTATCGCTGTGTGTATGACTACTGTCTTCGTGAGGGAATAGCGTTCGTCTATGCCCGCAGCTTTCATAATGCCAATCCCTTCCTGATTCGTTTCTTCCGTAGATTGCGATCAAAGGGAATAGTGGCAGTTACCGAAATCCCCACCTATCCCTATGATTCGGAATATACTCACGACTATGGATGGAGTGTGCGGTTGGGTGTCTTTATCAATAAACAATACCGCCAACAATTGGCGCAAACCATGTCAGCCATCGTCACTTTCTCTGACGAACAGGAGATATTTGGTCAGCAAACCATCCGCATTAGCAATGGTGTGGATATGGATAGCACACCTTTGCATCCTGCGTTTCCGCAATTATCCAATCCCCTTCACCTGATCGGTGTGGCAGAGGTGCATTATTGGCACGGCTTCGACCGACTGATAGCTGGTTTGGGTGCCTATTACCAACAGCCGAGCAAGGTGAAGCGTGACGTCATCTTCCATATTGTGGGTGGAGTGGATGAAACGTATATGATAGGCAATTCCAAGCAGATAGGCTTTCAAACTTTGATAGACCGCTATGATTTGAAGGATAAAGTTATATTCCATGGAGCTTTGTTTGGTGCAGAATTGGATGATGTCTTCAACCAATGCCAGTTTGCCATCGGTTCTTTAGGACGCCATCGTAGTGGTATAACTCGTATCAAGACCTTGAAAAATCGTGAGTATGCCACTCGCGGCATACCTTTTATATATAGCGAACAAGATGAAGATTTCGATCATCAGTCTTATGTCTTAAAGGCTCCAGCAGATGAATCGCCCATCAATATCTGTGATATCATCGACTTTGTAGATAGTCAATCATGGAATCCTACGGTCATACGTCATAGTGTGGATCATCTGTCGTGGAAGGTGCAGATGCAGAAAGTGGTTGAATCTGTGTTTCCAACCCATCAGTTGAAAGAGTGATTCTGACTAACGTTTGACGAAAAACCGCACCAAGAGGAAGTTGATGGGTACGCAGATGGCAAACATAGGCAATGGCGCCCATTCTTTTGCGACACCCAGCCATAGGAATAAATTGAGGAATATGTTTTGCAATATCAGGTTGACCAAATGACTCAAGGCAAAGCCGCCTGCTTTCTTTCTATTGGGTTTTACCTGAAATGTAAAGTAGGTTGTCATGATGAAGTTGCAGACAAAGCTAACCAGATAGCCCACCGTATTGGCAGCAGTTTCGTTGAGGTGCCCCAGCAGCAAGTAATATATGCCATATTGGATGCCGGTGGCAATCACTCCGACAATGCCGAAACGGATGATTTCTCCCAATCCCTTACTGTGTTTCATTCTTCAATTAGTGCTTTCCATTGTTTGATAATACTGTCTGTACTGAAGTTTTTGGCAATGTCCATGGCTTCAGCAGACTTCTCTTTCCAATTGATCATGGTGGCAACGCCCATTCTGCGCGACAGATCTTCAACATCTTCATTTCTGAAGTACATGCCGAAATCGCCCATAATCTCTTGACACACGGGGAGATCGGAAGAAACCACAGGAAGCCCATGTGACATGGCTTCCATCAATACCAACGGCATACCTTCCCACCGCGAACTCAATATATAGACTTGAGCACGTGAATAATACGCTTGGATATTGTTGGTAAATGGATGGATAGTGATTCTGTTGTTGAGCTTGTATTTGTCTATCATTCGTTGGATGCGATCGCCTTCCTGACCTTCACCCACTATATCCAGATGCCATTCGCTATTATGTTGGGCAAACAGACAGAAGGCATCTATCAGTATGTCGAATCCCTTGTGGAGTGGCGAGAAACGTCCAATAGCAAGAAATCGCTTGGATGTTCCGTCAGAAGGCTGACCCGGTTTGAGGGTTAGGGGATTATAGATCACGTCGGTTGGGATATGATATTTGATGGCATCGCAATGACACAAAACGATGGTATGTTGTAGTTTCGACAGTTGGTATTCATAGTGTTGTTGCAACTCCTCACCTATATATAATGACCCTTTGCCATAGAGTGCAGCGTATGAATTGTGTATCCACCCCATCAATTTCGATCCTTTCAGCTGTTTTTTGCATGTTGCCACTCTGACTGCCAATGGTGCGTGGTCGCCAATGATGACGTCATACTGTCGGTCTAATTCAGCAACCAAAGCATTCCGAAGTTCTGATGGAAAAGAACTATGCGCATAGAGGTCAGAGGTGAAGTGTGTTTGTGGCAACACTTTCCGATAGAGGTAGCTATATGCCTTACACATCAGGTTCTTCCATTTTCCTACAGGAGGGTATTGGAAGAAACGGAAGTTGATCTGACATTCATCCAGTCCGTAGAGGGTTGTATCGTAAGCCGATGGAGCGTCCAATGTGACAATAGTCACCTCATAGGTGTTGCTTAACGCTTTGGCAATGACTGCAGTAACGCGCTGCACCCCTCCTATACTGAAGATGGAATCAACCAAAAAGCATACCTTTTTTGCCATACCAATGATTTTTCCGCCAAAATTACTAAAAAAACACGAAATGTAAATGGATATAAAGAAATATTTTATATATTTGCACGAACAAACAATTTCAGATATGAAGTTAGTCTATATATTCAGTTCATTTGCAGCAAAAGGTGGCACAGAGCGTATTTTCTGTGACAAGATGAACTGGCTGGCTGAAGTTGCAGGATATGAGATAGTATTTGTAACTTACGAACAAGGTAACCATCCTTTCGCATATCCTTTGTCTAATAAAATCAGACATGTCGATTTAAACACAAGGTTTTTTACAACGGGCACGATGTCATTGCTGAAGAGAATCTACTTTAAAATCACTATGCCACGATTGTTTAAACATCGCTTACGACAGTTGTTAGACGAGATTCAGCCTAATCTGGTCATATCCACGACTAATTCACTTGCCCTTTTCCGCGAAATCTTATCCATGCCCTATCGGCACGTAGTAGAGTCGCATGTCTATTATGGACGCTTGTTACAGTTCATTTTTACTCATATTCCATGGTTAGACCGAAAGATTTCGCAGCATCTGTTGAAGATGCTGAAACGATGTGAAAAGGTTGTTGTTCTTACTCATAAGGATGCGGCATGCTGGAAAGGCTATGACAATATCGTGGTTATTCATAACGTAGTGACTAATTATCCAGAAAAAACAACCGATGTTGCAGATAGACCGAAAAGGATAATTGCCGTAGGCAGACTTCACGAACAGAAGGGCTTCGACCTATTGATTCAGTCTTGGCAACTTATAGCCGCAAGGCATCCTGATTGGCAACTTGTCGTCTATGGACATGGTGGAGACCTACAGAAGTTACAACAGCAGTTGGAGAAAGCTGGCCTTACATCGTCTATGACTTTCGCTGGTACGACCGACAACATCTATAAAGAATATCAGAATAGCGCCTTCTATGTGATGAGTTCGCGCTATGAAGGGTGGGGGCTCGTGCTTGTTGAAGCAATGTCATGTGGTTTGCCCTGTGTTTCCTTCGATTGTCCTTATGGACCGAGTGATATTATTCGCGATGGTGAAGATGGCTTTTTGGTAGAGAATGGCAATATCCAACAGTTGGCTGAAAAGATGGAACTGCTCATCAACAACAAAGAGTTGCGCGAATGGTTGGGAGTACGAGCAAGATTGAATGCTGCAAGATTTACCTCAGACAATATTATGCCACAATGGACGAAACTGTTTGAAACGATAGTTCAAAATGATAATCATTAAACCAACAACTAACAGATAATGACAAACCACAGACACGCCTATTTAATTATTGCTCATAATGAATGGAGCCTGCTCAATGTGTCGCTCTCGTTGCTTGACGATGATCGCAACGATATTTATCTGCATATCGATAAGAAGGTGAAGCAAATGCCAGAGCTGTATCAGCCCAAACATTCTACGCTCTACTATACGCCCAAACGCTACGATGTGAGATGGGGAGATGTCAGCCAGATACATAGTGAGATGGAACTTTTCAAGACTGCTTTCCTGCATGGTCCCTATCAATACTACCATTTACTATCGGGTGTGGATCTGCCTATCAAGACTCAAGACTACATCCATCGGTTCTTCGATGAACATGAAGGCAAGGAGTTTATCGGCTTCTTCGACCGTACCGATTATATCAAAGCCGATACTGAGCGCAAGCGCCGCAGATATTATGTCTTGATGCGTTGGAACTTCCGTTGTCCCTTTGAACCGCGTTGGAAGGTTGTGCCCGCACAGATTATCCGTCATATTCTCTTGAAATTGCAGGATATTATCCATTTTTCACGAGGCAACGAACTGACTTTTCGTACAGGTCACAACTGGGTTTCGCTGACGGAGAATGCCGTGAAATATCTGATAGCCCAGGAGGCTTTTATCAACAAACGCTTTGCCCATACATCGTGTGGCGATGAGATGTATAAACATTCGTTGATCATCTCCAATCCCGAATTGAAGAAGAATATCTTTGATATGGACGATGGTGTTCATAGTTGTATGCGTTTTATCGATTTCAAACGTGCCAACATCGAACAGCAACGACGTGGTGAACCTTATACTTGGCAGGATGGTGACGAAGCGGAATTGCTCAGTTCCGAATATCTCTTTGCACGCAAGATGAGCAGCAAAAACCAAATACTCATCAACAGTTTAGTAAAGGCACTTCTCGGCACAACCGAGAAGTGATGTAGTGGAAGCTTTGCTGTTCTAAGAGAAAGTACTGGTCAATTATAAAATCATTCAATTGTTGTTGCTTGTATCTATTTCACCAAATTGTCATCAGCATCTTCGTAATGGTCTTTTGTGAAGAAAATGCGAGTAATGCCTTTTGTTTGAATCTTGATGCGCTTGATGAAACTTTTAAAAAGCGAATCTGATGATAGTGTACCATAGCCGGTAATTGCACGTGCTTTGCGGTTGTAGATAAAGGCGATACGGCCGTATTTCTTCAGGCATAATGCCATCGAACCGTCTTCTCCTCTGATGATATCTACACGATATTCCTCTTGGCGAGCGTAATCGGCATTATAGGCAAATACAAGGCCACGGACGCTTAGCTCTGGTCGTTTGAAGTGCTGTATATATAAAAAGAGGTCGCGACATGTCTCAAAGAGTTTAAGACCAATCCATGAATGGTTTTCATCAGGAAAATAACTCCACAACGAACTGACACAGGATACATCAGGTTTTAATAGCTCCTCCAACATGATGTCAAAATAGTGTGGTGGATAGATGGTGTCAGAATCTATATCGAAATAGTATTTGCCTTTTGAGTGTTGCAGACCGCAGCGGCGTGCATAGCCACAGCTATGCTGATATTCGGTGTAATATGGTATGCCTGATGCCTCGAAAATTTCTGCAGTACGGTCTTTCGAATCGTTGTCAACGCCAATGATTTCTACAGGATACTTGCATTTTATCTCGCTAAGAGCCCAAAGACAAGCCTGTAGGTGTTGTTCTTCGTTATAGGCAATGACCACAATTGAAGCAAGTGGTTTCTCGCTTTGCAATGCAGCCAACCTTTCTCTTGTTTCGCTGATGATGTCGTTAGATACTTCGTTGAAGTTCTTTCCGTATATTGATAGATATTTCGAATACCATGCCATTGGAGTGTTGTTTTTAGTTTTTTGTTCCACAAAGATAATGGATATTGAGGATAATCGCAAGTTTTTCTTCTAAGAATATATGTATTTGCTACTATTTTTTTTGTTCTTATAAAGAAAAGCCATTGTTTTTTAGGGTCTAAAAACAGTATAATGCTGATTAGATCTATCGTTATATTCATGTACAATCACATAAGATTTAACTGAGGCTTATAGAAAATAGTTGACTATTGTTTTCTTTTCTCATTTATTTTTCTTAACTTTGCCTCGTCGTAGCGCTTATGCTAATAAATACTATTAAGACCTGTGCTTCGACCGATAATGACTTCCAACCCAAAACTACGAAATTAGAAACACATGCTTGACCTATCCATCATCATACCCGTTTATAATGTTGAAGCCTACATCGAAGAATGTCTGGCTTCGGTAGTAGCCCAATCAGATGCAAAGGCTAATATCGAGTGCATCATCGTTGATGATTGTTCGCCCGATGGCAGTATGGATGTTGTTCGACGCTTTGTGGATAACTATCAGGGAGCCATTCAGTTTCGCTTGCTTCGTCACGAAGTGAACCGCGGAATATCTGCTGCACGCAATACGGGTATTGATGCGGCAACGGGCGATTTTGTGTTTTTTATCGATTCCGACGACTATTTGATGGAACATGGTCTGAAAACGTTGGTTGATGGGTTGTTGGCAAATCCTGACGCAGACGTTGTACAGGGTAATAGTTTGTTTTTAGACAAGAAAGTATATAGCAAGAGACAAAAGCCTATAGTATTGTTATCTAAAAAAGAACGACTTGGCGCTTTGGTAAATTTTATTTTTCCTGTCACCCCATGGAACCGACTGATAAGGCGGAATGTGCTCATAAATAATCATATTTATTTTGTTGAGGGTATCATTTTTGAAGACAATCCTTGGAGCTATCAATTGATGGCTGTTGTACAAAAAGTGTTGGTGTTGCCACAAGTTACCTATTACTATCGCCCTAATGCTAATTCTATCATGCACTCAAGACAATTGAAAATAGGCAAAACAATTTATTGCTGGGATGTTATTTTGACAACCATGCTCAAGCAGGAGCGCAATATTCGGGGATGTCTGTTGGTCAATGTCTTCTCCCGATTGTTGGAGATACAAAATATGATAGATCAGCATGGTTGCTCTGAGGAAGAGTTACAAGCTTTCCGCCGTCTGCGCAGTCGGTTGCTTAAGAATATCATTAGCCACGGACGCCCATTATTGTTACTGTTCTCGCTGACTATTTTCAAACCGTTCTACCACATCTATTCATTCCATTTCGTTCGCAGAAATTATCATATATTGGAGCGCATAATGCTTGCATTGGAACTGATGATTGACCAGTTGAAATGGTAGTGGGGTGAGACTATGATAAGTTGCTGAACCTTTCTGGATGGAAGATTTGATTGGTCTGAAACTGCTGCTTTTGTAATATTTGCAGCCTTCGGGATGTGTTCGGGATGTGTTCGGGATGTGTTCGGGATGTGTTCGGGATGTGTTCGGGATGTGTTTGAAAAAAGTTTGGCTATTATTCTCTTTTCTTATTTATTTTTCTTAACTTTGCCTTGTCGTAGCGCTTATGCTAATAAATACTATTAAGACCTGTGCTTCGACCGATAATAACTTACAACCCAAAACTACGAATAAAGGAATACATGTTAACCATATCCATTATCATACCCGTCTATAAAGTAGAGGCATATATCGAAGAATGTCTGGCTTCGGTAGTAGCCCAATCAGATGCAAAGGCTAATATCGAGTGTATCATCGTTGACGACTGTTCGCCCGATGGGAGTATGGATATTGTTCGGCGTTTTGTGGATAACTATCAGGGAGCTGTTCAGTTTCGTTTACTTCGTCACGAAGTGAACCGCGGCTTGTCTGCTGCACGCAATACGGGTATTGATGCCGCAACGGGCGATTATCTGCTTTTTGTCGATTCCGACGATTATCTATCTGCCGATTGCCTTTCAACTTTGGTGTCGGGCTTCGATCTTTGTCCTGGGGCAGATGTGGTTCAAGCCAACAATCTGTGGGGCGTAGGACTGAAATCATTGTGGTATCATACCTCTCGTCCCTATGTGTTGACTGGTGGACAAGCATGTGTGGAGGCAATATTGTTTGATCGCATTCCCATCATGGCATGGAACAAACTCGTCAACCGCCAGTTTATCTTGTCTCATCAGCTGTATTTCATAGAAGGCATTATCCATGAAGACAATCCATGGACTTATCAACTTTTGTCTGAGGTTTCTACCGTGGTGGTACTGCCCCAGGTTACTTATTATTATCGCTATGTAACCACTTCTATTACCCAAGACAAGGTGGCGAATCTTGTAAAACGACTACACAGTTTTCAGATTATCATCGACCATGCTATGAATTTGAAACAAGTTCGGCCAACTGGAATGTTGCTTTATGTGTTCCCAGCTTTGTTGAGAGACAAGCATCTGATTTCTCAGGTGGCATGTCCTGAAGGTGTGAAACAAACCATGCGTGATGTTGAAAAGCAACTATTTGCAACAGCCAAGACTCTCAAGCGTCCCATTATGCTGCTTTTCTTCCTGACTATATGCAGACCGATGAGCCATATTTATCGTATTCGTTTTGTACGCTCACACATCCAAAATATCAAAAAGGTTGTGGGTAAATTTGAGTTGATGATTGATAGATTGGTGTATAAATCATAGTTGACTTGAGCGAGAGCATGAGCATCGCGACCACTATGTGATGGGCGACAGATATATGCCAAACGCTTGTAAGGCGAAAGGGTGGGGTGATAACTGCTCCAGAAATTTAGTTTTCATGAAATATTCGACCACTCGACCACAGGCGTCTGCATCTCGTTGTCAATCACTCTCTTACAGGCGTGGTCGATTCCTGTAATTCAGAATTTACGACCACACTTCGACCACACTTGTTGGTAAGCGTATCCGCGATGTTTGTATATGTCCGTCAACAATAACAATTGTTACTCAGAAATAAAAGAGAGTGCTATTTCTTAGATAACGTTTTGCAGTTGTTGCCAAATGTTTGGCAAAAGTATTGTCAACGTTTGGCAAAAGTATTGTTTAACGTTTGGCAAGGATGTTGTCTAACGTTTGAAAAAGGTCTTTTCAACGTTTGACAAAGGTATTATCCAACGTTTGACAAAGGTATTATCCAACGTTTGATAAAAGTATTATCCAACGTTTGATAAAGGTGTTATCCAACGTTTGATAAAAGTATTATCCTGCGTTGGATAAAAGCGTAATAATCATCATGCCTCCGCTTAGGCATCGATAAGGATTATTTGCTTAGCAGTTTCATGTTGATAAGCGATGGCAATAAGTGTGGTCGAGTGGTCGAAATTTTCCTGAAAACTAAAATAGCTGTGTGCTGATAAATCAACCCAAACGTTATGTCTATCCATATATAGGTTGTAGAATATTGCACAACTATGTACTATAGCACAAACTTCTATAGCCACATTCCTATTGATAGAATCATCCTATGCGCAGATAACAATAAATAGGACTGGATTCCCATAAATGGAATCCAGTCCTTCTGGTTATGGATAAACAAGTATTCTGTTATCCTGTCTTTCCGCATGTCGGAAATGGCGGTCGCCAGATTGTTGCTGTTCATCGTTGTAACTGCTGTTGTTGCCGTTATACTCCATAGTCTCGTTGATATTGTTCATTCCACCAAAGATTACGGCACGGGTGCGGTCGCTGAAACGCAGTCCGAACCCTTTCAGCTTGTAACGACTGTCTGTACCGACTCCAGCTTCAACATTCGCAGAGCCTCCTATGCTGTATTCGCGTTTCAGCACCACATCCATCGTGTATTCCTTTTTGCTCTCATCGTTGATGCCGAGGAACTTGTTTTCGTCAGTCTGCTTGTTAAATACCTTCACGTTTTTTACTGTGAAGTATGGCAGATTGTCAAGCATGATTTTGTTTTTGCCTTTGAAGAAATCGGCACCATTCAGCGTCAAGTTGTCTATCTGCCTTCCGTTGACATAGATCACACCACTCTCAGACAGCTCTACACCCGGCAACTGACGGATAAGGCCATCAAGCATCGAACCTTCTGGCACGTTGAAGGCATCAGCATTATAGACCAGCGTATCGCCTCGCCACACCATTTTTACTTTTGTGGCTTTCAATACAACCTCGCCCAGTTCGCCACCCTCATAGTGATGGGCATGTGCTGCCTTTTTCAAATAGATGGTAGGCACATTGGTGTAATAGGTTCGTCGGCTATATTTCTTTATCGTATAAGGTGTGAACGATGTTTCGTAATTCGGATGTTCCACCTTAATAATATAGTCAGCAGGAGTGCGACTCATTTTAAAATAGTAGCGTGTGGAAGCAGCTCCACGTCCTACACCGAAGGTATATGATTGCTGCTTCTGCACTTTGATGATGTCCACCACAGTGGAGTCCGTTCTCATGAGTGTGACAAAGGCATCGGGAATGGCTGCTTTCGTAAATCCGTCTGCCACATACCCCATGACGAAAATGGAGTCTTTGCTGATGTTTTGCGTATATCCCGTTGTTGCAATCATAACGAGCAGTAGGGCGATGATGGTCTTTTTGAACATGACTGTCTGTAGGAGTCGTATTTAAATAATATATGCAAATAGTCTTAGGATAATGAGACGGTTATCGCCTTTTGTTCCTCTTTATACGGGGATGGCGTGTCTTGTCATTTTTTATATGAGGCAGATCGCCTGTGCGTGTCAGTTTGAAGTCGGTGGCAGAGAACCACTTAGCACGATTGGGGTGGCCCGTGAAGCCCTCGTCGGTAGATAATCCATAGGTAATAGAGTCGCCAGTTACCACGATGTTGTCTATGCTGACGATAGACCAACCATAGCCTTTGCAGATACGTTTCAGCTTCTTTTTGTTATCTTGATGTAAATCTGTCAAGACAAACTTCATGCCCTTAATATCAACTTCTTTAGTGCTTTCGTCGATGCCCACGTCATTGAGAGAGTCGCTTGCCAGCATGTGGCTCAACTCTTTCTTTATTTGTGCAGCCAGTTCACCCCCTCTGTTGCCATAGGCAGGAATGCTTGTCAGCATCTTACTGTCGCCAATGGCATAGACAAACGAACCGGGACCCTCGGCGCGAGCAATACAGTCGAGGCGGTAGATGCCAGGCTCTACTGCCTGTTTGCGTTCCACTTGGTATATTGCGCGACACTCATCATTATAGGTGTCAAGGTATCTCACACTTTTATTACCGTCGAAATACTCACCATGTGCAGTATAGTGGGCACAGTCTTCTGCCTTAATCAGATTCCATTCGCCATGGCGCATAAAGTCCATATCGTTATCATCCATCAGTACGTCTTGATAGATATGGGTATGGAAATACTCTTTGGTTCGTTGTTCATGGCGGAATTTCGCCATCGAAATGCTACAGGGTATTATACTGCAGAGGGCAACAATCCATAGCAAAATCCATGCGATGCGCTGTGCTATGCCCATTGGCTGAACCTTTTTCGATAGCGAGAGAAGCATGTGGACGATAGCATATATGGGTATGAGCAACATCATAAACAGAGAGAATACGAAAATGATGAGTATCATCGGATTAGTCTCATACAGTTCTGCCAGTCCCATGGCTTGCAAATTGAATGGCATATAACTGTTGACGGGGAATGTCAGGGCCGATACCAAGACAACTAAAGCAAACAGAAAACCGCAGAACAGAATGATGGCTACGATGGAGGCGATGCCCACGAAGAATCCGAACAGAATCTTTAAAATAATGGCGAAAAGACTGCGAAACAGATTCGGCTGATGGTTAGTACTCTGATCTTTATCTACCACAATGTCTGCCAAATGTTGTGGTGTGACAGCCTTTCCTTCCATCTGCAATAATTGTTCAGGCGTTCTTGCTTCAGGCAATATGATGGCCAAAACGATGTAAATAATAATACCAACGCCATAAAAAGCCGAGAATAAGACCGTCAGCAGCCGCCAGATGACAGGGTCGGTGTCGGTATATTTAGCCAATCCAGAGAGGACGCCAGCAACCATTTTATCGTTGGGGTTGCGGAATAGCTTCTTTCCGCAAGTTCTTTTGCGTACATTGTCATACACACCTTGTGCAGCTGAGTTGAAAGAATCAAACTTGTATGCTTTATCGCTTTTGTCGCTTTCTTCGTTCTCTGTCAGCTGTTCAGGTTCGCCAATACGGCTGATGATGGCTTTCACGTGGTCGATAGTGATAGCCTCGTTGCCCTGTTCGCGAAGTTCAGTAAACAATTCTGCAATACGTGCTTCGATGTCATCGACAATCTCGTCGCCACCTTCCGACTTACCGAAAGAATGGCGTAACGACTCTATGTAGTGTTGTAACAGCTCGTAGGCATCTTCATCTATCTGAAAGAGACGCCCACAAAGATTGATGGTAATGTTCTTTTTCATTTTGCTTCTAAAAGATTGGGGTGATTGTTTTTAAGATAATTGATAGTGCCTGAGAGTTCTGCCCAAGCGAGATCGAGGCCTTCGAGAAATTTTTCACCCTCAGGACTGAGAGCATAGTATTTGCGTGGAGGTCCCTGGGTCGATTCCTGCCATTGATATTGCAGGAGTCCATCATTCTTCAAACGAGTCAGCAAAGGGTAGAGTGTCCCTTCCACCACAAGCAATTCTGCCTGTTTCAGTTGCTGAATAATATCGCTGGCGTACGATGGACGTCGCTTCAGAAGTAGCAGTACGCAGTACTCCAACATACCTTTTCGCATCTGTGATTTTGCATTCTCTATGTTCATACTATATTGCGTTTATATGATTTCGAATGCAAAGTTAGGCAAAATATTAGTACCTTGCAATACAAAGTACTATGATGATGCGAAGAATTATGATATATTAACAGTTTGTGTGTGGCGGAAATAATAAGAACATAGTAAAGAAACATAGAATATTCTCTATAAAAATGTATAATGTTCGGGTGTTATTCATATTTTTTTCGTAACTTTGCACAAAATTGTACGTAAACGAAACAATGAAACATATAAGAAACTTCTGCATTATTGCCCATATTGATCATGGCAAGTCAACACTGGCTGACAGAATGCTTGAATATACAAAGACCATTCAGATTACTGGTGGTCAGATGCTTGATGATATGGATTTGGAGCGAGAGCGTGGTATAACGATCAAGAGCCATGCAATCCAAATGGAATATTCGCATGGCGGAGAGCAATATGTGCTCAATTTGATTGATACTCCAGGACACGTCGATTTCTCTTATGAGGTATCGCGATCTATTGCCGCGTGCGAGGGCGCTCTACTTGTGGTAGATGCCACACAGGGTGTGCAGGCACAGACCATTTCAAACCTCTATATGGCTATTGACCATAATTTGGAGATTATTCCCGTCATCAATAAAATAGATATGCCTTCGGCTATGCCCGATGAGGTGGAAGACGAAATCGTTGATCTCATTGGTTGTGACCCAGAAGATATTATCCGTGCAAGCGGAAAAACAGGTGAAGGAGTACAGCAGATTCTCGACGCTGTAGTGGAACGTATTCCCCATCCGCAAGGCGATGCCGATGCACCATTACAGGCTTTGATCTTCGATTCGGTGTTTAATTCCTTCCGTGGCATTATTGCCTATTTCAAGATTGAAAACGGTGTTATCCGTCAAGGTGATAAAGTGAAATTCTTTAATACTGGTATGGAATATGAAGCCGATGAGGTAGGTGTGCTCAAAATGGACATGATACCACGCAACGAATTGCGTACCGGTGATGTGGGCTATATCATCAGTGGCATTAAAGACTCTAAAGAGGTGAAGGTCGGCGATACCATTACTCATGTGGCACGTCCTTGCGAAAAGGCTATTGCCGGATTCCAGGAAGTGAAACCCATGGTGTTTGCGGGTGTCTATCCCATTGATCCAACTGACTATGAGAACTTGCGTGCCTCTCTTGAGAAACTGCAGTTGAACGATGCCTCACTTACCTTTATGCCTGAGACCTCCATTGCCCTTGGCTTTGGATTCCGTTGCGGATTCCTCGGTTTGTTGCACATGGAGATTGTACAGGAGCGTCTCGACCGCGAGTTCAATATGGATGTTATCACCACAGTGCCCAACGTAACCTATATGTGCTACGATAAGCAGGGGGGAGTGAAAGAGGTGCACAACCCATCGGGATTGCCTGAACCTACGCTCATCGACCATATCGAAGAACCCTATATCCGTGCTTCAATCATCACTGCTGCCGACTATATCGGCCCTATCATGACGCTTTGTCTCGATAAACGTGGTGAACTGATAGACCAGCAGTATGTCAGTGGTAATCGTGTGGAACTGCATTTCATGTTGCCATTGGGAGAAATCGTTATCGACTTCTACGACAAACTCAAGTCTATCTCTAAGGGTTATGCCTCATTCGACTATCATGTAGATTGTTTCCGACCTTCCAAACTGGCGAAACTTGACATCTTGCTCAATGGTGAACCAGTCGATGCACTCTCAACGCTGACCCATCAGGATAATGCCGTATCCTTTGGACGACGTATGTGTGAGAAACTTAAGGAACTTATTCCTCGTCAACAGTTTGATATTGCCATTCAGGCAGCCATCGGAGCCAAGATTGTTGCCCGCGAAACCATTAAGTGTGTGCGCAAGGATGTGACAGCTAAATGTTACGGAGGCGACGTGAGCCGAAAACGCAAACTGCTTGAAAAACAGAAGAAAGGAAAGAAACGCATGAAACAAATTGGCAATGTGGAAGTGCCACAGAAAGCTTTCCTTGCTGTGCTGAAGTTAGACTAACTAACGAACAAATAAAAATCTTAACTCATATAATAAAAGCCAAAAACGATGACTAATATTGGATTGACGCCACGTGATGTGGCTCGTGAACTGGCACGTCGATACAGTACGATGACACATGACGAACTCGATATACTGGAAGGTATATTGGTTCCAATGAAATTTCAGAAGGGTGAATACATTCTGCGCGAAGGGGAGGTATGCAAAAATATCTTCTGGATTGTCAAGGGACTGGTGCGACAGTTCTATCATAAAAATGGTAAAGAGTTGACCGAATATATGGCAACAGAAAACACAATCTGTATGGCTATCGAAAGTTTGTTTCATGAGGAACCGTCGAAACAGCAGATTGTTGCTCTTGAACCCACTATCATCTATGCATTGCCAAAGGCTGCGCTTGAGCAAGAGGCTATTAAGAATGTCAATATTCAGATGCTCTATCGTAAGATATTGGAAGAGTCGCTCATCATCTCTCAGAAGCATGCAGATATGCTGCGCTTCGAGACTGCACAGGACCGTTATGCCAAGTTGGTGAAGGAAAGTCCGCAATTGGTACTACGCGCTCCATTGGTCTATATCGCGAGTTATTTGCAGATGACTCCAGAGACCTTGAGTCGTGTTCGTACATCGGCCTTGCTGTAATCAACCGGCAACACCCATATGGAGTTAATCCTCTGAATAGCCATCCTGTCGAAGCCCTGTCATTATATCAATGATGGGGCTCCGGCTATTTAATCAAAATCGATTATTTGGTTGTAACCCAATCGGGCTGATACTGTTTGGGAATATATAAACATGTTGATTTACAGTTCGCACGTGCGCGTACATTATATATATAATAAATCATACGCCAAGCTGTCTGCAAGCTATTATTGTATTGTTTTCCTGCTTTGTTGCTTTCTTTATATGCGTATATGAATAGGGTATTGTGACGTAAAGATATGACGTGTTTTGATTTTTATAGCTTAAAATGTATGCTTTTTTTTGGCAATAACACGAGAATAGTGTATATTTGCAAGCGGTTGGACCTCTCTATAGATATTCATTATATGAAACTTATACTAGCTTATAAATTTCTGATGTATCCTGTTGCCCGTATATTCAGACTGGCACTCTTACTGCTTGTCGCTATAGTTGTGGGTTGTGGAAAACCTGATAAAAAGTTTTTAATAGCTGTATCTCAATGTTCAGAAGATGTTTGGCGCGACAAACTCAACGAAGAATTGAAAACGGGAGAGTATCTCAATGATTCCATTATGGTGAAACTTGCTTCATCCAACGATGACAATGTATTGCAGAATAAGCAAATCAACCAGTTTGTTGATGAAGGCGTGGATTTGTTGATTGTTTCACCAAATCAGTTGAGTGCCATATCAAAGGCTGTAGAACGTGCCTATGACAGAGGTATTCCTGTTATTCTATATGACCGCAAAACCAATTCCGACAAATATACCGCATTCATCGGGTGTGACAATTATGTTATTGGCAAGTCGATGGGTACTTTCATCGCACAACAGCTTCATGGCAAGGGGCGCATCGTGGAAATCCGAGGATCGGAGGGTTCTTCACCTGCCATAGAGCGTCATCGTGGTTTTATGGATGCTGTCAAACACTATCCTGATATTCATCTTGTAGCCTCAGAAGGTGGTGATTGGAAGGAAGAAAGTGGTATAAAGGCCATGAAACGTATTCTCCAACAGACACAGGATTTCGATTATGTGTTTGCTCATAACGACCGATTGGCATGGGGGGCCTATATGGCAGCCAGACAAATGGGCGTTAACCGCAATTATAAATATACTGGTGTGGATGGCATGGCTACCGAAGGCGGAGGCTTGGAATTGGTGCGCGATGGTGTGTTTGAAGCATCCTATCTCTATCCCACCAAAGGCGATGAGGTCATTGCATTGGCTTTGACGATACTAAACCATCAACCTTATCAGCGTGATAATTACCTAAGCTCTTCCATCATTACTAAAGCAAATGCCGAACTCACCCTTATGGAGGCAAGAGATGCCGAACGGCAAACGCACAAACTAAGAACGCTCCACCATCAAGTAGATAAATATCTATCGGATTATAATGCCCAAAAGGTTCTGTTGATGAGCTTGGGACTTTTCCTACTGGTATGTATTATTGCTGCTACGTTGATATTCAGAAGCTATATTGTCAAGACTCGACTCAATGAGAAACTTGCCAATGCCAATGATGAATTGAAGCGCATGAATGAGGAATTGGAAGATAAGAACGATGAACTGAAACGACTCAACGATGAGGTGATGGAGTTGACCCATTCGCGCTTGGTATTCTTTACCAATATCAGTCATGAACTCCGTACACCATTGACTTTGATAGCTGATCCGGTGGAAATGTTGCTTGATGATCACAATATCAAGGGACGTAGTAGGGAACTACTTGGTATGGTGAAGCGCAACGCATTGGCATTACAGCAACTCGTAGGTTCTATTCTCGATTTCCGAAAGATACAAAATGGAAAAATGACATTGACGCTCAATCGTTTCAATATTGTAGAGGCTATGACCTTATGGGTTGATGACTTCCGACTGACGGCAGAGCGCAAGAATATCCAACTCCACTTCAACACCGAAGGCTTTAAAGCTTCACCGACCATCATTGCCGATAAAGAGAAAGTGGCACGTATAGTATTCAATCTCCTGAGTAATGCCTTGAAATATACTCCGTCTGGTGGCAACATATTTGTTTCGCTTTGTGATGCAGAAACTCCTGATGCATTGCGCATCGATGTGAAAGATACAGGAAAGGGCATTGCACGTGAAGAGATAACGCAGGTATTTGAACGTTTCTTCCAAGCCCAGGGTGCCGCCAGCGGTACAGGCATAGGATTGGCATTGGTCAAATCCTTTGTGGAATTGCATCATGGTGAAGTATGGGTGGAGAGTGAAAGTGGCAAGGGTGCCGACTTTATTGTGGTTCTGCCTCTTACCCAAGAAGGTGAAGTGGAACCAGAAGAGTCAGAAGGTAATATAGTTGTTGATGAGAGTAGCATGCAGTATATTGATGACGGTGACAAACTGCAGGGCAAGGTTCAGCAATTGGTAAATCCCGATACCGACCGTCCCACATTATTGATTATAGACGACAATAATGACATCCGTCAGTATGAACGTAATTTGTTGCAGGACGATTACTTTGTATTGGAAGCAGCTGATGGCAAGGAAGGTCTTGATGTGGCATTAAAGGAAGTGCCCGATTTAGTAGTATGCGATGTGATGATGCCCGTTATGGACGGTCTCGAATTTACCGAACGTTTGAAGACCAATACTGCTACGTCGCATATTCCCGTCATCATGCTGACAGCAAAGAATCTGGAAGAACAGCGAGCAGAGGGTTATGAGCATGGGGCAGACTCCTATATCACCAAGCCATTCCATAGTAAGGTGCTTCTTGCTCGTATCAACAATCTGTTGAAGCAACGCCGATTGTTGAAGTCGCTGTTCAAGGATATTACGCAGGCCGATGAACTGACGATAGACCAATCGTCCATGGATGATCGCGATAAACAGTTTATGAAACAGTTGCACCATATTATTCAGTCAAATCTCTCACGCAGTGAGTTTGGTGTTGAAGATATTGGTAGGGAAATCGGTTTGAGCCGTGTACAACTTTATCGCAAGGTGAAGGCCATGACAGGTTCTTCGGTTGTTGACCTGATGCGCAAGGCACGGCTCTATAAGGCCAAGCGCCTCTTGGAGAGTCGTAGCATGAGTATAGCAGAAGTTGCCTATGAAGTAGGTTTCTCAGCACCGTCTTATTTCACCAAATGTTTCAAAGATGAATATGGTATGTTACCTGGTGAAGTAGGGTAGGGTTGGTTGTAACTATATGAAAACCATGCATTAAAGTTGGTATTTAATGATAAAAATCGTTCATGGACTAATAAAAATGTTACCATGAACGATTTTTTGTATCCGATGAAATGATTTTTATGTACGGTGTTCTATTCGTATCGTAAATTTGCTGCAGAAATCAAACAACAATGCTAACAATAAAAAACGTAACGATTATGAACACCTTATTCAATGGTAAATTTGCAACCGTCACAGTGCTCGCAATTTCATTATTAAATGTAACGGCAGTTTTTGCGCAAGACGACAATGCCAAAGAGGAAGGCAACCGCAATGTAATGCTCAATGCTGCCAGTGCTAATGGTCCACGTGAGATTCAAATCGGACTTCCCTCTGCCGATGTCAATGTGTTGGAGAATGGTTTGCCTGTCACCTATGCCACCAATCCCCATTCAGTTAACACTATTTGGCGCGGTGATGCCAGTTTGAGTCACCAAGGATTGCTCAAAATAGCCGAAACAGCCATCACCACCGGTAATATCGGTTATGCAGTCAATTCATTTACCCAGAAGGGACAAAAGGGATTCAATGGTACGCTGAACTATAAGAGCAACCATTTCGGACTGCAAGAATTCTCTTTGAATATGAATGGCGACTTGGGTAAAGACTGGTACTATAGTATGAATATGTATCAGGATTTCGATCCAGGAACCTTCAAAATCAAATCCACTCCTTATCAAGACCGCACTCAAATCTATAAGGCACTCCTTACTAAACGCTATAACGGCAACCGTGGTGAATTTACCGCTATGTACAAATATGCCAACAGCCATAATGTATATAACTATGCCACTCAGAGTGCTCCCTTTGTCTATGTGGGTGATGGCAGCGTGAAAGAGTATGGCAAATTCAAACTCGGTACTACTTCTTATCTTCCCACAGATAACAATATGACCTATCGCAATATGCGTACAGGAGAGTTGGAACAGACCACACTCTACGATGCTTGCTTGAATAAAGCCAGTGAGGTGACACTGATGAATGCTTATCGGTTTGACAATGGCTTGAATTGGAAGGCTACTTTGAAATATGACCACTCTCGTGGTGCCATGGTGTTTCAGACTCCTATGGCTATTATCGACTTGAAGAGCGATGACAACCAAGGCAGATATCAATATATGTATCGCGATATTGACGATAAGACTCAGGCCTACGACGGACAGTATGTCCAGACCCGCATGTCATGTCTCAATGCCGGAACCATCGACGAGGCTCTCTTTACTTCTGAACTTTCTAAGAAGTTCCGCAATTCAACCCTTCGATTGGGCATCAACGAGTGGTTCTATCATATCGACTATTGCTCAAACACAACCATGTACGATCAGAGCGTGCCAGCAGATGGCAGTTATGCCGTTCGTGTATGGGATGCCAACCAGCGCAACAGTTATTTCTATGACTTCAACAAGAACGCTTCAGAATATTATAAGGGAAGTGAAAATAAATTGGCACTCTATTTTACCCACGATTGGAATGTGACCAAGAAATTGAATCTCTACTATGGTGCTCGCTTGGAATGGCAGAAACTGAAGGGTGAGAATGCAGCAGTGAAGAATGCTCAGGGTGAGTTTGTCGGTCGTTTTGCTGACTATCATCTCGGTGCTACAGCCGCTGATGGAACCAAGATAGCTCCTGTAGATTTGAGCTACAACTGGGTGAACTACGATTTCTCGCTGGCAGCAACTTATAAGTTGACCAATAAGTTTGGATTCACTGGCGATTTTACTTATATCGTGCAGCATCCTAAGTTTGAGGCATTCGCACCAGCAACATTGCCTAATACCGATAAGATCTCAGTGCCACTGGGACGTGCAGGAATCTATTATAACAATTCATGGTTGAGTCTGACCTCGTTGTTCTCATACATTTCAAAGACGAACAATAACTCAACGCTCAATTTGCAACATGGCAGTGAAATCAAGGCAGCACCTTTGGCATACGATATCCAGACTTGGGGCTGGACAACTGATGCAGTGGCTCATCCTTTCAAAGGATTTGATTTCCACTTCCTCTTCACTTATCAGAAACCTACCTACAAGAAGTTTGAAACCTCTGTAACTTTCAACGATGGCTATATTGGTACAATCAATGCCACAGGCAATATTGTTGCTGAGATTCCTCAGGTACTTATAGAATTGGATCCTAGCTATATGATAACCAAGAATATCAAGCTCTGGACCAGTTTCCGTTACTTTAGCAAGACCTATGCCAATATCAATGAGGCATATTACTTCAACGGTCACTGGGAAACCTTTGGCGGTATCAACTGGCAGGCCACCAAGCGCCTCGCACTTGGCTGTACAGTAGTAAACTTCCTCAATCAGACTGGTGCTAAAGGCAGTATTGCCGGTGCCGAACTTATTACCAAGGATGAAGCCAAGGGTATTAAGAATCAAATCATGACAGGTAGTTATCTCCGTCCATTTACTGTAGAATTCTCAGCATCGCTGAAATTCTAATCGCTTCAATCTTTATAACATTATCGACAGCCTCTGTATAGTATCACCCCATTAGTTGTCAGGCCCTAATTAGGATAACACAGATTCAGGATAACACAGATATTGATATCAATTACGTTAAACAGGATATGGTTGTAATGCATAAACACAAATAAAAGAATATTCATATATAATACACCTTTCATACGGGTGACTGATTCGGGATGTTACATATACAGAACTGTTGATAACACAAGAAAAACAGAAATCCAACGTTTATATAGTACAATCCTAAAATACTAACACAATGAGAACAAATAATTTCATCAAAGCATCTTGCCTGCTACTGATGGCATCTGCTTCTTCTGCTTTCGCACAGAAAATGAGTATCGAACATAAAGGTGACACCACTGTCATCAAGGTTGAAAACCCCACTAAGTATCTGCTGCTCCCCGTCCAGGAAGAAAAGGATGAAGCACAAGTGTTACTCGATACAGGTAGCAAGGATGATACTTGGATGGATGTGCGCCTGGCACAGAACGGTGCTGACTATTACGTGCCATTCGCCTTGGGTAAGGGAAAAACTGCAACGGTTAAGATTCTTGGTTTGAAGAAAGATGCTTTGGCTGTCAATCTGATGAAACTCAACGATACATTCGATACCACCAACACCGATTACTATCGTCCTTCTTATCATTTCACTCCGCTCTATGGCTGGATGAACGACCCCAACGGCATGGTCTATAAAGACGGTGAGTATCATCTCTACTTCCAGTATAACCCCTATGGAAGCAAGTGGGGCAATATGCACTGGGGACACGCAGTCAGCAAAGATCTCGTACATTGGGAACATCTCGCCCCAGCTATCGCCCGCGATAATATGGGCCATATTTTCTCAGGAAGTTCTGTCGTTGACAAGCGCAATACCGCAGGCTATGGCAAGGATGCCATCATAGCGCTTTATACTTCAGCAAGTGATAAAAACGGTCAGATTCAGTGCATGGCATACAGCACCGACAACGGTCGTACTTTCACCAAGTATGAAGGCAATCCTGTGTTGACACCATTCGATGGCTTGAAGGATTTCCGTGATCCGAAAGTGTTCTGGTATGAGAAAGGAAAGTGTTGGTACATGATCGTTTCTGCCGATAAAGAGACGCGTTTCTATAAATCAAAGAATCTCAAGAAGTGGGATTACGTCAGTGCCTTCGGCAAAAGTATGGGTCAGCAACCTTGTCAGTATGAGTGTCCCGACTTCTTCCAGTTGCCTGTCAATGGCGATAAGAAGAACAAGAAATGGGTGATGATTATGAATATCAACCCCGGTTGCTGGTTTGGCGGTAGTGCTACTGAGTATTTTGTTGGCGATTTCGATGGTAAAAACTTTATTTGTCCCGATGCTAACGATGTAAAATGGCTCGATTGGGGTAAGGATCATTATGCAACTGTTACCTTCTCAAACACGGGTGATAGAGTATTGGCGATGACCTGGATGAGCAACTGGCAGTATGCCAATCTCACTCCGTTCAAGCAGAATCGTGGTGCCAACGGTTTGCCAAGAGAGTTGAAACTCTATGAGAAGAACGGCAAATACTATGTTTCAGAAGATGTTGCCCCTGAGGTTTATGCCTTGAGAAAGGATACTAAGGATATCGCTGATGCTACTGTGGCAGATGCCAAAGAATTGAAGAGTGCTGTTGCCAATATGGAAGGCGCCTTCGAGATTGAGGCTGATGTTACTCCTGATGCCAACGGTATTGCAGGTATTGAGATCTCAAATAACAAACGTGAGCGTACCCTGATCTATTTCGATATGAAGCAGGGCAAGGTAGTGATGGATCGAACCGAGAGTGGCTTGACCGACTTTGGCAAGCAGGCAAGTCCCCATGATATCGAATTAGCATGGGACAAGCAACTTGTTGCAGAAGGCAAACAACCAGCCCGCATCACCAATTCTATCAACTATAAGAACGATTTCTCCCTTGCCACATGGGCACCACTGACGCTATGCGAGGATGGCAAGACCACTTATCATGTTGATATCTTCGTAGATAAGTCATCTATCGAACTTTTTGTAGATGGCGGTCGCATTGCCATGACCAACCTTGTGTTCCCTGTTGAACCATACGAGAATGTGAAACTCTATAGCAAAGGCGGTAAGGCAGAATACAAGAATGTAAAGCTCCACAAGATTGCATTATAATGATTGTAGCACTATAAACATCAAAAAGCAATGGTCTTCCCTAACTGGCAGACCATTGCTATAGAAAAATAAACAATGAATAAATCATCTAAGTTGACCCTTATCCCGGTGATGCTCTGTTTCTTCGCCATGGGATTTGTAGATTTGGTAGGTATTGCCTCCAACTACGTAAAGGAAGATCTTAACCTCAATGATGCAACAGCCAATCTGTTCCCATCGCTGGTATTCTTCTGGTTTCTAATATTCTCCGTGCCTACAGGCATGTTGATGAATAAGATTGGACGCAAGCGCACTGTGCTGTTGTCGCTCATCGTGACTGCTGTGTCGCTACTGTTGCCTATCCTTGGCGAATCGTTCGAACTGATGTTGGTATCGTTTTCGCTGTTGGGCATTGGTAATGCACTGATGCAAACATCGCTCAACCCATTGGTTTCGGTGGTTGCCACCGGCAAACATCTGGCATCCACTCTGACTTTTGGCCAGTTTGTCAAAGCCATTGCGTCATTCCTTGCCCCATACATTGCCATGTGGGGTGCCATTGCCACCATCCCCACATTCGGTTTAGGTTGGCGTGTGCTCTTCCCCATTTATCTCGTCATCGGCATTGCTGCCACGGTATTTTTGGCAGGAACACCTATTGAGGAAGAAGAGATGGATGGTGGAGTTTCTGGTTTTGGTGAATGTTTTCGATTGTTGGGCAAACCCATTGTTCTGCTGTCGTTCATCGCCATCATGTGTCATGTGGGCATCGATGTGGGCACCAATACCACCGCACCAAAGATTCTGATAGAGCGTCTGCAATGGACATTGAATGAAGCAGCCATTGCCACCAGCCTTTATTTCATTTTCCGCACCATTGGTTGTTTCACCGGTTCATTCTTCCTTCGCATATTGAAACCACGTTTGTTTTTCGCCATTAGCATCGTGATGATGGCGCTGAGCATGATAGGCTTGTTCGTCGGCGAGAGCAAAATCATCCTTTATATCGCTATCGCTTTGGTAGGTTATGGCAACTCCAATGTCTTCTCCATCGTATTCTCCCAGGCCCTTTTGTCAGTTCCAGAGAAGAAAAACGAAGTGAGCGGTTTGATGATTATGGGCCTTTTCGGCGGTACTGTTTTCCCACTCATCATGGGTTTTGCCAGCGATGCCGTAGGTCAGGTGGGTGCCGTTGCTGTCATGGCAGTGGGTGTTATCTATCTGTTCTCTTATATCAATAAGGTGGAAATGTAATAGCTTTGTTGAACTTTAAACAATAGAACATAAATTATGAATACTACTTTGAAGAAAAAATACTGTGTAGGATTGGGTGAAATCCTTTTCGATGTGCTTCCTACCGGATCACAATTGGGCGGTGCTCCTGCCAACTTTGCTTATCATGCTGGTCAGCATGGCTTGCCATCGGTAGCCGTTAGTGCTATTGGCAACGATGTTTTAGGCACTCAGGCTCTCCGCTTGTTGGATGAGAAACAGCTCAAACATGTATTGCCTGTGGTAGATTATCCCACAGGTACGGTACAGGTGGAACTTGACAAGGACGGCGTCCCCACTTATGACATCAAGCAAAATGTGGCATGGGACAATATTCCCTTTACCCACGACATTCGTGAGGTGGCAATAGGTTGTGGTGCCGTTTGTTGGGGATCGTTGGCACAGCGCAATACGGTCAGTCGCGATACCATTTACCGCTTTCTTGACTATACTCCAATGGATTGTCTGAAGATTTTTGAT
The DNA here is from genome assembly GCF_002251205.1 of Prevotella sp. P3-92. Lineage (NCBI taxonomy): Bacteria > Pseudomonadati > Bacteroidota > Bacteroidia > Bacteroidales > Prevotellaceae > Prevotella > Prevotella sp. P3-92. The sequence continues at coordinate 51,346 of NZ_NPJE01000065.1, read as the reverse complement.
ATCAATCTCCGTCAGAATTTCTATTCGAAAGAGGTGATTTGTGAGAGTTTGAAGCGTTGCAATGTTTTGAAGATCAACGATGAAGAACTTGTCACAATAGGCCGCATGTTTGGTTATCCCGGTCTTGATATCGAAAACAAATGCTGGTTGATACTCGGCAAATACGATCTCGATATGTTGGTATTGACGTGTGGCGTGAACGGCAGTTATGTGTTTACTCCTGGCAATCTGTCTTTCCAAGAAACTCCAAAGGTGGAGGTTGCTGATACTGTTGGTGCTGGCGACTCGTTTACAGGCACGTTCTGTGCATGTATTCTCAAGGGCATGAGTGTGCCCGAAGCCCATAAGCGTGCTGTTGAAGTGAGTGCTTATGTCTGCACCCAACAAGGTGCTATGCCGGAAATACCCCAAGAACTTTTAGGATAACACACAAACATAGTTATGACATGCCGTATGGTTTTCAGAAGCCGTGCGGCATGTCTTTTGTTTGTTATAAGCTGACTCCTATACTGTTGTCAAGTAGATAGGAAAAGGAGCAAATGACGTTTGAAGCCATTCAGTACAACTGTGATAGGTGTGAAAACAGACGCCAGTAAGCATGGTGTGAAATATCTATTTGTAGGCAAATCAAATTGTTTTGCTGACCAATTTCATTGAATTTCCTCAGCAAATACATTGAATTTGCTCAGTCATCAACTATTCGTTGATTTAAAGTGAAATAGGCTCGTATGGCAAATCGAATACCTCTGCCACAGCATGGTAGGTCACTTTGCCATTAACCACATTGAGCCCTTTGTAGAGTGCATGGTCGTCTTTGCAAGCCTTCCGCCATCCTTTGTCTGCCAGGGCAAGGGCATAACTCAGTGTGGCATTGGTAAGCGCCATTGTAGAAGTATTGGGCACAGAACCTGGAATGTTGGCAACGGCATAGTGAACAATATCATCCACAATATATACAGGATCGGAGTGGGTAGTGGGATGCGACGTTTCGAAGCAACCGCCCTGATCAATAGCAACATCTACAAGTACGGTACCCGGCTGCATCATCTTCAGCATTTCTCTGGTGATGAGGTGGGGCGCTTTGTCGCCCGGAATCAATACGCTGCCAACAACGATATCAATGTCGGGCAGCATCATCTTGATATTGTGTGCAGTAGAGTATAGGGTGTGCGCATTTACCGGCAGTTCCATTTCGAGTTGGCGAAGGCGTGGCAGCGAGATATCTGTAATCCATACGTCAGCTCCGAGTCCGCAAGCCATTCGTGCTGCAGCTTCACCAACGGTTCCACCACCTAATATCAGCACCTTGACGCGGTCAACACCGGGCACACCACTGATGAGTTTACCCTTTCCGCCTTTGGTTTTTTGCAGATAATAGGCACCGTTGAGTGTAGCCATACGACCAGCCACTTCGCTCATAGGGATAAGCAACGGCAGTTTATGGTCGTCAGTTTCCACTGTTTCGTAAGCCAGACAGACCGCTCCGGTTTTTATCATAGCCTCGGTAAGTTGTCTGTCGCATGCAAAATGGAAGTATGTGAAAACGAGTTGGTCCTGTTTAATCAACTTGTATTCCTGTTCTATAGGTTCTTTCACCTTGATAATCATCTCTGCCTCGTTATAGACAGACGCTATGTCGGGGAGAATTTTAGCCCCCACAGTTTCGTATTTTTCATCACTGAACCCGCTGTTGATGCCTGCTGTGTGTTGTACAAACACTTGGTGCCCATGGCGAATAAGTTCTGCTACTCCGGCGGGTGTCATGCCAACTCTGCTCTCGTTGTTCTTGATTTCTTTAGGAATACCGATTTTCATAATAGTAGGGTTTTAAGTTAAACATATTTTTTACGCCGTAAATTTATGAAAAAATCGAATAACTTGTATTTTACAGATGAAAAAAATAGCATTTTTTAATAAAGAAAATAGTCGTTTTGATGGGTAGAGTTTGCAAAACGAAATAAATCACAGATAATAGCGGTTTTAGAGCTGACAGAGCCGGACAAAGACAGACCTTAATGGCCACAAGCGGACAATGGCAAACACAGCCGGACGATCATGGACAAAGACAGACTGACAGGCAGGCAATTATCTGCAGTGGAACCCATGTCTTATCGAAAGATCAGGATAGGGCGTTTCTGAAAAAAGCATAAAGAAAGAGAGGAATGTTTGGTAGTCTCCATAAGAAATCGTAACTTCGCACTTTGAAACAATAGTGTTTCGTAGAGATAAAACAAAAACCTGATGAAGATTCAATCAACAAAATACAATCGCCCAATACATCAGATGTGGCACATGATGGCTATGACGGTGATGCTGCTGATGCTGGCTGTTACACCGCCCATCATGGCGCAAGAGGACCAAAGAGCATTGCCCGATTCTACGCTACATCTGCCTGAACTCAACGCTTACGGACAGATGCAGCCCGCTGTGAGTCATTGGCCTGTGGGCTATGTCGGGATGGACAACTGGAAACTGCATAAGGGCATGAACCTCATGCTCGGTGCAAGCGTCTTCACTTCGTTTGGCAAAGGATGGAAAGGTGCAGGCTTCAGCCAGCAGGTCAGCGGCATGTATGCACTGCCAGTGACCGAAAAACTGTCGCTCGCCGTAGGTGGCTACTTCCATAATGCCGATTGGGCAGGCTATAATCTCCGTCAGGCAGGATTCAATGCCGTGCTCGATTACCGTTTCTCACAACGTTGGGAAGGATTCCTCTACGGACAGAAAACCTTGATGGGCAATAAGATTCCTGTGCCCGTCTATGACCATGAACTCGGCGATAGAATAGGGGCTGCCGTTCGCTACCACTTCAATCCATCGACATGGATACAGGTATCGCTCGAAACAGGCCATCGCCCATATTATTATTAATGTAGAAAACAACAACGACAGCATGATAGTCTGTATAGCAGAGAAACCCAGTGTTGCACGCGACATCGCACGCATCATAGGTGCCAACACACCCCATGACGGATATATAGAAGGCAACGGATACCAGGTGACATGGACCTATGGTCACCTCTGTACGTTGAAAGAACCCAACGACTATACGTCCATGTGGAAGTCATGGAATCTCTCATCACTGCCCATGATACCGCCACGCTTCGGTATCAAACTGATAGAACAGGACAGTATCAAGCGCCAATTTGCCGTTATCGAGAAACTGATGAAGCAAGCCGAACGCATCGTCAACTGCGGTGACGCCGGACAAGAGGGAGAACTGATACAGCGATGGGTGATGCAGAAGGCCGGTGCTACCTGTCCGGTCAGCAGATTGTGGATATCGTCGATGACCGATGATGCCATCAGAGAGGGATTTGCCAATCTGAAAGACCAAGCAGACTATCAGCCTCTCTATATGGCTGGACTGTCGAGAGCTATAGGCGACTGGCTGTTGGGAATGAATGCCACGAGACTCTACACCTTGAAATACGGTCAAAACAGACAGGTGCTCTCCATCGGACGCGTACAGACTCCGACGCTGGCACTCATTGTGAACCGACAAAAGGAAATAGAAAACTTCAAACCAGAACCCTATTGGGTGCTCGCCACCATCTATCGCGACACCACTTTCACGGCTACCAAGGGAAAGTTTACCAATGAGGAAGAGGGCAAACAGGCATTCTCTACCATCGAAGGAAAAACCTTCACGGTGACCAGTGTGCAGAAGAAAAACGGTACCGAACAGCCACCCCAACTCTACGACCTCACTTCGTTGCAGGTGGATTGCAATAGAAAATTCGGATTCTCTGCCGAGATGACGCTCAATCTCATACAGGCACTCTACGAGCGGAAATACACCACTTACCCGCGTGTAGATACGCAGTATCTGTCAGACGATATCTATCCCAAGTGTCCTGCTACGCTCAACGGACTCTATCAGACACAGTTCGCCGGTGTGGCACCATACACCGATTTTATCAAACCCATTGGCGGAAAGACGTTGAAAAAGTCGAAAAGGGTGTTCGACAGCTCCAAAGTGACCGACCACCATGCCATCATACCAACAGGAGTGGTGCCACAAAACCTCTCTGACGCAGAACGAAAGGTGTTTGACCTTATAGCCAGACGCTTCATCGGGGTGTTCCTGCCCGACTGTAAATTCTCTACTACAACAGTTACCGGACAGGTAGATGACATCGACTTCAAGGCTACGGGAAAGGAAATACTCGATCCGGGATGGCGTGTGGTAAGGGATACGAAGAAGGAAGTGGTGGATGATGAAGAGAAAAAGCCCGACGACGAAGAGCGCACACTGCCTACTTTTGTCAAAGGTGAAACGGGCGAACATCAGCCAACACTCACAGAGAAATGGACTACACCACCCAACTGGTATAACGAGGCATCGCTCTTGCGTGCCATGGAAACTGCCGGAAAATTTGTGGAAGACGAAACACTCCGTGCTGCCATGAAGGAGAATGGCATTGGCAGACCGTCGAGTCGTGCCAGTATCATCGAGACACTCTTCAAGCGACACTATATCAAACGCGACAGAAAGCGCCTCGTGGCTACGCCTACGGGTATCGAACTGATAGACCTGATACACGAAGAACTGCTGAAAAGTCCGGAACTTACGGGCATTTGGGAGAAGAAACTGCGCGATATAGAACATCAGAAATATGATGCCACTCAGTTTATAGACGAACTGAAACAGCAGGTGACTGACATTGTCAATGAGGTGATGCACGACACTACCAACCGCCGTGTGACCGTATTGACAGATGCTGAACTGAAAAACGTGAAGTCGCCAAAGGCTGAAACAGCATCAAAACCCAAGGCTGCCAAAGCCAAAACCACCAAGGCCAAAGCGAAGCAACAGGCGCTAACTCCCGATGATAGCATCATCGGACAGCCGTGTCCGCTTTGTGGAAAAGGTCATATCGTCAAAGGTAAGACCGCATACGGATGTTCTGACTATCAGCATTGCCAGTGGCGACTGCCCTTCAAAGCATAAAACAAAGCGATGAATACAACTGCGCGCTACCTACCCCTGTTGATGCTCTGCATGCTTCTCATGGCATGTGGTGCCGATCGGGCGCTCAAACAAGGAGACCAGCTGTATGCCACAGGTGACTATTTCGATGCTGCAGCACAGTACCGCAAGGCTTATTCGCAGACATCGCCCAAAGAGCGCACGCAACGTGGACAGATTGCCTTGCGACAGGCGGAATGTTACCGGCGCATCAACTATACCGCAAGAGCCATTACCGCATACCGCAATGCACTGCGTTATAAACAGGGCGATTCTGCCACACGTATGGCTTTGGGACAACAGTTGCTCAAAGTAGGACAATACAAAGAGGCTGCCAAGGTGATGACTGAAATGCTCGATTCGTTTCCGCAAAACAGTATGGCGCAAACGCTCCTGGCGTCTGCCCGTAAGGCTCCGCAATGGAAAAAGGAGGGATCGCGCTATAAAGTGAAACGCGAAGATGTGTTCAATTCGCGACGTTCTGACTATTCGCCGGTATTGGCTGGAGCAGAACACGATCGTCTTTATCTTACTTCTACTCGCAACGAAGCTACTGGCGATGATATCAGTGGCATCACTGGCACTAAGAATGCCGACATCTTCATGGCTCAGAAAGACGAGCAGGGACGATGGTTGAGGCCGCAAGTGATAGATACCGAACTCAATTCCAATGCTGACGAAGGGGCTTGTTGCCTATCGCCAGACGGACTCACCATGTATCTCACCAGTTGTCAGAGCGATGAGCGCTATCCGCGTTTCGCTACTATTGTCACCTCACGCCGTAGCGATGCCACATGGAACAAACCGCAACCGCTTCCTATCACTCGCGATACACTGTCGCTCTATGCCCATCCGGCAGTCAGTCCCGATGGACAATGGCTCTATTTTGTGAGTGACATGCCGGGCGGAATGGGCGGTAAAGACTTGTGGAGAGTGCGTCTGACCGAAGCTGGACTGGGTGGGGTAGAGAATCTTGGAACACCTGTCAATACCTCTGGCGACGAGATGTTTCCTACGTTTCGACCCAATGGCGACCTCTATTTCTCAAGCGATGGACATAAGGGAATGGGAGGACTCGATATCTATATAGCTCATCCGACAGCATCAGGATGGACTATAGTACATCCGGGCTACCCGCTAAACTCCATGGGCGACGATTTTGGAATGACTTTTGAAGGCAATAAAAACCGTGGATTCTTCTCTTCTAACCGTGGTGATGCCCATGGATGGGATCATATCTACAGTTTTGAAAATCCTGAAATCATACAGACGGTCAGGGGATGGGTCTATGAGCGAGAAGGTTATGAACTTCCCCAAGCTGTGGTCTATATGGTGGGAAACGATGGCACTAACCTCCGACTTAGCGTGATGAACAACGGCTCGTTTACACAAACGGTGCGTCCTGGAGTGGATTATGTATTGATGGCATCATGTCCAGGATATCTCAATCATCAGACCGAACTGCATGTGGTGGAAACCGATGAGTCGCAAGAACATGTCTTGCAGTTTCCGTTGGCAAGTATCACGGCTCCGGTGCTGATTGACAATATACATTATGATTTCGATCGTGCCACACTGCGACCAGAGTCAATGGCTGCACTCGACTCGCTGGTAACGCTGCTGAATACCAACCCGCATGTGGCTATCGAACTGAGTGCCCATTGCGACTATAAAGGCAAGGGCGATTATAACAAACGACTGTCGCAAAGGCGGGCTGAAGCTGTGGCGCACTATTTGACAGCACACGGAATCAGTGCCGACAGACTGACGGCTGTGGGTTATGGAAAGGAACAACCAAAGACTATTAAGCACCGTTTGGCGGTGTGTTATCCCTTCTTACAAGAGAATACTGTATTGACGGAAGACTTCATTAAGACACTTACTCCTGAACAACAGGAGATATGCAACCAATTGAATCGCCGCACGGAATTTCGTGTGACCAATACCACCTATGGCATGTTTGATGCCAATGGACAACTCATTCGGAAGTGATTTATACGAATGAAGTGGGGGGAAATGGGGAAATTGGTGGTCGGTCGGTGGTCGATGGAAAAGTTGTTAGCATTACACAAAATGCTGAAAGATAGTAGGTTGCGGTAGTAGGTGGTCGGTGGTAACAAAATGAGTGACTCGCGCACATGCGTATGCGCGAGATATTTAAGGAGAGCTTCAAGGATTATAGATTCTCTTTCACGCAAACATACAGTTCGTAGGCGCCAGCGATGGCGAGTCCAAATATCAACATGCTGATGGTGGGCAACATTTCTATTAGACCTCCGTTCAGTAGTGACTGCGTGAATACTTCTATGTTGGTCTTGGCGATAGTGATGGCATCGCTCATGAGAAGCAATGCTATAGCTATAAGGATACAACCCAATGTCCACACACGATTGAACCAGTTGGCACGATTGGGCAACCGGCGCATGACACGTTCGCTAAAGCCATTGTCTGCAATAGTCTGTTGTGAAGCTTCTATGAAAAATTGTTGCAAGAGTTGTTCGTCTTTTCTATCCATAGCCATTTTGTTTCAGATATTTGGTTAGTTTTTCTTTTCCTCGGAAGAGGATGGATTTTACAGTTCCCTCCTTCATGTCGGTGATCTTGGCTATTTGGTCTATCTTGTAGCCATCGACCAATTGGAGGGTAATGCAGGTGCGTTCGTCGGGCTTGAGCAGTGATAGGGCATGATAGAGATCCATCTGTAGCGATGGATTGCTGTTGCCGTTGGTCATTGGCTCTGCCACGTTGTCAATGTCGGAAGTGGTTTTTCTGCTGCGCACATAATCGTAGAATACATTATAAGCAATGCGTATCAGCCAAGTTTGAAAGGACGACATGGCGCGAAACGAACCGATGTTGCGCCACGCCTTGATAAAGGTGTCTTGTGCCAAATCATCGCTCAACGGTTCGTCGCCAAGCGTCTGATGGAGGAAGAATCGCCGCACAGGTGACTGATAGCGCACCACGAGCTGGTCGAATGCCCGGCGGTTGCCCATCATAGTGACCTGTGTGACGAGTGCAAAATCGGTGAGTGACTGCATTGCTTTATCTGCTTTCTTGTTCCACTTGGATATATGGTTTCTCTACTTGGATGTATTGTTTCGTATGCCTAATCCTATAGATCTTAGTGCTGCGCATGATTGTTATCTTGTGCAGGGTCAAGTGCACTGGCGTTTGTTTCGGGCGCATTGGGCAACGATTTGTCTTTGGTGAGATACACACTGATAATCTTGCCGAGTCCGATGAAGAATACGAGGGCACCGATGCCGAATCCTAATTCGTCCATGATGATGCCGAGGAATATGGACAGTCCGATGCCCAGACAGCATTGGCGTACACCGGGAGCATAGTTGGCATTGCTGTTTTTGGCAGAACGCAACAGGTCGGTGGGAATGGGTTGTCCGTTTTGCGCAGCCAGTTCTGCCAAGCGTATTTTGTCTTTTCGGCTTTGACGGATGAAATAGAAGATGAGGCCGATGATTGATATGGGGGCTAAGACAAAGAGTATGAAACAGACGGTAATGACAAATTTTGCACCGAATCCTTCATCGCCTCCATCGTAGTCGAAACTGGCAAAGGGGGCATTGCTACTATTGTTGTTGTAACTGGTGATGGTATCTGTCGCTGTTGCCGTAGTGTCGGAGTAGGCTTCAATAGCTGTTGCAGCGGAAGATGTGGTATCTACCAACTCTTGCGTACGGGGCGTGTGGCGATGCTTCTGCGCCATAGTTGGCACTGATGTGGTGAGTGTGGCGATAAATGCCAGGGTGAATAGTAACTTTCTCATAGCTGTATTCCTTTTGTTTTTGTTTATTTTCTATTGTTTTTGTTTTATTTTCGATTGTTTGACGTGATAGCTACGCAATAAGTTGCAAAGGTGCAATATTTTTTTTAATTTTGCAAGCAAATGACACAGTTACCCATAGATTTTACCGATATGGCCCGTCGTACGATGGGCGAAGAACGCTTCGATAGCTATCTTAAGGCTTTTGAAACGGATGCTCCTGTGAGTATCAGACTGAATCCGGAAAAGGCAAAAGAACTTACCGCAGATGGTGAACGGGTGCCGTGGTGTCGCAATGCCTATTATTTGCCACAACGCCCCAACTTTACTTACGATCCTTTGCTGCATGCAGGGTGCTACTATGTGCAGGAGGCAGGATCGATGTTTCTCGATACTGTCATGCAGCAATGGGTGCCTGACGCACCCGTAGTGATGATAGATTTCTGTGCTGCTCCTGGTGGAAAGTCGTTGTTGGCACGTACTGCATTGGCTGCAGGCAGTGTGATGTTTTCCAATGAACCGATGCGCAATCGCGCCAATATCTTAGCTGAGAATGTGGAGAAATGGGGATATGCTGACCATTTCGTGACCAACAATTTTCCACGCGACTACCGTCGGGCGAAGATGATAGCAGATGTGGTATTGTGTGATGTGCCCTGTTCTGGCGAAGGCATGTTTCGTAAGGATGAGGCCACCATACGCGAATGGAGTATGCAGAATGTTGAGAAGTGTGCCCGTTTGCAACGTGAAATAGTTGCAGATGCTTGGAGTTGTCTGGCAGATGGTGGATTGTTTATATATAGTACCTGTACATTTAATACTCATGAAGATGAGGAGAATATACAATGGATGATGGATGAACTGGGAGCTGAGGTGCTACCCGTAAAGGTGGATGCTGCATGGAATATCACCGGTTCGCTACTTGATGGATTCTCACAGCCTGTATATCGCTTCATTCCCGGAATCAGCAAAGGCGAAGGACTGTTCCTTTGTGTGTTGCGTAAGGGCGGGGCATGGCAACAAGGACACTCGTTGAAGTCTTTGCGCAAGTCGCAACAGAATCTCAATATCATCTATTGCCCCAAAGCACAACCTGATATGGTAAAGGTGGAGGTGAACTATCAACAGGCTATGGCTTATCTGCGCCACGAGGCCATTACCCTCGGTGCAGATGTACCACGCGGTATGGTTGGTATCTGCTTTGAGGGACATCTGCTCGGACTCGCCAAAAATATAGGTAATCGTGCCAACAATCTATATCCTAAAGAATGGAAAATAAGAACAACCTACATACCTAACGAATATGAAACAATACTTAGACATACTTGACCGCATACTGCGCGAAGGAACCCAAAAAGGAGACCGCACAGGAACGGGTACTATCAGCATCTTTGGAACACAATCGCGCTATAATCTGGAGGATGGATTCCCACTGCTGACAACAAAAAAACTACATCTGAAGAGTATCATCTACGAACTGCTTTGGTTTCTTAAAGGGGACACCAATGTGAAATATCTACAAGATAATGGTGTGCGCATTTGGAACGAGTGGGCTGACGAAAACGGTGAACTCGGACCTGTTTATGGACATCAGTGGCGCTCATGGCCCGATTATAATGGTGGAGTGATTGACCAAATCAGTCAAGTGGTAGATCAACTCAAACACAATCCGGATTCTCGTAGAATGATAGTATCGGCATGGAATGTGGCGGAAGTTAATGAGATGGCATTGCCTCCTTGTCATACGATATTCCAATTTTATGTGGCAGATGGTCGTTTGTCACTTCAATTATATCAGCGTTCGGCAGATACTTTCCTCGGTGTACCTTTCAATATCGCATCGTATGCCCTGCTGTTGCAGATGATGGCACAGGTGACAGGACTCAAACCTGGTGATTTCATCCATACCACAGGTGATACACATCTATATCTTAATCATTTGGATCAGGCGCGTTTGCAACTGACACGTACACCGCGCCCATTGCCTGTGATGAAGATAAACCCTGATGTGAAGAGTATATTCGATTTCCAGTATGAGGATTTTCAACTGGAAGGCTACGATCCATATCCACATATTAAAGCGGAGGTTAGCGTATGACATTGAATATTATAGCTGCTGTGGCGCGTAATCGGGCCATAGGTCTTGAAAACAAATTGCTCTATTGGTTGCCCAATGACTTGAAACGTTTTAAGGCATTGACAACAGGACATACCATTATCATGGGACGTAACACATTCCTTAGTTTGCCGAAAGGGGCACTGCCTAATCGCCGCAATGTTGTGTTGAGTCGTACGGTTAAGGAGATTCCTGGTTGTGATGTTTATGCAACGCTTGATGAGGCACTGGCCAGTTGTCAACCAGATGAACAGGTTTATATTCTTGGTGGTGCAAGTGTTTATGAGCAGGCACTTGACAAAGCTGACCGGTTGTGTCTGACAGAGATTGATGACACGCCACAACAAGCCGATGCCTTCTTTCCTGACTATAGTGATTGGAAAGTAGAAAAGAAAGAAGCGCACGCAAAGGATGATAAACATGCCTTTGCGTACGCTTTTGTGGATTATGTTCGGTCGTAATCCGAGTTTATTGATATATCGTTCCGATAGACCGAATGTATCGGCTACTATCGGAATGATTTGTTTTTAATCTTGCTCCTCGGTGAAATCAACTACAGGAAGTTGTCTGTCAAAGACTGTGTTGAAAGAAATCAGAGTTTCTGATGAGGCCAATCCCAACGGCTGCAGTTTGTCATGGATGATGTTGAGCAGATGATGGTTGTTCTTGGCGTAAATCTTGATGAACATATCAAAATTACCCGTGGTGTAGTGACATTCTGTTACTTCTGGAATCTTCTGAAGTTCGACCATTACATCGTCAAATTTCTCAGGATTTCTCAGGTTGAGTCCGATATAGGCGCAAGTTTCATATCCTATCTTTTCTGGATTGATGATAAACTGTGAACCTTTGAGTACCCCCATGCTGGTGAGCTTCTGAATGCGCTGGTGAATGGCAGCGCCACTCACATCACAGGCTCGGGCCACTTCAAGGAATGGTACACGTGCGTCTTCTGCGATCATTCGCAATATCTGTTTATCCAAATTGTCGAGTTTTTGTATTGCCATTTTTCTACTTTTTACTATTTGTATGCAAAGTTATGAAAAAATAGCGACAGTTGCAATAATTTATAGTATTTTTGTGCGTTTTTCCTTTAGATTATTACTCATTGCCTGTTTCGTCGGTGCGATTTGTGGCTGCATAGTTGATTCTGAGTGCACCAGCTTGGCGCAATGCTTGCTTAACATCGCTGATAAGTCCCATGTCGGTTTGGCTATCTGCAAGAATACTGACCACCATGTGTTGGCGGTCCTCTGACGACATGTGGTCGCGCTCTGTGGCAATGGCTTTCGGCAGTTGATCTATGGTTACACTCTTGCTATTAACCTGTATGCGGGTCTCATTATTGTTGCTGTTTCCTTGACTATCGGTGGGATGGCCGATATATACGTGGATGACACTGCCTCGATGCTCAGTTTTTTCCAGTTCGGTGCCTTGAGGCACAGTGAAGCGAACTCTGATATTGTCCTCACGCATGTGGGTGACTATCATGAAAAAGAACAATACGGTGAAAACCAAATCGGGCATGGATGCAAGGTTGAGACCTGGCATCTCGCGTTTATGACGGCGGAAACGACTCATGGGCGACCTCCTTTCTCTGTTGCTGACGTTGCTTTTGGTGAAGTAGGTATCGTGATATTATCGGTTACTGCTTCACTGATGCGCAGGGGATAACGCTGGGTGATGATATTACGCTGTTGGTCGTTGCACTGAGTGAAATGTATGCCGAATTGCTTTTGTGCCATTGTTTCACGTAAGGTATGGAATGCTGCCACAATGGTGTTCTGCATGTTGAAATAGGCATCGTATGATGTGCGACGATCTGTGGTTACCTCTATCATGAAACGTTGGCTCTGTCTGCTTGCCAAAAAGGATTCTACTTCGTGTTGCAGTTGTTCGTCAGCTACTGTTTGTCCGTCAATCCACAGTGCATCGTTTGCATCAAGATGAATTTGGAGTACATTACTGCGATTGATGTCGGTGGTGGCTGATTGCTCTGACTTAGTTGGTGGCAGTTGGCGCGAGAGACCTTTGTCGCTGTTCATCGATGATGTCATGAGAAAGAACACCAGCAACATGAAAGAAATATCGGCGGTGGACGTGGTGTTCAGTGGTGGAACTTCATGGTGATGACGACGGATGAACATAGACGGCAAATTATTTTTTCTGATGGATACGACGGTTTATGCCAGACAGACCATAGGCAACGAAACATGCTGCCACAACCATCATGATCAAGGATACTGTGATGAGACCATCGGTGGTCTTTAGCCAAAAACGGTCTGTGTAGCTAATGCCGTTGATGATTATGGGAGTAGAAGATCCAGCAAGACAGGCAATGGTCAGAAAGAGCAGGGTGGTGATAGCAACTCCATAAGCAATTTTTCGGCTGGGTACTCGGTTGCTTTCAGCAATGCTATCTGTGCGGTTGCGCAACGAGCGCACTACTGACCATACCATGACTATTGCCACGATGATTATTGTGGCATAAATGAACCACAATATGACTTCTGCCAGTAGGTAATCACCAATATTAGTCATGCTGCTGCTTGTATTTAGATAAAGCATCTATCAAGCTGATGGCACTTTCCTCCATCTGCGAAGTGAGATGTTCTATCTTGGAGAGTATATAGTTGTAGAAGAATTGCAGAATGAGTGCTACTATAATACCGAAGATGGTGGTGATAAGTGCCACTTTCATGCCTTCTGCAACAATGGTTGGACTGATGTCGCCTGCCGTTTGGATGCGGTCGAATGCTATTACCATGCCTATTACGGTTCCGAGAAATCCCAAAGACGGTGCGGCGGCGATAAAGAACTTAATCCACGAACACCCCTTTTCCATATTGCTAATCTGTACAGAACCGTAATTGGTGAGCTGACGGTCTATCTGGTCGAGTGGTTCTTTCTGATGGAGTAATCCTTGATAGCAGATGCTTGCCACAGGACCACGTGTCTCGCGACAGAGAGTCTTGGCACCTTCTACATCATTGGCTGTTAACCGCTCATCAATGTCTTTCAATAGCTTTTTCGCATTGATTTCTGATAGGGTGAGGTAGAGTATGCGCTCGATGCAGAAAGCCAGTCCTGCAATGAGCGCTAATGCTACGAGTGACATGAAACCTGCTGAGCCCTCAATAAATTTCTGTTTTAGCATCTTGTGGAGACCACCACCTCCTTGAGCGGTAGGGTCCATAGCGTTTAAGTCGGCATCGATGACAGCCATTGCAGAATCGTTATCGATGGTGTCGCTCACGGTAGCGGCAACAGAATCGTTGTGGGTAGTATGCTGGGCAAATGCCTGTTGCATGACGAAAGTGAAGGCAAATACAGCCAGAACTATCGTCCATTTACGTCTTATGTTACGTTGATACATCTTTCTTGTTTCTCTTTTTCGGCGACAAAGTTACAATTAACTAGTCGGAAAACAAAAGAAATCCCGATTTTTCTTCTGACTATATACTTGAATTTAATAGATTGACGATACAGAGTTCAAAGAAATGCTAAAATTGTTCTTTTTTTCCGTAATATTATTAAAAATAAACGGATTGCATTGTGGATAGGCCGATTTTCCTTTGTCGTTTCGTAGAAAATCCTTAATTTTGCATGTCATACAGAAGAATTTTATCATTTAAATAGCATAACATGAACAAGAAAGTTGTAAATACTGTGGTGGTCATCGTCATCTTATTGCTTATCGGTGGCGTGGCATATCTCGCCATCAGTTTGAATCAAGAGAAACAAGCCAACAAGGATATGCAGGAATTGGCGGCTCTCGACAAAAAGGAAATGGAAAACGAATATCAGCAGTTCGCCGACCAATATAATGAAATGAAAACGCGTATCAATAATGACTCTATCGTAGAACAATTGACTCGCGAACAGGAACGCACCCAACAACTTCTTGCTGAACTGAAGAAGACAAAATCTGATGATGCCGCAGAGATTACACGCTTGAAAAAGGAACTCGCGCAGGTGCGTAACATTTTGCGTAGCTATGTGCTACAGATTGACTCACTCAACCAACTCAATGCAGAGCTGATGAATGAAAATAATCGCGTGCGTGGAGAACTTGCACAGTCTAATCAGCAGAATATGGCATTGGCTTCTGATAATATGTCGCTCTCTGAAAAGGTTGCCGTTGCTGCCCAACTGAATGCAGCTAATATAGATATTGTGATGCTTTATAAGAAAGCTTTTTCATCAAGTTCTCGGGATCGTGTTAAACATCCTCATAAAATTGGTGGATCTACCCAAATGAAGGTGCGTTTTGTCTTGACACGCAATGTGACCGCTCAGAATGGTATGCGTACTATTTATGTTAGAGTACTGACACCTGCGGGTAATGTATTGGGAGCTGGTGAACGCTGCAACTTTGAAGGACAGCAGATTGCATGCACTGCAAGAAAAGATGTGGAATATACTGGTGAAGAAAAGCTTATAGAAGTATATGCTCCGAAAACTACACTCACACCCGGTTCTTATCGTGTGCAGGTTATTGCTGATGGACATGAGATTGGTACACGTACCATCGAACTTGAGAAATAATAGCAGATAGACCTTTTTATATTATTTATGAAACGTATTACAGGATATCTATTAGCTACTTGCGTGGCTTTGCCTGTCGGAGCACAAACGACGCTCACCTTAGACAGTTGCAGAGCTTTGGCACTCAGCAACAATAAACAGTTGGCTGTGGCACATGTCAAACAAGACATAGCTGCCAATATGCGCAAGTCTGCCCGTACGAAATATCTGCCACGTGTCAGTGCCTTGGCAGGTTATGAATACACAAGCCGCGAAATATCACTTCTCAGTGATGATCAGAAGAAAACTCTTGGTAATATGGGTACCAATGCGACAGCAGGAATTGGCGGAAAGGCTAACGAGTTGTTGCAGGCTGTACCACAAGGTGTATGGCAACAACTTGGACAGTTGGGATTCACTCCTGAGGGAATCCAACAACAACTTACTGCAGGTATAGGAAGTTTGGCAGGATCGCTCAACCAAGTGGGCGCTGGTATTGTAGATGCTTTCCATACCGATACTCGGAGCATGTGGGCTGGAGCCATCATGGTGACACAACCTGTTTATATGGGTGGTGCTATTACCGCTATGAACCGTATGGCTGATATTGGTGAGCAGTTGGCTGCCAATAGTGCGCATGCTCAACGACAACTCACACTCTATAGCATTGATCAAGCCTACTGGCAGGTTGTTTCGCTCCGCCATAAGCAGAAATTGGCCCAGAGCTATCTCGACCTCGTCAAAAAGCTTGATGGTGATGTACAGAAGATGATAGAAGAAGGTGTGGCTACTCGCTCCGAAGGACTTAGCGTTAGTGTGAAAGTCAATGAAGCAGAGATGACCCTTTCGAAAGTCAATGACGGATTGACACTGGCAAAGATGTATCTTTCCCAGTTGTGTGGACTGCCGATGAATGGAAGTGTTACACTCGCTGATGAGGAAAGTGAGAATATTGCTCAGAACACCTCTTGTGCAAAAGCCGATGTTGCTGTCGCTTTTGAACAGCGTCCGGAAATTCGCATGTTGCGCAATACCCTTGATATGACACAACAATCTGTCAAACTCCTAAAGGCTGGCAACCTGCCTCAGGTGGCTATAGTTGGTGGATATGCTGTTAGCAACCCTAATCTCTTCAATGGTTTCGAACGCAAATTTGGGGGAGTGTGGAATGTTGGTGTGTTGGTACGAGTTCCTGTATGGAATTGGGGAGATGTGACCTATAAGGTGCGTGCTGCTAAGGGCGCATCTGCTATTGCCTCGCTCGAACTCGAAGAAGTGAAAGAGAAAATCGAACTGCAGGTTAGCCAAAGTTCATTCCGACTCAATGAGGCAAGCAAGAAACTTCAACTGGCTATGGCAAGTACGCGCAAGGCGGAAGAAAACCTTCGTACTGCAAATCTCGGATTTCGTGAAGGTGTCATCCAATCCACTACAGTGATGGAGGCACAGACTGCTTGGCTTCAGGCGCAGTCTCAGAAGATTGATGCAGAGATTGATGTGCGCCTCAGTCAAACCAATATGCAGAAAGCACTTGGTACATTGGAAAATTAAGAGAGAATAAACGATACAATAAAGATAGAAAATAGGAGAAAGATATTATGTCAGCAAAATCACAACATAACAACGTACTATTAGCCATCCTGGGATTCACTACAGTTGTGGTGGTTGTGGGAATTATCGGCTTCTTCGCTTTCAGCCATGAAAAGGAAAACATCCAAGGACAGGTGGAAGTTAGTGAATACCGAGTGTCAAGCAAGGTTCCTGGACGTATTCTTGAAATTCGTGTCAAAGAGGGGGATTATGTCAAAGTGGGTGATACACTCGCTATTTTAGATGCCCCAGAAGTACGTGCCAAGATGGAACAGGCTCAGAGTGCAGAGAATGCTGCCGCCGCCCAAGAGGAAATGGCACGTAACGGGGCGCGACAGGAACAGATACAAGGTGCCTACCAAGTATGGCAACAGGCCAAGGCAGGACTTGATATTGCACAGAAGTCATATCAACGTGTGCAACGCCTTTTTGATGAAGGTGTGATGAGCGCCCAAAAGCGCGATGAAGCATTTGCCAACTATAAAGCCATGGAGGCTCAGGCTAAAGCTGCAGAGAGTCAGTATAATATGGCTCGAAATGGTGCACGTCGTGAAGAAAAACAGGCAGCACAAGCACTTGTTGGCAGAGCCAAGGGTGCTGTTCAGGAAGTTACCTCTTATATTAATGAAACTGTTCAGATTGCCCAAATGGAGGGTGAGGTCAGCAATATTTATCCAAAAGTCGGCGAACTCGTTGGCACAGGATCCCCCATCATGACCATTTCTATTATGAGCGATCTATGGGGCACCTTCAACGTGCGTGAGGACCAGTTGGGTGGACTTGCTGTTGGCAAGACCTTCAATGCCTATGTACCAGCTTTCAACAAAACTATTCCCATGAAGGTTTATTATATGAAAGACCAGGGGTCCTATGCTGTATGGAAGGCAACTAAAGCCAACGGTCAGTATGACTTGAAAACCTTTGAGGTAAAGGCACGTCCCACACAGCCACTTGAAGGATTACGTCCGGGCATGTCGCTTGTCATTCAGGACTAACGGAAAATAACATACTTTTTAAATGATATTTTGAAACAGCTTCGACAAATATACGGAATTGCGGTGCGTGAGTGTGGCATTATCTGCCACAACCACATCTATTGGCTCTGTATGGTGGTATTTCCTCTGTTGGTGATGTTTTTTTTCACAGCAATGCTGTATGAGGGGAAACCGCTCAAAATGCCTGTTGGAGTGGTAGATCTCGATAATTCTTCTACTACGCGTAGCATTATTCGTCGGCTCGATGCCTTCCAGACATCACATGTTGTGGCGCGTTATCCCAGTGTGGCTGAGGCACGAAAAGCAATACAGGAAAATCAAATCTATGCCTTTCTTTATATACCCGAAGGCACAACAGATGATCTGATGGCAAGCCGGCAGCCGAAGATGTCGTTCTATTATACGCAAACTTCTTTGGTGGCAGGCTCGCTGTTGTTCAGTGATCTTAAAACTATTTCTACATTGGCATCGGCTGCTGTCGGTCAGGCCACACTGCTTGCCAAGGGATTTACTGACGAACAAGCACAAACCTTTCTGCAACCCATAAAGGTCGATTTGCATCCGCTCAACAATCCGACAACAGACTATAATGTCTATCTCTCCACTATGCTTGTGCCAGGATTGATGATGCTCTTCATGTTTCTTATCACTCCATATTCTATTGGCACGGAACTCAAGTTTGGACGCTCTAAACAATGGATGGAGATGGCTGACAATAAGGCATGGGTGGCTCTCATTGGTAAATTCACACCACATGCCCTTGTATTTCTGATACTCACCATGACTTATGCCTACTATGTCTATGGCATACTTGGTTTCCCACATCCGGGTGGAACACTGCGCATTATCATGCTCACACTGTTGCAAGTATTTTCTTCTTTAGGTTTCGGTATCTTTATGTTCGGCCTTGTGCCATCTCTGCGTATGTCGATGAGTACCTGTTCGCTGTGGGCAGTGCTAAGTTTCTCAATGGTAGGATCTGCATTTCCTGCCATGGCTATGGATGGTGCTTTGCAGTCGCTGGCATGGCTCTTTCCATTGCGCCATTATTTTATGATTTATCAGACATGTATCTTCAACGACTATCCGTTGGCAGATGCATGGTCGCATATTGCAGTTCTCGTTGCTTTCGCCTTGTTGCCCATATTGGTGGCGCCAAAGATTCGCAATGCCATGTTGAACTATGTCTATATTCCCTGACGCGCTATGATGAAAAAACTATTCAAAACCATAATCAGTGGTATATACGACGCTTGTCTCATATGGAAGGATGAGATGCGCCAGACCTTTAAAGACGAGGGTGTGCTCATTTTCTTTATCCTTGTGCCCTTAGGCTATCCGCTGCTCTATTCTTGGATCTATAACAATGAGGTAGTACGTGAAGTGCCTGTTGTAGTTGTAGATGATTCACATTCTTCTGCCAGCCGTCAATTTATACGTTCCTGCAATGCTACACCGGATGTAAAGGTGGTGTGCTATGCCTCAAATATGGATGAGGCCAAGAATCTTGTGGGGCGACAAGTTGCACGTGCCATCTATCATATACCTGCAGATTTCCAGTCGCGTTTGAATCGCATGGAACAGACAGCCGTGGCTGTATTCTGCGATATGAGTACAATGTTGACCTATAAGGCTGCATATATGACAGCTATCAGTGTGACCCAACAGATGAATGGTGAAATTCAAGTCAGATTGTCGGGTAAATATACCCAACGGGAAGAAGAAATACTGACCCAACCGCTTGACTATGATGCCCAACCGATTTATAATCCATCGGGAGGTTACGGATCCTTTATATTACCAGCAGTGCTGATTCTCATACTACAGCAGACATTAGCATTGGGTATTGGCTTGTCTGCCGGTTCTGCACGCGAAACAAACCGTTTTGAAGACTTAGTACCTATACAGAAACACTATCATGGCATTTTCCGTATTGTTATGGGCAAAGGATTGGCTTATTTCATGATTTATGCCATTATGGGCACATACCTCACCGTTGTAGTGCCGAGAATATTTGATTTCCCATGTCTGGCCCATTGGCAGGATCTTCTTGCCATGCTGATACCCTATATTTTAGCTTGTATTTTCTTTGGCATCACCATATCATGCATAGTGCGTTATCGTGAGAATGTTATGCTCTTGGTGGTATTTGCCAGTGTTCCCCTTCTGTTCCTCAGTGGAGTTTCGTGGCCTCAGTCTAATATTCCTGGCTTTTTGCAGGGTATTTCATGGATATTCCCCTCTACCTTTGGTATCCGTGCCTATGTTCGCATGAACTCAATGGGGGCTACCCTCAGCGATGTATTGACCGAATACCGTGTGCTGTGGCTGCAAGTACTGGTATATTTTGTGTTGGCATGCCTTGTCTATCGCTATCAGATACTCTTGATGCGTCGCCATATCTTTGACAGACTACAAGATATGAGGAAGAGAAAAATGGAAAATAGCTGATTTGAGATAAAAGGATAATCATAGTGTGGTAGCAGATTTACGAATCAAATGTCCTGCATATATGATCTACCAAATACTGCATTCGTTGATCAACGGATGCAGTATTTCCATATATTATGGGTCACTTTCAAAAGCGTGTGGATAGCATAGCACAATAAAAGCAAGCAGGTGTGCGTTTATAGAGTAAACGTTAGAACAAAATGGAACAGTATAGACTCTTAGCGGAATGCCTGTTGCCAGCCCGCATGCATTGACCGTTAGTTCTTTCTCTTCAGACTAATGAAGATCTATGCCTAATCCACACACTTTTACTGGTGACCCGAAAGAAGATTGAAAACAAGTAAATCGTACATATTTTTATAATTATTATGCAAAATCCCCATCATCTTCCACGTTAATGTGGGGTATGATGGGGAGATTGTTATAGATTTAGCTGTATCTAATGATAGATTACGTCGGTATAAGTGTGTAGATTATGATTTTTTGACACCAACGATTTCGGTTTTGGGTAGTTCCTTGTTGCGGCGGTTCACTACAGTTACAACAGCCTGTGCTAGATTGATGAATGCAATGCCTGTTGCGCTGTCACTATTGAGAGCTGCCGGAGTGCCTTGGTCGCCACTGTCGCAGATGCCTTGTACAAGGGGTATCTGTGCCAAGAGCGGAACCTGCATCTCTTCTGCCAACTGTTTGCAACCTTCTTTACCGAAAATATAATATCGGTTAGTGGGCAATTCTGCAGGAGTAAACCATGCCATGTTCTCTACCAGACCAAGAATGGGGACATTGACTTTCTCGTTGCGATACATGTCGATTCCCTTACGAGCATCTGCTAAAGCTACCTGCTGGGGGGTCGAAACGATTACAGCACCAGTGATAGCGAGTGTCTGCAATAGAGTAAGATGGATATCGCTTGTACCCGGTGGGGTATCGAGAATGAGATAGTCGAGCTCTCCCCAATCGGCATCGGCAATAAGTTGCTTCAGGGCATTGCTTGCCATGCCACCACGCCACAATGTGGCTGTTTCGGGTGAAACAAAGAATCCGATAGACAGAAGTTTTACACCGTAGGCTTCAATAGGTTCAATGAGGTCGCGACCATCCACATTTACTGCATATGGACGTGCATCCTCTACATTAAACATCTTTGGCATAGAAGGTCCGAAAATATCTGCATCGAGCAGACCTACCTTATAGCCCAGACGTGCCAAGGCGATAGCGAGGTTTGCTGAAACAGTACTTTTACCCACACCGCCTTTACCGCTACTTACTGCTACCACATTCTTAACTTGTGGTAATAGTTTGCCAACCTCAGGACGTGGCTTTGATTTGAATTCGGTGGTAATCTCTACCACAACGTCTTTGCCACAATGGTATTTAATGGCTGCCTCGGCTGCCTTGACAGTTGATTTAAGAAATGGGTCGGTGTCACGTGGAAATTCAAGCACTACATGAACGCGCCAGGGTTCATTGTCTGCAGACGGTGCGGCAACGGCAGGTTGATCGGCCACCATACCGCTTTCAATAAGGTTTTTCTTGGTGCCTGCATACGTCACAGTCTGCAGTGCATCCATAATCATTTGGGGATATAGTGTCATTTTAATTGTTTGTAATATATAAAAAAGCTGATGGTAACACTGCTATATCGGTATGTCATCACCGTGAAAATTAGAAGTTTACTCCAAAGTTGACAAAGAGGCTACGGGTGTGAGCTGCTTCAAAATCATCGTGGCGCACATTGGCAATACCCAAATCGAAACCGATTTCAGCATAGATCATGTTGTATTCGGCACCGCAACCTAAGCGGAGACCACCATCGAAACGTTGGAAACGGTCGCTGTCGAATGCACTTGATGTTGTGCGGTCTGCATAGTTTTTTATCTTTCCGCCCACACCGAGTGCGATATAACCACCTAAGAAAGGTTGGAGGAAGAAGTCATCGTCAGCATTGATGTTGTATTTTACTACACAGGGAATTTCTATATAACGCAGACGATAGGTTTTTTTGATTCCATCTGACAGACTCTTACCACCCTTTTCTGCATAGTAAGCGCCGGCTTCGAGCCATATTGGAGTATTGTTGGCGAGCTGCAAACCATAGACGGCACCAATGTTTAAACCGGTGCGAGCGTCAAGGTCAAAGGGTGCATCGTCACAACTCGTGCTGGCTGAGTTCAGTCCCAAACGAATACCGTAGTAACTCTCGGTGTCGTTGTGGTTGTAGCGGCTGCGGCTGCGATTGGATTGGTACTGTGCAAATGTCGGCATAGCCATGACGGTAGCCAACAATATTAGGATAAATTTTCTCATAGTCGTTGTTGTTTTTGTCTGTTATGTGATGCAAAGATACATATATTTATTGGATTACGGAGGGGGAAAGTCCTAAAAAGCTTAGGTATTTTCCTAATATATCCTAAAGAGGACAATTATTTCGCACGAAAGCGTGACAATCCGTTGTCGAGCCAATCGGTGTATTGTTTCACATCTTCGTTATAGGAGCGACTTGGAGCAAGTGCATGACCGTCGGGGGTCAGCAAAACATAGAACGGCTGGGTATTGGCGCCGAACTTGCTTGCTTGTAGGAAACTCCATTTGTCGCCTACAGTACGTAATGTACGCATGCGTTTGCCGTCGTTCACTTCAATGGGTCGTGCCAATGGTGTCTTGTCGTCAACATACAGCGAGATGAGAATGTAGTCGTCTGTTAATCGTTTTGCTACATTGGCATCGCTCCATACTGCCGCTTCCATCTTACGGCAGTTGACACAACCGAAACCTGTGAAGTCGATAATGACAGGCTTACCTTGTGCCCGTGCTGCTTCCATTCCTTGTTCGTAGTCCTTATAAACAGCTTCAACGGTTTTGCCTGATTGCATATTGAAGTCTTGTGTGAACATGGGTGGCGCAAAGGCGCTAATGGCTTTCAGTGGAGCTCCCCACAATCCAGGTATCATATAGATGGTGAAGGCAAAACTGATCAGACCAAGGAAGAATTGTGGGATGGGAGTTCCTTCTGACTTGTCGGCAGGGCCATGACCGGAAAAATGGAGCCATCCTATAAGATAAGCACCAAGCAGAGCGAAGAGGGCAATCCATATTGATAGGAATACCTCACGGTCAAGCAAGCGCCAACCGTATGCCAGATCGGCTACACTGAGAAACTTCATAGCAAATGCCAATTCGATGAATCCCAATACAACCTTAATGGTGGTCATCCATCCGCCTGACTTAGGTACTGATTTAAGCAATGAGGGGAATAGGGCGAACACACCAAAGGGAATGGCGAGTCCGATGCTAAATCCCAACATACCGAGCGTGGGACCAAGTATATTGCCTTGGGTAGAAACAGCTACCAATAGGAAACCTATGATAGGACCAGTGCAAGAAAATGATACCAGTACCAGGGTGAATGCCATCAGGAAGATGGAGAGATGCGCTGTGAAGAATGATTTGCGCATGGAAAGTTGGTCGGCTTTTTCGTCAATCTTGGTGGACCATGACGAGGGCAAGGTCAATTCGAAAGCGCCAAAGAAAGATGCTGCAAAGACGATGAGCAATAGGGCGAAGAAGATATTGAACCATGCATTGGTGCTTAAGGCATTGAGGGCATTAGCACCGAAGAGGGCGGTGACGAGCAGTCCCAATGCTACATAGATGATGATGATGCTCAGTGCATAAGTCAATGCTTCGCGGATGGCTTTCGTACGTTCTTTATTGCGTTTGAGGAAGAAGGACACTGTCATTGGGATGATGGGCCATACACAAGGTGTAAGTAGTGCGAGGAACCCTCCAAGCAGTCCTGCCAGGAAGATGTATAGCAGTGAATCATCGGGAGTGGTATTGTCGAACGATTGTAATTCTTGGGTGATAGGAGTCCAAAGGGCATTGCCTGCTACTGCTGCAGTGTCTGTTGCTGCGGATGTATTAGCAGTACTGTCAATGGCTATACTGTCGTCCTTAGCTGTGCTTTGATCGCTCAGCGTACTGGCATTGTCAATGGACTTTTGTGTCTGTTCTTCTTTATTCGCGTTGTCAACGATTGTGGCTTTACCACTTGTCTTGAAGTTTGCACTTGACGGCGGCATACACATTTCATCGTTGCATGCTCCGTATTCAAGATAACAGTCGATGCTGTAGTTGGCTTGGGTGAAGCGAATCTTCTGCACAAAGGTGGCGGTATGTTCGAAATAGCGAACCTGTTGGTCAAAGAGGTGATCAAACTTGCTAAGTTCCTTACCCTTGGCCTTAAGTTTTCCTACAAGTGTGGCTCCCTGAATTTTTACAGTATTGAAAGTAGCGGAGATAGGACCTCCATTGCCGAGATTAGTGGAATACACATGCCATCCATTGTCAATCTTGAGGGTAAAGATGATATCGGCTTCTTGGTTGCCGGTTTCTTTCAATTGTGTGGAAACGTGTACAGGATCGGCCAGTTGGGCTTGTGCAGACACAAGGCAGATCATACCTATAATAATAAGGAAAAGTCTTTTCATAGTTATGTCATTTCAAAGTAAGTTCTACTGGACAATGGTCTGAACCATATATTTCGGTGTGGATGGCAGCGCCTTTCACATCTTCCATCAGTCGTTTGCTGACAAGGAAATAATCAATACGCCATCCTGCGTTCTTTTGGCGAGCTTGGAAACGATACGACCACCATGAATAGGTGGAATCGTCGGGATGTAGTGTACGGAATGTATCTGTAAAGCCTGATTCAAGGAGCGTTGTCATCTTCTCGCGTTCCTCATCGGTAAAACCAGCATTGCGACGGTTAGTCTTGGGATTTTTGAGGTCAATCTCTTCGTGTGCCACATTAAGGTCACCGCAGAGGATGACGGGCTTCCGACTATCCAGTTCTAATAGATACTGCCGAAAGTCATCCTCCCATCTCATGCGGTAGTCCAATCGGCGGAGTCCGTCTTGTGAATTTGGAGTGTAGCATGTCACTACAAAATAGCGGTCCATCTCCAAGGTGATAACACGTCCTTCATGATCGTGTTCATCAATTCCGATACCATAACTTACGACAATGGGTTGATGGCGAGTGAAGATGGCAGTACCAGAATATCCCTTCTTGTCGGCATAGTTCCAGTATGACTGGTATCCGTCATACTGCAAATCGAGTTGGCCTGCTTGCATTTTTGTCTCTTGTAGACAGAAGAAATCTGCATCCAACTGTTTGAAAACATCGCTGAAGCCCTTGCCCTCGCAAGCCCTCAGACCATTGACATTCCATGAAATAAGTTTCATAAGCGCTTTGTAAACAAGACGGACTTCTCGTTGTGAGAAGTCCGCCATGTAGTTATTTGATATAGGTGAGTCTATCGGTTAGAATTTTGCCATCTTGATGGCTACTACTGCACATTCGTCACCTTTGTTGCCCAATCGTCCGCCTGCTCGATCCTTGGCCTGCTGTAGGTCATTGGTGGTGAGCAGTCCGTAAATGACGGGAATGTTGTTGGTGGCGTTAAGGCGTGCAATGCCTTGGGTCACACCTTGGCAGATATAATCAAAATGTGGTGTCTCACCACGTATTACACTACCGAGGATGATGATGGCATCATAGCCGTCGTTGAGAGTCATCTGGTGTGCACCGTAGATGAGTTCGAACGAACCGGGAACGGTTTTTACATGGATGTTTTCGGGCAATGCTCCGTGTTTCTCCAGTGTGCTAACACATCCCTGCAACAGTGCTCCTGTTATTTCTGGATTCCACTCGGCTACAACAATGCCGAATATCATGTTCGATGCGTCAGGGACTGCATCAAAATCGTAGTCGCTCAGGTTATGAAGTGCTGTTGCCATCTTTATTTATTTAGCAGAAGCACGTTCGATATAAGCGTCGATGTTCTGGTACTGCATTGACTGGAAATACTTCTTCTTAATCTCTTGGTAGAGTTTCAAAGCCTCGTCTTTCTTGCCCTGGCTCTCCAGAATCTCACCGGCCTGAATGAGGAAGGTGGGAGAGAGTGAGTTGTTGTCAGCCATCTTGGCAGCCTTCTTCAAGTGGTCAACGGCCTTGTCATACTGCTTGAGGTTTGCATAAGCATTGCCTAGAGCGCCTTCAGCAGCGGGACTGATCATTTGGTCACCCTTGGTGCTGAAATTTTCGAGGGCATCGGCAGCTTCCTGCCATTTACCGAGGTTAGCTTGGCAGAGACCGATGTACAGCTGAGCCAAATTACCTGCCTTTGTCGAAGAATAGTCGCTGGCTACTTTTTTGAAACCAGTCAGAGCCTGTTCGAATTGTTCGTTGTTGAAGAGCTCCTGACTCTTTGCCAATTCTGTGCTGGCAGCGTCTTCACGTGGAGCAAGATAATAGTTGTTGATGAGGATGCCGCCTACGATGAGAACGACAACTGCTACTACACCGATGATGATGGCTTTCTTGTACTTATCAAAGAATGCCTCTGTCTTGTTTAACTGCTGCTCGGTCTCGACAGCAACTGTTTGGTTTTTGTTTGCCATTATTGTTGTTAGTTTTTTATTTGCGTTTCTTTATAGCTCCATAGAGCCAAGTTTTGCGTGGCAAAATTACTCATTTTATTGCAGATACTGAAATTTCTTATAGACTTTTTTCGTTTTTGACTGATAAAAGGTGTAACTTTGCACCATAAATGATACTCAGAAAACTTTCCATCATCAATTATAAGAACATTCGGGAGACTTCTATTGATCTCTCTCCGAAGATGAATTGCTTCATCGGACACAATGGCGCTGGTAAGACGAATGTGCTCGATGCGGTATATTATCTTTCTTTTTGCCGTTCACTTAATAACCCTATTGACTCGCAGGTCATCTGTCACGACGAACCTTTTTGTGTTGTTGAGGGTACGTATGATGATGAACATGAAAACGAAGAACATATTTACTGCGGTTTGAAACGTGGTGTGAAGAAACATTTCAAACGCAATAAAAAGGAATATAAGAGACTCTCTGAACATATTGGATTGATTCCCATTGTTGTCGTTTCGCCTTCCGATACCTTGTTGATTGATGGAGGAGGGGAGGAACGACGTAAGTTGATGGATCTTGTTATTTCGCAGTATGACCGGCAGTATATGACACTATTGACAAACTACAATAATGCATTACAGCAACGCAACATATTGTTGAAACAGGAAAATCCAGGGCCGGATGCGACGTTATTGCAAATCTGGGAGGAACAGATGGCTGAAGCAGGAGAAGAGATTTATCGCCGAAGGTCGGCTTTTGTGACAGAGATACAACCGCTGTTTCAACAGTTTTATACACAGATTTCCTCAGGTTGTGAAAATGTTGGATTGGAATATCTCTCACATGGACAGCGTGGTCCCTTGTTGGATGTCATCTCTCGTGATCGTGCAAAAGATCTTGCCGTGGGCTATTCTTTGCATGGTGTGCATCGTGATGATTTGATCTTTACGCTTGGAGGCAGACCCATGAAACGTGAGGGGTCGCAAGGGCAACACAAAACGTATGTCATTGCCCTAAAGCTGGCTCAGTTTGAACTGCTCAAGCGTACAGCATCTCATACAACACCCTTACTCTTGCTTGATGATATCTTTGATAAATTAGATGCAGGACGTGTGGAACAGATTGTGCGATTGGTCTCTGGGGATGCTTTCGGTCAGATATTTGTAACAGATACAAACCGCACACATTTGGATGCCATCGTTGGATCAACAGCAAGTGACTACCGTATGTTTGAAGTGGATAATGGTAATATCAAACTATTGACAGCCCATGTTTAGAAGACAGACAGAAACTTTGCATGATGTATTGCTGAAGGTGTTGCACAAACAAGGATTAGAGACTCCCATCCTTCAGAAACGCTTGGTAGAGGCTTGGCCTACGGTGGCAGGACCTGTTATTGCGCGTTATACTACTGAAACATATATATACAACCAGACGTTGTTTGTTCGTTTGTCAAATCCTGCCTTGCGTGCAGATTTGTCGATGCAACGGCAGGTGTTGGTGCAACGATTGAATGATGCAGTAGGCGAGCGTGTGATAATTGATATTCGTTTTAGTTGACTATATTGTCATAATTGCATCCATCAAGATGTCGTGGGCATCCACTGGCACTTGGTCAAGAAGTCGATGTGGATAGCAGATTCCTATTTTATAAGTTTGTGGACAAAGTGAAAGGAATCGGTCGTAGTAGCCTTTACCGCGTCCTAACCGATGTCCTTGTTTGTCGAATGCCATTCCTGGTACTATTACGACGTCAATTTTAGCATAGTCCGTGAAAATTTCACCAGTTGGTTCCATAATGCCGAAAGCCCCGACTTCCAGTTGATTGGGGGCTGTGTAGTGGTGTATCTGCATTGTAGTGTCGCTGACTACACGAGGCAATAGGATACTTTTTCCTTCGTTAATCCATTTCTGGAAGAGTGGTTCTAAGGGCACTTCGTCGGGGAGCGCACAATAGGCCATTACAATTTGTGCATTGCGGAGAAGTTTATTACCGTCTAATGCTTGCAGTAAAGCAAATGCTTCGTCGGGTGAACCTTGTTGTCCACCGCGACGAAGCATTTTCCGTATGTCTTGTTTGGTCATCATAAGTACTATGCCAATAGACGTTTTCCTCGTGCTAAGCCATATCCTCTACCCAGCAGTACTGCTGTCTTCTTCTTGGCAGCCTTTGCGGGAGCTTTGGGGAAAGCCTTGTTGGCATGGAACACCCGTAGCGTCTCGATGATGGCAGGGTCGTCTGCATTGAGATATTTCAGCCATGCTTCTTCGTTCATCATGTTATAGATGATGCGGCTATTGATATAGCGTTCCAGAAGTTTGTGAGAGCGTTTAATCATCAGGTTGCGACGTTTCAGTCCGCTCTTGTCGGCAAAGGCAGCAAACTGTTCTACGGTATTCTGCTTGACGAGATATTTTGCCAATTCTTCTGATGTGGTAAACTCGTTGAGCTTTTGGCGGTTGTTGTCTGTGTAGTTATAGGCAAACTGCAGGATGAGTCCTGTCATGGATGCTGCCTTATAATAAGAGGTGTATGCGGTAGTATCTTCTGCAATAAAGATGTCGGGGGTGATTCCACCACCACCGTAAACCACTCGACCGATGCGTGTAGTATAGGCACGTCCTGAATGTTTGATGCTGTCTTGTGAGAAGAACTCACCGTGTTTGTATCTTGCCAGCATGTCATCTTCGTAGTCGCTATTGTCGCCTGCCACGTATGGCTTCTGGATGCAACGACCTGACGGGGTGTAATAGCGAGCAATGGTAAGTCGGACCATGGAACCGTCTGAGAATGGGATAGGTTGTTGTACCAGTCCCTTACCGAATGAGCGTCTGCCTATGATTGTACCACGGTCATTATCTTGTATGGCACCGGCAAGAATCTCGCTGGCAGAGGCCGATCCTTCGTCAATGAGTATTACGAGTGGAATGTGCTGATAACTACCGCGGCCATCGCTTCTGAACTCCTTGCGTGGTGATTTGCGTCCTTCCATATAGGTGATGAGTCGGCCCTTGGGCATAAATTCGTTGGCAATCTGTACGGCAGATTCCAGATAGCCGCCAGTATTTCCACGCAGGTCAATGGTCAGGTTCTCAAATCCCTGTTGGGAGAGCTGTGCCAGTGCGATGAGCAGTTCTGCATAGGTGTTCTCGCCGAAGTTCTTGATACGTATGTAGCCTGTCTTATCGTTGAGCATATAGGTGGCAGTCACGCTCTTGGTAGGAATCTCTCCTCGTGTGACAACGATGTTGCGTATCTTCTTTTCGCCATAGCGCAGGATACCGAGTTTTACTTTCGTATCTTTTGGTCCTTTCAGTCTGTGCATGGCTTCTTCGTTGGTCAGGGTTTTCCCTGTGAAGGGTTTGCCATCTACCATCACAATCTTGTCGCCTGCAATGACGCCAGCTCTTTCTGCCGGTCCGTTGCCAATGACTTGTTGAACATGCAGGGTGTCCTGTCGGATGGTGAACTCTACACCGATACCAGAGAATGAGCCTTTTAGGTCATCGTTGGTTATCTGCATGTCTTTTGCCGAGATATAGATGGAGTGGGGGTCGAGTTCTGCCAGAATCTGAGGCAAGGCTTTCTCCACCAAATCGTTGACGTCAACGGAATCTACATATTGTGCGTCGATGATTCGCAACAGGTTGTTGAGCTTGTTGCTGCTGGAGTTGATGATGCTCAGACGGTTGCCTGAGAAATGGTTGGCATAGAATGTGCCTATGAGAATACCGACAATGACGCTGAGCGCCATGAGAAGCGGTAGGAATCGGTTAGTCTTTTTCTCTTTCATCTTATTCGTTGGGATTGAGGTATGTTGTTTCTATTCCGGCGCGTTCCAATAGGTCTATACCGTCTGTCAGGCGGTATTTTTCACCATAGACCACGCGGCGTATGCCTGCCTGGATGATGAGTTTAGCACACTCGATACATGGTGAGGCTGTGATATAGATGGTGGCACCGTCGGAATTGTTTGACGACCGTGCCAGTTTGGTAATGGCATTGGCTTCGGCATGGAGCACATAAGGCTTGGTGACGTTGTTGTCATCTTCGCAGATATTCTCAAATCCGCTTGGTGTTCCATTATAGCCGTCGCTGATGATCATACCTTCTTTCACCACGAGTGCGCCTACCTGCCTGCGTTGGCAGTAGGAGTTCTCGGCCCAGATGCCTGCCATCCTCAGATAGCGGAGGTCAAGCTTTCTTTGTTTCTCGTTTGATTCCATTTCTTTTCAGTAATGCGTCGATGGTGGGTTCTCCCTTACGGAAGCGTTTATAGAGTGTCATGGGGTGTTCTGTTCCACCTTTTGACAGAATATTATCTCGGAAGCTTTGTGCGGTCTGCTTATCGAAAATGCCATGCTTTTTGAATACGGCGAAGGCGTCTGCATCGAGTACTTCTGCCCATTTATAACTATAGTATCCGGCGGCATAACCTCCTGCCATGATGTGTGAGAACTGTACTGTCATGCAGGTGTCTGGCAGTTGGGTGCCGATAATGGCTTTCTTCCATGCTTTTTTCTCGAACGTCAGAATATCGTCGTCAAAGGGCTTGCGCTGTGTGTAGTATGCCATGTCGAGCAATCCGAACGATACTTGTCGCAGACATCCCGATGCTGCCATGAAGTTCCGGCTTTTCTTGATGCGTCGGATGAGTTCGTCGGGCATTGGTTCGCCGGTCTTGTAGTGGAATGCGAAGGTGCTGAGGAAGTCTTTCTCTACTGCATAATTCTCCATGAACTGTGAAGGCAGTTCTACAAAGTCCCACCACACATTGGTACCAGACAGGCTTTCGAAGCGAGTGTTGGCAAACATGCCGTGGAGTGAATGTCCAAATTCGTGGAGGAAGGTTTCTACCTCGCCCAGTGTGAGCAAGGCTGGTTTATCATCTGTGGGCTTGGTGAGGTTCATCACCACACTGACATGTGGACGTACGTTCTCGCCCTTTCGTGTGATCCATTGTCCTTGGTATTCGGTCATCCATGCGCCACCCTGCTTGCCTTTGCGGGGATGGAAATCTGCATAGAATACGGCGAGATAGCTTCCGTCGTTATCAAACACCTCGTAGGCTTTTACGTCTGGATGATAGACGGGAATGTCTTTGTTTTCGCGGAAAGTGATGCCGTAGAGTTTATTGGCGAGTCCGAATACACCTTCTATCACCTTTGAGAGTTCAAAATAGGGGCGCAACATCTCGGCATCGAGGTTGTAGCGCTTCATTTGCAACTTATGTGAATAGAATCCGGAATCCCATGGCATCATTTTTTCTACATCCTTATGTGCCATTTTGATGAGTTCGTCGCGCTCTTTGATGGCTGTTGGGCGGTAAGCGTCAATCAAGTCGTCAAGCAGTCGATATACGTTTCTCACGTTGGATGCCATGCGATGTTTCAATACATAGTCTGCATAGGTTTTGAATCCCAGCAGTTGGGCTATTTCGCGACGCAGGTTAACAAGGCGTTTGCAAATGTCTATATTGTTTTCGCTGTTGTTGTGGGTGCACACGGTGTTACGCTCCATATACATCTGTTTGCGCAGGTCGCGTTGTGTGGAATAGGTCATGAACGGTGAGTAGGATGGAAAGTCGAGGGTAAATACCCATCCCTCTTTTCCCATTTCCTTGGCCGTTTGTGCGGCAGCCTCCCGTGCGGTATCGGGTAGTCCGTCGAGCTGTTGCTCATCGGTGATATGGAGTGTGAAGGCTTTATTCTCTTTCAGCAGGTTTTGTGAAAACTGCAAAGAGAGCATAGAAGCCTCTTCTGTGAGTTTGCGCAGACGTTCCTTGCCTTGTTCGTCGAGTAGTGCACCACTCCGTACAAACCCGTCATAACAGTCGTCAAGCAAACGCTGCTCCTCATCGGTGAGACGTCTGTGGTGCAGATGCACTTGACGGATGCGCTCAAAGAGGCGTGGGTTGAGTCGCACGTCGTTGGAGTGTTGTGTCAGAATAGGTTGCAACTTTTGTGCCAACGCATCCATCTCGTCGTTGGTTTCAGCCGACATCAGATTGAAAAATACAGCAGAGACACGTCCCAACAGGTCGTAGTAGCCCTCTTTGTCTTCATCGCTGGTGACGATGGTGTTGTCGAAAGTGGGCTTCTCTGGATTATTGATGATTTTGTCAATCTGCTCGTTGTCACGGCGTATTCCTTCCATGAATGCCTCTTCGTAGTCTTCAAGTCTGATTTTATCGAAGGGCACAGTATCGTGTGGAGTATTGTAGGGTACTAAAAATGGATTCTGATGTTCACTCATACTAACGTTAATTTATCAAGGTGCAAAGATACGAAATATGTAGCATACAACGAAAGAAAACGCGTTAATTGAAATTAAAATATACTACAAATTATCGTGTCTGGCTGTCTTGACAATTTTTTGTGGTTGATAAGCGGGAGTATCATACGCTTCAAAATGCCCTTCACAAGACTTATCCATGTAGAAATCTATTGGCGTTTTTCCAATATCAAATACAGTATTTTTCCTTCGGGATGTGTTCGGGATGTGTTCGGGATGCTTTCTGTTTATAATCAGCTTTCTGCCTATATAGTATTTCCCATGTGAGTCCCATGTGAGTCCCATGTAAGTCCCAATATTTTGCTTGATTATGGGAGATTGTTGGGAGACATTTCCTTGATATAACGTTTTTATGTTATCATGATGCCGTTAGGCTTCTTACCAACCTTCAGTTGTAAACTGTCGTTGTGATGATGTATTTTTGTTTCAAAGGTCATTCCCTTCTGTAGCGGTCGTGTTCCACATCAGAAGTCTTTCTATCAAGGGAATGACGATGCGGCCTCGATGAAGGGAGAGTAGGTTTTCCGTTTGCATTTGGTTGAGCGTTTGTGAGATGTCGCGCACTCTGGCGTCAATCATTTCTGCCAACTGTCGCATGAGGATATGGAACGTTTTGGGGCCTGCGGGGTATTGACATTGTGAGAAGAAATAGCGAATGAGTCGTTCGCGAAGATTTTTTGGCGCCGATTGACGTGTTCGGTTGTCGTACCGCTGGCAGGTGGTGGCAAGCAGATTGACATAGTTGAGGCGGAACACCAGTTGTGTTTCCATCAGCAGACGCACTTCTGCTTTGTCGATGGTAAGGATATTGGTGTCGGTCAGCGTGGAGTAGGTGTGTTGGTAGTGTTGTTCCACACCATAGAGTCGTTCGGGTTCAAGCACATAGGGTGCAGATAATTGTTCGACAACCCGACAGGGTCGTGGACCGGAAAAGTGTTCTGACTGCAATTGCCCGTTGATGAGAAACACCAATTGTTCGCATCGGCTTCCAGCAGTCCATAGTGTTTTCTCTGCGGGATATTTATGGAATCCGATACGTGTGTGTGCCACAACCTCCATGAGTTCCGAATGGCTCATGCCTTGGAACAGGGAAAATTGTAACAGTTTATCGTAGAGGTGTATGGCGGGCATGTTGCTTAGGGTAGTTGCTCTATTTTGTTTTTCATCTCAGGTGAGTACCATACAGCAATTTTTCCCTTTTCGTCTGTATAGATGAAGTAGGCCTTCAGCTGTTTTTCCTTTTCCAGTATCTGCTTAGCCCCTTCCATCCCCATCACCATAAATGCTGTGGCATAGGCATCCGCTTCAGCACAGGTGTTGGCAAGGACGGTAGCCGACAACAGACTATGCTGTACGGGATATCCCGTCTTTGGGTCGATGGTGTGTGCATATTTTCTGCCGCCTTTGTAATAGAAGTTGCGGTAGTTGCCGCTGGTGGCCATGGCAATATCGCTCAAGTTGAGGATTGTTTGGTATTCGTTGTTGTAGAGCAAAGAGTCTTCCGTTGGTTTTACCACACCGATGCGCCATGGTGCTCTTCGTGCGCTGACACCACGTGTGGCAATCTCGCCACCTATCTCTACCGTGAAGTTGTTCACGCCTTTTTTCTTCAACAGTCTTGCCACGGCATCCACTCCGTAGCCTTTGGCAATGGCAGAGCAGTCGAGCATCAGTCGAGGGTCGGCTTTTTTCACTTTCATGTGGTCGATAGAAACCTTTCTGTAGCCTATGAACTGCAGGATGGAATCTACTTGATGGCGGGTGGGCATGTTTCCATTTTTGAAGCCGAACCCCCATGCGTTGACCAGTGGTGCTACGGTGATGTCGAATGCTCCTTCGGTGTTTTCTGATATGGTTTGTGCCAGATTGAATACTTCAAGAAACATGTTGTTGACCTTCATGTCCTTGTTGTTGTTGACATTGGAAATGATGGAGCTCTTGTTGAACATCGACAGGGCTGCGTCAACCTTGTTGAGTTCTGCAAGTATTTCCTTTTCGTAGTCTTGATCCGACTGGTAGGTGATGCTGTAAGTAGTGCCGAATATAAAACCTTTGTTGGTGAGGTAGGACATGTTTTGCTGTTGCCGAATAATCAGCACGGTGCCGATGATGAGTACGGCGAGGAATGGTATTTGCCAAATCAGGCGTTTCTTGTTTTTTGCAGACATGGTTTTAGGGATAGCTTGTGTTGTTTTAAATGTCGATAATCACGTTGAAATTAGCGGCAATACGAGTGTCGCCATAGGTACCGAAACCAGGAATATACCAGGTTTGTCCTGCTGTTCCGTCGTTGTGGGCTATGCGTCGTTTGTAGCGCACATTCCATCCCAGATGGATGGGACCGCTGATTTTAGCATCAATGCCGAATACTGCTTCCAGCCAATGTTGCGAACATTGCATGTCTTGGATGTCAACGATATTACTTCCTTGCCATACGGGGTCGTCCATTTCGCCACGCATAATATCTACTTTATAAGAGGTGAAAGCATAGCGGAAACCGCCATACAGACGATTGGGGCCATGTTTCTTCTTCAGCAGATTCCAGTCCATACCGATGCGGAAGTAGGGTGCTCCGGTCTTGTAGGTAATGCCCGTCACCTCATCGTTCTCGTGGTTGGCTTTACCGTAACCCACCTCTACGATGGGAAACCATTGGTCGTGGAGATTCAGTCGGAATGCTCCTTCGTATTCGCCATGGTCACTGAGTGTCAACATGGCAGGGCCAACGAGGTCGAAGGAAACGGCAAATCCCCTGAACATCGGTATCGAGTCTTCCGGTATGATGATGTTTTTCTGTTGAGCCCTACCGTTGCCGGTGGCTGCCACAATCAGCAGAAGACTAATAGCGATCCTTGAGATATAAGTGGAAATGTTCTTTCGATGCGTCATAGTTGACTTGGGAATTGTTGATGGATAACGAGTCGATGATGTGGTGTGTTGACTTCACCGACAGGATAGTATGAAAGTAGGAAATCTGGCAATCTACCGATTCGAAATGTGGTTGGTTGCTCTTTTCCACCCAGATCGTGTCGCGATAGGTATTGCCCATCGTGTCGAGGAGTGTCATGTGGAGTGTATCGACGGGGTTGATGTAACTGATGTCGAGGTCGAACGTAGTTACTCCGGTGATGCGGTTCTGTAGTATTGTGTCGCGTCCGTCGGCGCGTCGGCTGCAGATGGATAGGGTATCTACCTTCAGAGTGTCGGCTGTTCCGTTGGCTTTCTTCAGACTATAGACCGTATATACACGGTTCTGTACCGGACAGTCGATAGACGAGCAACCTGCGATAGCCAGTAGAGTAGCGACCAACAGACAGGGTAGCCAGTAGAGGCTGCCTTGCTTACAGTATTTCAGAATATTGTGTTGCTTCTGTTGCATGGTTTTACGCTTGCTCAATTTTTATTTCTTCTTCTATCTGATAGTCGTTTCTTCCAGCACTGTTACGGCTGATGAGGTCGCCCAGGAATCCAGCCAAGAACAGTTGTGTACCAATCATCATCATCGTCAGAGCGATGTAGAAGAATGGTGAGTCGGTAACCAATCGCATGGGAATGTGGCAATAGAGTGCCCAGAGTTTCTCGGCTCCGATAATGAAGGCTGATATGAATCCTATCATGAAGACGAGTGTGCCCAAGAAACCGAATACGTGCATCGGCTTTTTGCCGAATGTTCCAAGAAACCAAAGGGTCATCAAGTCAAGGTAACCGTTGACGAAACGATTCCATCCCATAAACTTCGATTTGCCGTACTGGCGTTTCTGGTGGTGTACTACTTTCTCACCTATCTTGTCGAAACCGGCATTTTTTGCCAGATAGGGAATGAAACGGTGCATCTCGCCGAACACCTCTATGTTCTTTACCACATCACGGCGGTAGGCTTTCAGCCCGCAGTTGAAATCGTGAAGGTTCTTAATGCCGCTCACCTTGCGTGCCGTGGCATTGAAGAGTTTGGTGGGGATAGTTTTTGAAAGTGGGTCGTGGCGCTTCTGTTTGTAACCGCTCACCAGGTCATAGTGCTCGTCCATTATCATATGGTAGAGTCCTGGAATCTCGTCGGGCGAGTCTTGCAAGTCAGCATCCATCGTAATGACAACATCGCCTTGGGCAGCCTTGAAACCGCAATAGAGTGCGGGACTCTTACCGTAGTTGCGGCGGAATTTGATGCCTTTCACGTGTTGTGATTTAGAAGCCAGTTCGCGGATTACGTCCCAACTGCGGTCTGTAGAACCGTCGTTGACGAAGATAATCTCGTAACTGAAATTGTTGGCCACCATCACGCGGTCTATCCATGCGTGGAGTTCAGGTAGCGACTCGTCTTCATTATATAAGGGTATAACTACGGAAATATCCATTTTTTCTATTCTTTTATGTTGGTATGTATATAGTGTTCTATTGTTTTTTGCGCATAAACAGAGCAATGGGCAGTCCCCAGAAGAAACCTGAGAGAATGACCGACGACAGCACGTTGAGGGCATAGTCGATAGGTCGCAGTTCGCTCAATATGCGCAAACTGTCGTTCATTTCTTGGTCAACGCCGTAGAGCTTCATGGCTTGTTGGCTTTCAGGAGATTGCAGGATGTCTGTAAACTGGCTTATCAGATAGCCATTGTCAAGATAGGCAAAGTATATGAAAGTAGCAGCCGTCAGTAGCAAACCGCCATAGAAAAAGGTGAGGATGCTATAGGCGTAGCCCAGTCCAAACGATAGCCTTCCTTGACGGCCGTAGTCGCGATAGTGGCGCAGACGGCTGGCTACGAAAAAAGGTGTAGCCGCAATGGTCATCAAAGCGACAAACGTGAGGAGCGGTTGCGTCATTCCTATTATATAGCAAGCGAACGCCCCAATCATAACGAGCGAAAGCAATGCGCCATCTTGGCGAGCAAACGCTTTCAGTTGTACGTATTCCTGTGGTGTCATCAATATTCGAATATCGTTTGCAAAGGTAGTGCAAACCGAGCGAAATACAAAGAAAAAGCTCGTTTTTCTTTTATTTCCGAGGTGCCGCCTACCTTGGGGCTGTCAAGCCCAGAGTAGTGCAAACCGAGCGAAATACAAAGAAAAACCTCGTTTTTCTTTTATTTCCGAACTGATGAACGAAGAAATAGCAGAGTCAAGTTCTCTTGAACTCTGCCTTTCAAGGAGGAAGAAAACCTTTAGGTTAGGTGCCGTTAGTCTAAGACTGTAGGTTTGTGGTCGTGGTGAATCATGCGAAATACAGGAGGGGCAACCGGTCTCTGTTTATTTCTGCTATACGGGCAACTATAGAGTCGAAAGTTGAAGATAAATGGGGGAGAAACTTAGAAAAACGCTTAGAAAAGTGTTAAAAACGAAAAAACATCACGACTAATGCCTGTTATTTGGAAACTTTTTAGTACCTTTACACCCGATTTCGCCCATTAGGGTAAAAATCAAACAATAAAAATGGGCAAGTCCTGTACGGCCAGCTCCCTCGGAATCCTCCAGGACGGGAACGTAGCAAAGGTACTTGGTTGTAGCGGCGCGATACAGACAGCTTGCCCACCCGCCTCTTTAGCTCAGTTGGCCAGAGCACGTGATTTGTAATCTCGGGGTCGTTGGTTCGAATCCGACAAGAGGCTCAAATGATGAACGGACTTCCATGCAAGGAGGTCCGTTTTGCTTTTCTTATATTGAAGTGTTCAAGCCACAACGGGTTCTCGTTTTATGATTACCATATTTTTACGCGCACACGCGAGAGTCTGCAAATGCTAACATCGAACGCCATGATGTCGTAACAAACATACAGTCACGACCTTAAGTGGTGTTAGATGACTATATCTTTACGTGCATCGAACATCTGTTAAATACTCGTTGCACATGGTGCAATCTCTGTGGGAAATCCAAGTAACAACGAGACTTTTGTCGTGTGTATTTGGCTAAGAATGTACGTGGCGTTTTGCGGCAATTCTCTGCAATGTTCCAAAGATTTATTGCCAAACGTTTGAAAACATCCTTTCTAAACGTTTGAAAACACCCTTTCTAAACGTTTGAAAACGCCCTTGTCAACGTTGGATAATACTTTTATCAAACGTTGGATAATACCTTTATCAAACGTTGGATAATACCTTTATCAAACGTTGGATAAAAATTTTATCAGGCATCGGCAATAGTCCTGATAAACATGGGCAAGATATTCTCTGGTGGTCGATGGTGGTCGAAGTGTGGTCGAAACACGTAAAGAAAAAGTCATCGACCACCACTTAAAACATTGAATGATAGTGTATTATGCTATAGTGGTGGTCGAGTGGTCGATTTTTTTTGAAAACTACATTTTTGCCGTTTAAGTTGTCGCGATTGTCATTACCGTTAAAGAGAAAAGCGGAAAAATAGCTTGTCTAATCTATATCCACAACAGTAATGCCTGAACCGCCAAACTGCACATGCTCGTCTTTCGCACTCTTCACGTTGGGCACGGTATTTAGATACTGACGAATCAGTTGGCGAAGAACTCCCGTTCCTGTACCATGTAGGATTCTCACACGCGACATTCCCACCAGTATGGCATCGTCGATGAAGTGCATTACGGCATCAACGGCTTCGTCACCACGCATACCTCTTACGTCAATATCTTGATGGAAATTGTGTTTGCGGTCTTCTATGGTGCTACGAGTCATCTTCGAGGTTTGCACAACTAAGGCAGCGTGGGGAGTTTCGGCCTTGGGCGCTTCTTTCTGTTTGCCAGTAAGTTCCAATTGTTCCAGCTTCATCTTGGTCTTCATGTCGCCAAAGATGACAACGGCATTCTTGCCTGACAGGCTCTCCACCTTACCTACCGTATTCAGTCCTTTGATGCGGACATTGCTTCCCACGGTGATGGGAGCTTCCTGTTTCGGTTTTCCTGCTGATGTAAATACAGGCGATGGCGTTGCTGTGGGATTGGCGGCCTGTTCTTTCTTTTCCTGTTTGCGCTTAGCCTTGCGTTCGCGACGTTCCAGAATCTGTCGCATTTTGCGCTCTATCAACTCATCCTTCTCGCGAGTGTCAATCTCCAATACCTGTTGCTTGAAGTCGTTCAACTCCTCACGAACCAGTCTGGTGCGCTCCTTTTCAGCTTGTGCCTCCTTGATTTCTCGGATAGCATTCTCTATTTTCTTATTGCTTTCGCGCAATAGTTCTTCGGCTTGCTCCTTGGCGCGACGCAGAATGGCTTTGCGCTCTTGTTCAATCTCTTCAATGTGGCTTTCGTATTTGGCAATGCGACCTTCCAACGATTTCTCATGCTGGTGGATGGTCTGGCGCTTGCCCTCCCAATAGCGTTTGTCGCGCACAATATCCTGTAGGTATTTATCGCTCTGAATGTATTCCGAACCAACGATATCGCTGGCATCGCTGATAACTTCTTCAGGAATACCCGTTTTGCGAGCAATCTCGATGGCAAACGAAGAACCGGGCTGACCGATTGACAACTGAAACAGCGCCTGCATCTGATGGCGATCGTAGAGCATGGCGCCATTGATTACTCCTTCATGGTCTTCATCAAAATGCTTCAAGTTCTGATAGTGAGTGGTAATTACACCGAATGCCTGCTTCTTCCAGAACTGTTTCAGTACGGCTTCGGCAATGGCTCCACCGATGGCTGGTTCGGTTCCACCGCCAAACTCGTCAATGAGCAGTAGGGTGCGTTCGTTTGATTGACGCATCATATTCTTCATATTGAGCAAATGGCTGGAGTAGGTTGAGAGGTCGTCGGCAATGCTTTGTTCGTCACCAATATCAATCATGATGTCTTGGAATACACCCACCGTGGAACGTTCACTCAACGGAACTGACAGACCGCATTGCAGCATATACTGCAACAGTCCTACAGTTTTCAGACATACAGACTTACCACCGGCATTAGGACCGGAGATGATCAACAGTCGCTTGTCGCGTGTCAGAATGATGTCGAGCGGAATAACCTTCTTGTCTTGTCGGGCTAAAGAGCGTTGTAACAACGGATGAACGGCACGGATCCAGTCGAGATGAGGCTCCGACTGTACCTGAGGTTCAAAGGCATTCATCTCTTGGGCGAGTTCGGCTTTCGCACGTATCAGGTCTATCTGCGCCAGGAATTGGTATGAGTCGAGAATCTCCTGCACGTGAGGTCTTACCTCAGCAGTAAATACCGTAAGGATGCGGATAATCTCACGTCGTTCGGCTGCTTCCAGTTCGCGCACCTTGTTATTGGCTTCCACCACCTCTGTCGGTTCTATAAACACCGTCTTACCAGTAGCACTCTCATCGTGCACGATGCCTTTGATGCGACGCTTCAGTCCCGGTGCTACGGGAATCACCAATCGTCCGTCGCGCATGGTAGGAGCCACGTCCTTATCTACCAGGCCATCGCGTTGTGCCGCATGTAATATAGTATATAAGGTACGCGATATTCCACCTTCGGTCTGAGCCAACTCATGGCGTATTCCTGCCAATGTCATAGAAGCAGAATCTTTGATTTTTCCGAATTTGTCGAGGATAGAGTCTATGCGACGAATCATAGCGGGGAAAGTCAGCACGCCTTCCGCCAATCGATGAAGGGCAGGGTAGGGATATTCCGGATTATCTTCATCTCCTTCATTCTTGTTGAGGAATGTCACAATCAGCGAGATGGTTTCCAATGACCGGCGCAGATCAAACAGTTCGTTCTCCTCCAGATGGGTATTTTCCAATCGGATGCGGGTTATCGACTGTCTGACATCAAAGAAATAGTTCAGGGGAAACGAATCCGTTTCCTGCTGCAATCGGCGGAATTCTCTCACCTGTTCCATCCATTCATTAATGGTGTCAGCATCATCAGTGAAGTCGATTTCATCGGCTTTCTCCTTGCCCAGAGTACTCAGACAATGGCCTTTCAACAGTGTGCGTATTTCGTCGAAACCTATCTTGGTTTCAAAGTTCTTCGGGTAAATCATGCCACAAAATTACTCATTTTTGCCCTATTTTGCAAAAAAGTTCTTGAAAAATTTGCATAATTCAAAAATAACCCGTACCTTTGCACTCGCTTTTCGACCAAGGAGAGATGGCAGAGTGGTCGAATGCACCGGTCTTGAAAACCGGCGTACTGAGAGGTACCGGGGGTTCGAATCCCTCTCTCTCCGCAAAACTCGCTGATTTTCAGCGAGTTTTCTTTTTTACACCCAATTTTACATCCAAAAATTAGGGTATCATCAAGCCTTATAAAGTATCATTTATAGGGGGTAGTACCTGTTGTCAATCTGTATTGACAGTTTCTATGCTAATTTTCTATAAAACAAAGTGTTTTGACATGATTTTTCTTGGTTATTTAACTCAAAAGTGCTAAATTTGCACCTTGGAGAGTGCATATTGTGTTTTAATCTGCACTTCCCATCGTGCATATTGAGGTTAAACTTGCACTTTTCAAGGTGCATCTAAATACATTCTACTATGGATTTGACATTGACTGAATTTATGAAGGAACAGCTGAACCTCGTTTCAACTGACTTCAAGCGTTATATGTATGACAAGCTGCCATGGGAGGCAAGACTTGTCGGTCTGATGGGACCTCGTGGTGTAGGAAAGTCCACGATGGTTCTCCAGCACATTAAGGAGCAAGCCGAGGACATCCAGGATAAAAGCCTGTATGTTTCGGCTGACCACAGTTATTTCTCAACCCACACGCTCATAGACACTGCAGCCCAGTTTGTCCGTGAGGGTGGAGAATGGCTTTACATCGACGAGGTTCACAAGTACGAGGGATGGTCGACAGAACTGAAGCAGATCTACGACTCCCATCCAAAACTTCATGTGTTCTTCACAGGTTCCTCCGTTCTGGATATTCTGGAAGGTGAAGCCGACCTTAGCCGTCGTGTTCTTCTCAACGACATGCAGGGTCTTTCGTTCCGTGAGTTCCTTGAACTGTTCCATGGCATAAAGACTCCAGTACGTTCCTTAAAGGAAGTCCTGGAGGGCAAGGTACAGATAGAAGGAGTAGAGCATCCTCTTCCTTTGTTCGAGCAGTATCTTCGCGAGGGATATTATCCTTTCTCACTCGAAGGCTACTTCCAGCAGCGCCTTCAGCAGGTAATCCGTCTGACCATGGAGGTTGACATACCGCAGTATGCCAACATGACACCTGCAACAGGCAGAAAACTTCGCCGTATGCTTGGCATCATCGCAAGCAATGTTCCTTACAAGCCAGAGGCATCATCCCTTGCCAATGAGATAAAGGTTAGTCGCAACGATATTCCGAATTACCTGCTGTATATGGAGAAAGCAGGAATGATCGGACAGCTCCGTGATTGCACAGGTGGTATGCGTGGATTGGGCAAGATCGAGAAGGTATATCTTGACAATACCAATATGATATATACCATGACCGGTGAGAACGCCAGCATCGGTAATGTCCGCGAGACCTTCTTCTTCAATCAGACAAGACTGAACCAGGAAGTGATCTCTTCCAAAGTGTCAGACTTCCAGATTGGTGAATACACCTTTGAGGTGGGTGGCAAGAAGAAAGGACTGAAGCAGGTAAAGGACGTGGAGAACGCTTACATCGTCCGTGATGATACGGAATATGCAAGCGGACAGTTCCTACCTTTGTGGAGCTTTGGATTGTTATACTAAAGCAAGGAAGCAGACATTTGGCTGATTGTATTACCAGATGTCTGCTTCTTCGTTATAAAATAAAAAGTTTGCCTTTTCGTCGAGATTTATAATTGTC
Organism: Prevotella sp. P3-92; assembly: GCF_002251205.1. Taxonomy (NCBI): domain Bacteria; kingdom Pseudomonadati; phylum Bacteroidota; class Bacteroidia; order Bacteroidales; family Prevotellaceae; genus Prevotella; species Prevotella sp. P3-92. Next base: position 7,485 of record NZ_NPJE01000065.1, on the reverse strand, counting down.
ATCGAGCATGGCAGCATTAGAAAAGACAATTCCTTCTTGCTTTTCTGTGCCAAAAGCATCGTGTGCATGACCAAACAAGTGATACTTGGGCTTAATCTCAAACACTCTGTTCCTTAGAGGTGCATTGCCCCAATGGGTTCCCGATGATTCATCAAGGATCATTACGGGCGGTTCATGGGTCACAAGGACATCTATTTCTTCATTGGGAATGTGCCTTTCTGGGTGATTGTATGCAAGTCCGAAGAATTGAATCCCCTCTATTTCACATCCTCGATCCTGGAGGAAGTGAACGTTTTCAGGAAGGTCTTCGATACCTTCTGCGTCCCATAGACACAAATCATGATTTCCGGTGATGAATATCTTGTGCTTGTAAGGCAATTCTATAAACCAGTTCAAGAAGTCAAGAACCTCTTCCTCTGTGCCTTGTTCTGTGAAGTCGCCACAATGGATGATAACATCAGCTTCTGGAAGATTGGTCAGTTCATTATGTCTGTTGTGGGTGTCTGAGATTTGAAGAATTTTCATCGTATGAAATAACGGTTTTTGAACTCTTTATGGTTATTAATCAAACTAACATTGTTATTGTACGTGCTTGTCTCAAATGACAATGTTATATCCTTTGGAATAATATCTGTGACATAATGATCTATAAATCTTTGAATCATATCTTTAACATCCGTTTCTTCTTGTTTAAGGATGTTCATCCGTTTGATTGCATAACTTCTTGACCTGCGTGACAGATTAAGCAGGTTAAGGTATTCATCTTCCATTTTCCATGAGATGCTATTTAGGACAACTGATGTAATGTCCTTATAAAGATCCTTATTATGTACAATATGATTTACTATTGCAAGCAGATGACGGAATAACTGTGATGCATTATAATAAGTGAAAGACTGAAAATCCCTTAATATACTTACCAGTTCTTCGTCAGTAAACTTCCAGTGGTCATAGTAGTTCTCTTTTAGGGAGTAAGATTCTGTGAACCGTGAATTGCACATATAATATGGTTCAAGAAATTTTGACTCGTAAAAAGTGATTATCTTGTCTTCTTGTACTCTAATGTCTATATTTGATTTGCCACCGACCTTCAACGGAGAACTTTTATCCCACTCGAAAATTATATTGGCTTTAGGATGAATTTGTTCATACAGAAGAAAGAAGTTGACTCCCAATGCAGTAGAGGAATCAATGTACTTGAATTCTTCTAATGCATTACCACTCCCATCATCAAGTTCATCCTCGTGTAGTTTAGAGAGGCTGCAAAATAATGCGGCATAGCGACTTCCTCCATTTTCTCGAACACACGTGTCTTTTAACAACTGTCTTTCCATATCAATTTAATTCTGTACACTTACTTATATTTTTGCATTTGCTTCCTTGTGTATGCAGATAACTTCTTTTGGATTAACTGTTTTGATTACTTTCTCGATTGTCTGGCGGTCAGCATGACCTGAGGTGTGTATATCCACTATATTGTGGAACATACCACGGAACTCCTTGTACTTTGGGTTGGCTTTCACCTGCTCTGGATCCTTGTAATAACCATCCCAAGAAGAGTAGATGAGGCGTGTTTCTTCAGTGGAATTTTTATTTTTTAGATAAGACCACATTTGCCAAACAAACTGCATATTCCGTATTATAGTTTTGGGGCTTCCAAGCCAACGTATAAATCACATTCGCACTTGTCACCTCATAGCCTTTATCCGTCCAGGCTTTCAATTTATCCTTGCCAGAGACAGAGAGCGCCGCGACATTGATGCCATCTTCATTTAATAAATAGCCATCCTTGTATTGCAAACTGTCACCGCTTCTGAGACGAAGCACAACATTCTTGCGCTCCTTGAAGAAGTCAAGCCAGACATCATGCATATTCAATGCAATGGATATTGATGAATACTCCTTGGGAGGATTCGTAACAAGATACAGGTTTCGTTTTGCACGAGTGAGCCCCACGTAATAAGTCCGCATATCATTGATATCCCTCCCATCAGGTATTGGAGACAAGAGATACACAGTATCAAACTCACGACCCTTTGCTTTGTGGATAGTGCTCACAAATACAGACTTATCATCAGCTGCAATGAAATCTTCAATATTCGACTCAAAGATGTATTCACGCAAATCACTACGATAATAGAATTTGTGCGTTATCTCGAAGTCTGAAAAGAAATGCCGCATAATACTGAGACAAGAACTTGCCGCATAGGTTTCCAGTGTACGCTGTTTGGCTTCTTGCCACCTCTCCTTTGAAAGAGTCACATCACCTTTCCCGCCAAACTGTTTAAGGAAGTAACGCACTTCTGCAAGATTTCCAAAACGGAAACCTCCCATCGACTGCGCAATTGTGGCATGCAATCCTCGCTGCCCCAACTCGTAGGCAACCTGCATTGTTTCCTCGTTGGTACGGGTTAGTATCGCGGTACTTCCCTCTACCTTTATTTCTGCATCTAAAAGTGACTTCAAAGTCATCACCTTGCCATCTTCCCCTGTCGCTGATTGTATGGAAGTATGCTTCAAACGGCCAGGTATCCGTAGTACATAGCGGTTGGCACAATCAACTACCGCTTTTGCAGAACGATAATTGTCTGTCATCTCATACAACTTGACCTTCGGCCGAGCCTGCTCACTCTGTGTTCGCCCAATCGTAGTCTTAGTACCTTCTTGCTCGACGAGCGACAACATGTATCGTGAGTCGGAACCGCGGAAACCATAGATGTTCTGGTCGTCATCACCCACAGCAACGACTCGCATCTCCTCGTTCTGGCGCATCAGAGCCTGCACCAATCGGAAGTCATCCTGTCCCATATCCTGCGCCTCGTCAATGACAAGCACGCTCTTGGCAATCTTCGATGCTTCTACCTCACCATTTTCAATCATCTCTGCCGCAAGGCGTACCACATCTTTCGCCTCATCCAGACTGCCCTGCTTGCCAACAAGGTCGAAACTATAGGAATGGAAGGTCTTGATGTCCACATAATGTGCGGCATTACCCACCAATTCTATGAGTCGTTTCTTGAATTCAGTTGCCGCAGCTCTTGAGAAAGTGAGCATCAACAGTTGCTCGTGCTTCACATCCTCCAGCAGCAACAGCGAGGCCAACTTGTGCACCAGTACCCTCGTCTTTCCGCTTCCCGGACCTGCTGCGACAACGATATATTTCGACTCCTTGTCGTCGATAATCTCGCATTGGCGGTTAGAGAGTTCGCCAAAGAGTTTGTTGTATTTGGCTGGAGTGATGTTCTGGTCAATCTGCGCCCTGCGTTCTTCTTTGAAATACTGTTTGATGAACTTGCGGAAGTCCATTGTAAAGTAGTCGTTGACGAAACGCAACGCTGCATTGTAGTCACGAACCATCAGATTGGCATATTCGCCTACGATATGAATCTGGCGAATGCGTTGTTTATAGAATTCATCCAACAAACGATACTGCTCTTTGCCATATCTGGTACGTGTTGCTACGAGACGTCCAATTTGCATGGTATTATAGAGAACGATAAATCCGCCTTCAATCTTCATCAGTTCCGTTTTGGTAAGATATAGCAGTGCTTCTTCGATATCTGCAATTGTGGGCTTATCATTGTCCGAAAACATCGTTTCCCGGCGACTGGCAATGAACTGCTGGAGTAGTTCTATAACAGAAAAGTTGATAAGTATCATATCCTTGTTGCTGTCTTTTTGTGTACTCAAACGATCCACGACAAACCTGCAAATATCCATCCGTCGTTCAAATCGAGCTTTTTTTACCTCCATTGATGACTGAAGTCTTATGTTGACATAACCAGTAATGCTGTGCTCCTGTTTGTAAATGTACCCTTTCAGCGTCATGAAGTGCAGTAACATCCTCAGTCGTTTGACATTGGAGTAAGTCATTCCGGCCTTCTGAGCCTCCTCATTTAATTCCTTGTAGCTAAACCGACGTGATTCTTCTGAAAATTGTTGTAACATAAACTGCTCCAATCGTAGTATGGTATCAAGGTTCCTCACCGTCGTACTCTTGGTAATCCATGCCTGCATATCGCGGCTGTCAGCTAGAATACCATTCTGCCGCATCAGATTGATATTGCGAATGACAGTCGCCTTGTTCATACCAAGGATGTCTGCCAGATAGTCAACCCGACTTTCAGCCTCAGCACCTCTTCCTTCAGCTGTTGCACGAGCACTTATTAACGACTTGATAATACGAGCTGCTTCCTCGCGTGACTGCTCATCAAAGAGAGGTGAGATGGTTAGCTTGCGGCGGGCTTCATCCATATTCTTCACAGCAATGCCCGTAGCAAACACATGCGGTGAATTACTGCCACGTTGTATGAATCCAGCATCTTCAAGGGCCGCAATGGCAGCTTTCACTCGGGTTTCTATGTCATCTATTTCGTCTCCCCATCCAGCCTGGCGTGCAATGTCCAATGGCGAACAACTTACCTTATCTCGCTTTGCTGTAAGATCCTTGATGGCTTTCCAAACCTGCTGAATCTCGCTGATACTAAGTTTGGTTTGGTTAAGGAGAATAAAGTGCTTGTCGAGGTCGCTGTCTGCATACAATACAAAGCATTCAGCCTGCATCTGCGGGTCTCGTCCAGCACGTCCAGCTTCCTGCACATAATTTTCCAAAGAGTCGCTGATGTTATAGTGAACCACCAACCCTACGTCTTTCTTGTCAACCCCCATTCCAAAGGCAGACGTGGCTATAATCACCTGTGCATCGCCACTCATAAAAGCATTCTGGTTCTTAATCTTCTCCGCAGCCTCCATCTTTCCGTTGAAAGGCAAGGCACGTATGCCGTCGTTGACCAAATGCTGTGCCAATTCACGGGTTCGTCGAGTACGAGAAACATACACTATCGAGGGGCAGTTATGATCAAGAATCAATGAGCGCAATAGGTTATATTTCTCATCAGCCGTATCAGCGTGAAGCACAGAATAGCGCAGGTTTTTACGCTCAGCATTAGCGGCAAACACTTTCAGTTCCAAGCCCAACTTTGCCCTGAAGTAGTCACAAATGTCGCTAATAACCTTTTGTTTGGCTGTTGCTGTAAAACACGATACCGCAATAGGCCGTTTCAATTGTTTTTTTTCTTGCAACTGGCGAATGAAATCACCGATATACAAGTAGTCCACACGGAAATCGTGCCCCCATGCAGAGAAGCAGTGGGCCTCATCTATCACAAAGCGAACAACATGGCGTCCCATCAACAGACGCTCAATGGTCTTGCTACGCAACATTTCTGGAGCAATATAGAGCAGATTGGCTGTTCCGTCAGCCACCTGTTCGATAGCAGTTGCCCGTTCGATAGGGTCTAACAATCCGTTGATGGTCACCGCGTCGCTAATACCACGTTCCGCGAGGTTGTCCACTTGGTCTTTCATCAGCGACTGTAATGGTGAAATAACTACGGTCAACCCATGTGTATTCCTTCCAGCCATCAAAGCGGGTAACTGGAAAGTCAGCGACTTGCCGCCTCCCGTTGGGAAAATCGTCAGTAACGACTCGCCACGGATGGCCGCCTCCACAGCTTGTTGCTGCATAGGAACGCCATCAAAAATACGAAACTCACCATAACCAAAGAACTCTTTCAGTCCGTAGTGCGCATTCAACCGTTGATGACAATACTCACAATCTCCGCAAGACGTATTGCACAGTATGTTCATCACATTCACCACCTGTGGATAGTTGCGTATCACCCATGCTGGAGTTATCGAAAAGATGTCGTCAGCGCCAATCACAGCCAAACAATAGGCCAACTCTATGGGATACTGCTTGACCAAGGTGTAGAAGTCTGCATGGTTGCATATCTTCCCATCGTATTCCTTCAGAATTAATTGTATCCAATCCGGTTTAGATGCAAATATTGATGATATCCAACTTACATTTGGCGAATATCCGATATGCTTAAAGAAACCTCCGAACTCTTTAGTTTCATTCAACAGGTAATAGTAGATTTTCTGTCTATAGGGTGATAACTGATTCCAAGCCGCCACTTCGTCATTCAGCAAGTTACGAGCCTTTTTCGCATCATTCACGGGATTGTTCAGTTCATCCACCTGCAACTTATCGTCCTTTACCAAGTGGTGATAAGGTCGCTTAGGGAACAGCAACGGCGACAGGAATAGCGTATCCACAATCGTCGGATTTCCCCTTAACGCGGTATATTTCAGGTCATGATTGATGATATTGTGTCCACATATTGTATCGCATCTTGACACAAAGGCATCGAAGTCAGCCTTGGAGTGAGAGTGCAACACCGCACCATCCTCCCTCACTGCCCCGTAATCCGCCACCTTCTTCGTCTGCGGATTCACCTCCGTATCAATGAATGCTATCATATCTTCACTTTTTTATTGTTTTACTTTTATCTTACTCTCTTCTTGGGTGTTATTGGTCTCTTTTTGCCTTTGGTTTAGCCTCTCCTAAAAGGATGTCGAAGGCCTGTCCTACATCTACGTGTACGCCCTTATTTGTCCTTTGCTACGATAGTTCTACCGAAGTATATTTTACTTCTGAGAAAGGAGATATTGTTTGTACTCTCTCACAAAGAGTTCTTTTAAGTCAACTTCCAGTAGATCTGCAATCTTTAATATACACGCAAGGTCTGGTTGGGAAGAGTTCGTACACCACTTGCTGACAGGCGAGGGGTTAACACCGAGCTGCTCTGCCAGCCATTTGCTGGTACGTTTTTTCTCTACGAGAACCAATTTAATTCTGTTTACATCTTCCATACAATTGTGTTTAATGCTACAAAGATAATGAGAAATTTTCATTTCCTGCCAAATATCTTAGGTTTTTCTCTAAAACCATGTTTTTACGAGTTTCTGCTATCAAACCATATGGAGATTTTCTCAAAGTCAACAGAAACCGTAGTCACTTTATCCAGATAAAGATTATATCTACGAATAAAGTTGTGCCAAAGATAATGGCTCGACTCAGTAATCATCAAATGTGCTTATCCAACATTATAATGACGAAATGTTTTACTATAATCAAGCCGTGAACGAAGAAAAGACATTGTCGGATACCAACGTTGGGACGTCTAAAGACGGGCTCGTTTATTCCGATAATGTCCTTTCTTGCAAAGGTACATGAAATTTTGAATTAGTCAAGTAATTATTAAGGCTTGTTATTACTAATCAAAAGTCATGATCATGATAAAGGTGTCTGCGATATTGGCGTGCAATGAAATCGATATTGCGTTTAAAGATCTTCTTGCCCAACTCACTTGGAAAATTTTTACTTAAATCAGCATCTTGCAACATGTCGTTATCAAGCAGATAATGTAGCAATTCTGGGTGTACTGCTTCTGTATTGATTATAGCCACTATCGATTCTTGCTGCAATGTCTGTGCATCACATTTTCTATAATAACGTGAGTTCGACGAAATATAAGTGTCTAAAAATTTGGTGATTAGCGAAAATTGTTGTAACTTTAAGGTGCTAAAAAATCAAAAGTTTACAAACAATAATCGCTATGATCACCGAGGACAAAGTTA
>NZ_NPJE01000064.1:0-5881 GCF_002251205.1 Prevotella sp. P3-92 | reverse complement strand
AATTCATCGGCAACAACCTTACAAGCGCGATGCCTGCATTAACCATTGGACAGGAACAGAGACAGCACGCCATCGGCTACCTTACGGGACAGGTGGTGTACGCTACCGGCGGCGAGGCCCTCGGCACTGTCACCGTGTACGACCGCAAGGGTCAGGCGGTGAGGACTGTGCGCAAGGGACTCGGCGGGCACATTGAGGATGTCAGCACCGAATACACCTTCACGGGCGCCGTTGACAGCACGGAGGTCAGGGTAGGCGTAGGTTACGGGGGCGACTTCACGGCGAAGACCGGCTACACATACCGGTACGGCAAGAAGACAAAAATGAGCCTGTCCGTCAGCCACGGGGGCACCGCGCAGTCACGCGACACGGAATACTCCTACGATGCCATCGGAAGGCTGAGCACCAAGGGGCGGCAAACGATAAGGAACTCCAAGTCATACTGCTCATATACCTACGACGTGCACGGATGGCTCAAGAGCGTCAGCAGCGGAGGATTCCGCGAAGACCTGTACTATGCCGACGGTCTTGACAGCGCATGCCACAACGGAAACATAAGCACCGTGCGGTGGAAGGCAAGGAATGACAGCGAATACAAGGGCTACAACCTGAGGTACGATGGATGCAACCGCCTGTACCTGGCGCTTTTCGGAACAGGCGACAACCTGACAGGTAACAGAAACTACTTCAACGAGCAGGCGGAGTACGACTGCAACGGAAACATCAAGAGGCTGCGACGTTGCGGGCTCCAGGACGCGATGCACGGAGGCTTCGGATTGGTTGACGACCTGCGGATGACATACGAGGGGAACCAGTTGGCAAGCGTGTTCGACAATGTCTGGAGACTTCCGTACGCAGGGGCGACGGACTTCGACGGCGTGGCTGGGCAGGAGTATCCACTGACATACAACGATGCAGGGTCACTTACGAGTGACGCCAGCCGCAGGATAGCGAGGATAGACTATGACTGCCTGAACAACCCGGTCAGGATACAATTCACCGACGGAAACGTGACGAAATATGTCTATAGTGCCACGGGCGAGAAACTGCGCGTGGTGTATCAGACTGCAGTTCCCAACATCACCGTTGCCATAGGCAGCGCGAGGGAACTCATGCCGTCGGAGATTCTGTTCACTGACTCTACCGACTACCTGCTGGGCGGTGCTCTCACGTTGAGAAACGGCAGGATAGATAAGTATCAGTTTGATGAGGGCTATTGCCAAGCCACACAATATAATGCCACGCAGGACAATTTCACCTTTCTGTACTATGACAAGGACCACCTGGGCAATGTACGTCAGGTGACGAAAGCCAGCAACAGCACGGGGACTGTAGTGCAGACGATGAACTACTACCCATTTGGAGCCCAGTTCTGTGATGGTTCTGCTGCTACAAGTGACTTCCAACAGTATAAATATAACGGAAAGGAGTTAGACAAGATGCACGGACTTAATACATACGACTACGGTGCGCGTCAGTATAATCCCGTGACAGCCCGATGGGACAGGATAGACCCGTTGGCGGAGAAATACTATAGCGTTAGTCCGTATGTGTATTGTCTTAACAATCCTATCAGACTAATTGATCCTGATGGAAGGAAAATATTTTTAGTTGGAACCCATGATGAGCAGATGAGGACATTAGGTTATATGCAGAAATTGACAAATGACAATCTGTTATTGAATAGGAAAACAGGTGAAGTGACAATTGGCGGTAGAAGATGGGACAATAGAGACAAGAAACTGGATGTCGGAACATCTTTGCTGAGAGATGTGATTGGTCACAAACGTACTACTGGAATCCAGATAGGGAGTGAAAGCGATAGGAATAGATATCATAGTTATTTCCCTAAAGACGCATCCAATGGTAAAGGTACGGATGGTTATATTAATCTGAACCCGTCATCTTCTCTGGATTTAAAAGTTCAGGACTCCAATACAGAAAAAACTGTAGTTGAAACTATACCTATGGAAATCGTGGTTGGACATGAGTTAATTCATGCATATTCAGCAATGAATGGCAATGCGCCAAAGGATGGAGAAGAATCATCGTATATTTACAGGGACGTAGATGGTAAATTGTATGAAACACAAGAAGAAACCAGTGAATTAGAAACTGTAGGTATTATAGGCAATGAAAAATATACAGAAAACAAATTACGTAAAGAACATGGTCTAAATAAAAGAGTTGTGTACTAATGAAAAAAAACATTATTTTCTTTTTTGTAATCATCTTATGCGGATGTACGAAAACGTATGACGATGGCATTCTATGCAAATACCTTTATTTCCCAACAAGCACAAATAAAAATTGCTTTTGGGTGGAGGTTAAAGAAGACAGGACATTGAAAGAAATTTTCGGTGAGATGTCCTGGGATTGTCATGACTCTATCTCATCTGGAAAGTTTCCCAAGGATGGTATTTCGTGGGAGAAAATTCATGATGAAGACAGCATAATAATAGATGCTACCGCATTTAGGCAACTTGAAGAACTTGTCTCGGAAGTAAGGAAACGAAAATCCGTGAACTATTTTATTCAGAGCATTTCTCATGATGGTATGGGTAACGTACTTTTTATAAAAGACAGGGCCTATTATTTTGAGATAGGAATTTACGATGACAAACCGACCATGGATTTTATAGATAAACTCAAAGAAACAAGCCCAATCCCAATAAGAAGTTCGTGGGGTTCAGTTCTTCAGAAATATTAATAAGGAGATTAATGATTAGCATAAAGTTTCAAAAGGTTCAAATCATAGGACTGCTTGACGACCTCCAGATGACGTACGAGGGAAACCAGTTGTCAAGCATGCGCGACAACGCCTCGCGGATGGCGTACGCAGGTGCTACGGACTTTGACGGCGTGGCTGGGCAGGAGTATCCACTGACATACAACGGCGCAGGGTCGCTCACGAGCGACGCCAGCCGCAGGATAGCGAGGATAGACTACGACATGATGAACAACCCGGTCAGGATACAGTTCACCGACGGAAACGTGACGAGGTATGTCTATAGCGCCACGGGTGAGAAACTGCGCGTGATATATCAGACTGCAGTGCCGAACATCACTGTCGCCATCGGCAGCGCAAGGGAGCTCATGCCCTCGGAGATACTATATACCGACTCCACGGACTATCTGCTGGGCGGTGCCCTTACGCTGAGGAACGGCAAGATAGATAAGTATCTGTTCGACGAGGGCTACTGTCAGGCGGAAAGCCTGAACGCCACTCAGGACAACTTCATGTTTTACTACTACGACCGCGACCACCTGGGCAACGTACGTCAGGTGACGAAGGCGGCCGGCAGTACGGGGACGGTGGTACAGACGATGAACTACTACCCCTTTGGTGCCCAGTTCTGTGACGGCTCTGCCGCATCAGGTGACATGCAGCCGTATAAATATAATGGGAAAGAATTTGATAAGATGCACGGCCTGAACACCTACGACTACGGTGCACGTCAGTATAATCCAATCACCGCACGATGGGACAGGGTTGATCCATTGGCAGAGAAATATTATGGCGTTAGTCCGTATGTGTATTGTACGAATAATCCTGTAATGTTGGTGGATTCAGATGGACTTTTCCCTATAGGGATTGTCAAAATTCGCCATGAAAGAACATACATGGTGACAGGTACAAGTATTACAGGAACTATTATGACTACAAAGGCACAAACAACATATTATAATTTTACAGAATCCGCCGCTCATCTATTATCTTTAGTGTCTGGTATTTCTGAAAAACATATAAGGAAAGTCAGGTTGGAAGAATTCGGAGGACAACTGAAAAACAATTGCATTACTTTAGGAAGTAGTCCTGAAAAAACTCGTATACTTGTATCGCCTACTTATTTCGATGAATCAAATATGAGCAGTGAACAATATTATGATTGGTGGTTTCGCGAATTTTCGCATGAGGTTGGTCATATAAAACAAATAAATAGAGATCAGAATTCAGGTCAATACATACTAAAAACAATTTATGGGTATATTAAGACTATGAGTCATGATGAAGCCCCACGTGAAAAAGAAGCAGAGCAAGGAAGTATAGCATATAGAGATTTCAGAAATTTTGTAAAGAATGAATTCAAAACAGATTTGACTACATTATTTGTAGATGAGAAATCTGAAGAAAAAAAGATAAAACAACTTGATATATGGTGGAACTCTTATATAAATCAGGGAAGATAAAACACTTATTTTATGCCTGTATAGTGTCGCTTCTTTTTACAGCATGTACAGAAGATCATTCTTTCTCACTTGATGAGAGGCGACAGATTATAGTAGTACATAATTTACTGGTTTTAGAAATTGAATCTGATAGTTCGCAAACTCATGAAGGACATTTTTTCTTTATTGTCAAAGAAAATCCGTATGATACGAAAGAATTTGATACAATCAGATTACAGGGTCAATCTACAGGATTAAAGATTAAAAAGGATGATAGTTGTGGTTACAAAAAAACGCAAATGATCAATTTACTTCCTAATAGGAAATACACTATAATCCATAGTGGAATGGGTGGTCGGGTACGTATTCAAGAATACTTTTGGACTGATTCAATAGGCAACTTAAGAGTTGACCCGACAAGAAAAAGAAAAGTTGGTTATAAAGAGGTTATAGGGACAGATAGTTGGGGAACATGACAAAGGATATCTATAGCGCGACGGGCGAGAAACTGCGCGTGGTGTATCAGACTGCCGTGCCGAACATCACCGTCGCCATAGGAAGCACAAGGGAGCTCATGCCGTCGGAGATACTATACACAGACTCCACGGACTACCTGCTCGGAGGTGCTCTAATGCTTAAAAACGGCAAAATAGATAAATTCCTGTTTGATGAGGGTTACTGCCAAGCCACACAATATAATGCCACGCAGGACAACTTCACCTTCCTCTACTATGACAAGGACTACCTCGGCAACGTACGTCAGGTGACGAAGGCGATGGGCAGCATGGGGACGGTGATGCAGACGATGAACTACTACCCCTTTGGAGCCCAGTTCTGTGACGGCTCAGCCGCCACAAGTGACGTGCAACCATATAAGTATAACGGAAAGGAACTGGACAAGATGCATGGACTGAACACCTACGACTACGGAGCAAGGCAGTACAATCCTATTACAGCACGTTGGGACAGGATGGATCCGCTGGCAGAGAAATATTATCCATATAGTCCTTATATGTATTGTCATGACAATCCCGTAAATAGGATTGATCCTGATGGACGTGATGATTATTACACCACAAATGGAGATTTCTTGTTCCGTGACGATAAAGAAACAGATAATATTATTATTAGAAACCAATTCTTACCCCAATTCGGGATAAAATAGCGATTAGTTGCATGTGAAGACAGATACGTGAATTCTCTTCCCATACCATCAGACATGGGCTATATATAAAGAATCGAAAGAGATTATTCTGTCCTTAGAACAATGTAAGTTGCTTCGTGTCTTCGATGCAGTATCCTTTCAATGCCTTTGGCTTGTTATCAAAGAAACAATATGCTCCCAAGGCAGAAATAAGGTTCATGATAAAGTTGCTTACAGATCTATGGCGTGAATGTACAATCTGTGCCGTATTCTTCAGCATGTCGTTAATGGTTTCGATAATGTATCTCTTGCGCAGCATCATTCTGTCATAGAATGGCATCAGCTTGTTTTTCATGTTTACGCGCAACCCTGTCACCAGCAGTATTCCATCCTCAAAGAGGAAGTCAAACAGCTTCTGCGAAATATAGCCTTTGTCAGCGAACAGCTTGCCATACAAACGTTTAGCAAGAACCTTGAACACATTCGGGTCCTTGTCGCTGACATTTGCACCAGTAAGTACAAACGCTATTATCTCGCCTCTGTCATTGCACGCAAGATGGAGCTTAA
>NZ_NPJE01000063.1:0-130237 GCF_002251205.1 Prevotella sp. P3-92 | reverse complement strand
TAATAATCCTTTAATACACTCAAACGGAATTGATCGTCAAAATGACGAGCTGCTCTACGTTCCTTTTTCATCATTTACACTGTTTTTTAATTGTTAAAACGGTGTAAAGTAAATCTGTATTAAGTCAAATCAATTTGTTTTCCTCGGCAAATCAATTTGTTTTCCTCGGCAAATCAATTTGTTTTCCTCGGCAAATCAATTTGTTTTGCTGAGAAAAGTATCTTTCATATAGGTGTAAACCATTATATTTCATACTATTACACACCATCGGAAACACCTTGGCAAATAGCATATAAAATCGGGAAGCAACCTGCCGTTGACGGCTATGCCTCCCGATAGTATATGGAATATGTATTTTCCAGGGGTTGTCCCGATGGATTATTCGTCGTCGTCAGCCAGTGTGAAGTCGAGCTGTCGCTTCTCTATATTGGCTCTTGCCACCTTGATGCGTACTGCATCGCCCAGTTGGTATTTGTGGTGATGACGTCTGCCAACGAGACAATAGTTCTTCTCGTCGAAGTCGTAGTAGTCGTCGTCAAGGTCGCGCATAGGTACCATTCCCTCGCAGTGGTTCTCGTCTATCTCGCAATAGATACCATACGACTGGATGCCACTGATATGCGCATCGAAGCACTGGCCCAACTTGTCTGCCATAAACTCTACCATCTTATACTTGATAGAATCGCGCTCAGCCTGCTGTGCCACCTGCTCCATGTCGGAACAGTGCTCGCAGAGTTCCTCGTATTTATCTTGGCTGGCACTGCGGCCTCCGTCCTGATAGCGTGTCAACAGACGGTGTACCATCGTGTCGGGATAGCGTCTGATGGGCGAAGTGAAGTGGGTGTAGTATTCAAAAGCCAGTCCGTAGTGACCTATATTATGGGTGGAATACTTTGCCTTCATCATTGATCGGAGAGCAACAATCTCTATCAGGTTCTGCTCTCGCTTACCCTGACACTCGTCCATGAGCGTGTTCAGACTGCGCGAGATCGCTCCTTTGGTGCCGGCAGTCTTCATCTTATAACCAAACTTCACTACAAATTCGCGCAATGCCTCCAGCTTGGTGGGGTCGGGCTGGTCGTGGATACGGTAGGGCAGTGTCTTGGCTTTGACACCTTTCTTCACCTTACCCACACTTTCTGCCACCCACTTGTTGGCTATGAGCATAAATTCTTCAATGAGTTGGGTAGCCTGGTTCGACTTCTTGAAATAAGCTCTGATGGGCTTACCCTTCTCGTCTATATCGAAATGCAACTCTTCGCGGTCGAAGCGCACGGCACCGCCTTTGAATCTGCGCTCACGCAGTATCTGCGACAAGCGAGCGAGGGTGCAGAGCATTTCTGCATTTTCAATGGTCTTGCGCAATGAGGGTTTAGCCTCACACTGCTGCAAGATGTCGAGCACTTCTTCATAGGCATAGCGTCTGTTGCTCTTGATGACGGTGTGTGCAATATGGAATTTCTTGATGTTTGCATTGTCGTCCATCTCGAAAATAGCCGAATAGGCGAGCTTCTCCTCATCGGGGCGAAGGGAGCAGATGAAGTTGCACAGCCGTTCGGGAAGCATCGGGATGGTGCGGTCAACGAGATAGATACTCGTGGCACGCTTCATGGCTTCCTTGTCAATGATAGATCCTTCGGTCACATAATGAGACACATCGGCAATGTGGACACCCACTTCCCAGAGTCCATTCTTCGTTTTGCGAATGGAGAGTGCATCGTCGAAATCTTTCGCATCCTTCGGGTCTATAGTGCAAGTGAACACATCGCGGAAGTCTTCACGACGCTTAATCTCATCGGGCGTGATAGTGGGATCTATCTTTTCGGCAGCATCTTCCACGGCTTTCGGATATTTGTAAGGCAGTCCGTATTGTGCCAATATGGCGTGCATCTCCACATTGTTGTCGCCTTCTTTACCAAGCACATCAATGACTTCGCCCACCATGTTCTTCGATTCCTTCGATGGCCATTGGGTGATTTTCACCACTGCCTTATCGCCATCCTTACCACCTTTGAGTTTTTTCTTCGGCACAAAGATGTCGTGAACAAAGATGTTTCCCTCGGTAACAAGGAAGGCATAGTCTTTTTCCACACGCAGACGACCCACCGCCTGATCGCGCTTATGCGACAAGATTTCTACCACCATTGCCTCCTTGATATGTTTTTCGCGACGTGCCATATAGGCCACTTTCACACGGTCGCCGTTGAGTGCATACATAGAGTTGCGCTCACTGACAAACACGGGCGTGCCGCCATCGTCGGGAAGGAACGAGTTTTTACCATTGGCCTTGCGCACAAAGGTGCCTTCCTGCACTTGTGTTTTGAGGTTGAGCCGGTAACTGTTTTCCGAAACCTTCGAGAGATAGTCGTCCCATGCCATTTCCTCCATCGTGTCGATGGCGAGCATTTTAGCGGGATGGGTTACCAATCGGAGTGCACGGAATATCTGTTTGAACGAGAATGTCTCGTTGGGATTTTCTTGGAAGAATGTCTGAAGCCGCTCCACGAGTTGCTTCTTCGTTATGCGTTTTCCACCTTTTTTCTTATTCATAATCGTAGTTTTTGGATTGTATTCTGCTACAAAGATATGAAAAAAGTCAATTTCTTGTACGCTTCGACGGTTAATTTTCATTAAATTGTCATAGACTGGCTGCCATATCTGACCATCATAACAGGACTAACCGCCACTCACAACAGCCCGACGCCCCCTCTACGTATCTGCAATGTAATATGGTTCAAAGGGTTACACCATGTCAAAATATGATAAAAAATAGGAACACCACGAAGAATATATCTGTTTTTTCTTTGTTTTCCGATTGCTTAATCGTAACTTTGCAAACTGATTGTCGTAAGGTAACGACTGCACTGCATTTACAAAAGCATACATGACACAGAAACAACAATATACAGGACTGACACCGCAAGAAGTGGCAGAGAACCGAAAAAAGTATGGGGAAAACATACTGACCCCACCAGAAAAGGATTCTTTGTGGCGGCAGTTCCTGGAAAAATTTCACGAACCACTCATCATAATCCTACTCGTTGCAGGATTATTGTCAGTGGGAATAGCATGCTACGAACACTACGGACTCGACAAAGGAGGCGAAGTTTTCTTCGAACCCGTAGGCATCTTTGTGGCTATCATGCTGGCTACAGGACTCTCTTTCTACTTTGAATGGCAAGCCAACAAAGAGTTTGCTATACTCAACCAAGTAAACGATGATGAACCCGTGGAGGTGATCAGACAGGGAAACACTACCATGATACCGCGACGCGAACTGGTGGTCGAGGATGTGGTGGTGCTCAACACAGGCATGGAAGTGCCTGCCGATGCCGTCTTGCTGACTTCCACATCGCTGCAAATCGACGAATCGACACTGACGGGCGAACCCATCTGCCACAAAAGTGAACGTCCGGAAGAGGCTGACCCCGATGCCACCTACCCCACCAACCAAGTGATGAAGGGCACAAAAGTAATGGAGGGACATGCCATCTGTCGCGTCACGGCAGTGGGCGACCATACCGCACAAGGCAAGGTGTTTGAGGCTGTACAGATAGACAACAGCATACGTACACCACTCGATGAACAGCTCGGACAACTGGGAAAATGGATCACCGTCGTCAGCTATATCGTGGCTACAGGTATTGTAGTGGGAAGAATCGTGGCATATCTCACTGCCATGGACCATTTTCAGTGGATCGACTTCACCGCTTATATGCTGCAAACCTTCATGATTGCAGTGACGCTGATCGTGGTATCGGTACCCGAAGGACTACCCATGACCGTCACACTGTGTCTGGCCTACAGTATGCGACGCATGCTGAAAAGCAATAATTTGGTGCGCAAGATGCATGCCTGCGAAACTATGGGAGCTACCACTGTCATCTGTACCGACAAGACTGGAACATTGACGGAAAATCAAATGCGGGTGGATGAGATGAAGCTGTATGGCACTACAGATGCCGACATCGTAGCGGAAGGACTCGCTGTCAATGCTACTGCATCGCTCGACTATGCGAAAAGTGGTGAACCTGCCGTATTGGGAAACCCCACTGAGGGAGCATTGCTGCTATGGCTACACAGCCAAGGCAACGACTATCGCACCATCAGACTGCAGACCACGACACTGGCAGAACTGCCTTTCTCTACCGAACATAAATTCATGGCTACGGTTGTGGAGTCGGTTGCCCGTAAAGGACAACGCATACTCTATGTGAAAGGTGCACCGGAAATCGTCTTTGCCATGTGTCAGACAGCTGACGTGGAACGCAGAGAGATAGACCAACAACTGGCTGTCTATCAGCAACGCGCCATGCGCACACTGGGATTTGCCTATCAGATACTCGAACCGGGAGCACCCCTCCCCATTGTCAATCATAAGCTACAGGCATCCTGTCTGCATTTCATAGGCATTGCAGCCATAGCAGACCCCGTCAGAAGCGATGTGCCACAAGCCATCAACGAATGTATGGAGGCGGGCATTAAAGTCAAGATCGTGACTGGCGACACACCGGGTACTGCTCGCGAGATAGCACGACAAATAGGACTGTGGAACGATCACGACACCGACCAAAGCATCATTACGGGACCTGAATTTGAAGCGCTTTCCGATGAAGAGGTGCGCCTGCGTGTGGAGCAACTGAAAATCATAGCACGCGCACGACCTATGGACAAACGCCGACTGGTAGAAGCATTGCAGAAGAACGGAGAGGTGGTGGCAGTCACTGGCGACGGTACCAACGATGCCCCTGCACTGCGCGCTGCCCACGTGGGACTGTCGATGGGCGACGGAACGAGTGTTGCCAAAGAGGCCAGCGACATCACTATCATCGACAATTCATTCTCCAGCATAGGCAAAGCGGTCATGTGGGGACGGTCGCTCTACCAGAATATTCAGCGCTTTCTACTGTTCCAACTCACAGTAAACGTCACCGCTTGCCTCCTTGTGCTATTCGGTGCGTTCATGGATACTGAGTCGCCACTCACCGTGACACAGATGCTTTGGATCAATCTCATTATGGATACGTTTGCTGCCATGGCTTTGGCATCACTCCCACCATCACACGCTGTGATGAAAGATAAACCACGCAACAGGTATAAATCCATTCTGACCAAGGAAATGCTAAGAGAGATTGTGGGCGTAGGACTGTTCTTCTTCCTACTGCTGCTCACCATGCTCTTTGCTTTCCAACATACCGACATCACCTCGCTGACAGACTTTCTGCAACTGCAACTCAGCAATAAACGACATATCAGCGCTTACGAACTCACATTGCTGTTTACCGTTTTTGTCATGACACACTTCTTCTACCTCTTCAACGCAAGGGCATTCGGAAGTCATCGCAGTGCATTGCATTTCAAAGGGTGTAAGGGCTTGATCACTATCGTGGTCATCATCTTCGTAGGACAAGTGGCAATGGTTGAGACACCGGGCTTCCAAAAGTTCTTCAACGTGGTCAGTCTCCGATGGACTGACTGGCTCATTATCATCGCAGGATCGTCGCTCGTACTATGGATAAGAGAGGCGTGGAACCTGTTGGTAACACAAAAAAGAATATAAAAACAAGAAATAGATTATGGCAAAAGTTAGAATAAACACCTCAGAGGGCAGTATCACTGTGCGCCTCTACGACGAGACTCCAAAGCATCGCGACAACTTCCTGAAGTTGGCCAGAGAGGGATTCTTCAACGGAACGCTCTTTCATCGCGTCATCAAAGACTTCATGATTCAGGGCGGAGACCCTGACAGCAAAGGCGCACCTGCTGGCAAAATGCTCGGTACGGGTGGACCCGGATATACCATTCCCGCTGAATTTGCATATCCACAGTGCTTCCATAAGCGTGGCGCACTTAGTGCTGCGCGACTCGGCGATGAGGTAAATCCTGAAAAAGAAAGCAGCGGAAGCCAGTTCTACATCGTCTGGGGAAAGACTTACAAACCTCAAGAGCTCCTACAAATGGAGCGACAAATGGCTATGCAACAAGAGCAAAACGTATTTAACCAACTGGCACGACAGAACCACGAACGCATCATGGAACTCAGACGCAACCGCGACCGCGAGGCACTCATGGTGCTGCAAGACCAACTCATAGCACAAACAAAACAACAATGTAAGGACATGGGACTGCCTACCTTTACCCAAGAACAGACCAATGTCTATACTACCGTGGGCGGAACTCCGTTCCTCGACGGACAATACACCGTGTTTGGCGAAGTGGAAGAAGGACTCGACGTGGTGGAAAAAATACAAAACACAGAGACACTGCGCGGTGACCGTCCTAAAAACGACGTGACCATGACGGTGGAAATCATCAACGAATAAACTAAAAATGAAGATTCTCATCACTGGAGCCAGTGGTTTCATCGGCTCGTTTATCGTGGAGGAAGCTATCAGACAGGGTTTCGAAACATGGGCGGCTGTACGCCGTTCGAGTTCGAAGGACTATCTGCAAGACCCACGCATACACTTCATAGAACTCGACCTTTCATCGGAAAGCAAACTGGTGGAACAGTTGCAAAACTGCTCGTTCGACTATGTAGTGCATGCTGCCGGTGCCACCAAGTGTCTCAACAAAGCCGATTTTGCGCGCATCAATACCGAGGGTACCAAGAATTTGGTTACTGCACTGCGCATCCTACAAATGCCTATACAGCGCTTTGTGTTCATCAGCAGCCTCAGTATCATGGGTGCTATACGCGAAAAACTGCCTTATCAGGAAATCTGCGAAACCGACACACCACAGCCCAACACGGCTTATGGCAAAAGTAAACTGCAAGCAGAGCAATGGCTCGACACACAGAAAGACTTCCCATACGTGATACTCAGACCTACCGGTGTGTATGGCCCAAGGGAAAAAGACTACTTCCTGCAGTTTAAAAGCATTAAGGGACACACCGATTTCGCAGTAGGCCACCAACGACAAGATATCACCTTTGTCTATGTCAGCGATGTGGTACAGGCGGTTTTCCTGGCTTTGGAGAAAGGCAAAACAGGCCGCAGATACTTCCTGTCAGATGGTGAAGTGTATCAGTCGGCAGACTTCAGCAACCTCATACATGAGGCATTGGGACGCCCTTGGTGGATTCGCATCACTGCACCGATATGGCTTTTACGCATCGTTACAACATGCGGCGAATGGATCGGACATATCACCGGAAAGGTTACAGCACTTAACAACGACAAGTTTAACATACTCAAGCAACGCAACTGGCGCTGTGACATCACTCCTGCCATCAATGAACTGGGCTACAAACCACAGGTGAAACTGGAGGAAGGTGTGCGCAAAAGCGTGGAATGGTATCAAGCAAAGGGATGGCTATAAACATGCATACACCGAAATTCCTTATCAGACTGGTGGCACATGACAGTCACCCCACACGCGGACTGTTGGCTGTAGAGTGGGCTATGATGCTCTATCTGCTGTTTACACTGGCACTCATGGCATGTCTCTGGCCGCGCATCCAACAGCCTGCACCCATGCTCATAGGACGATTGGCAATGGTCATCGGGGTATTGCTGGCATGGATTATTTATCAATGGAAACCGTGTCGCATCACCCATTTGGCAAGAATACTGCTGCAACTCGGACTCCTCTCATGGTGGTATCCCGATACCTATGAGATCAATAAACTATTGCCCAACTACGATCCATACTTTGCGGCGGCTGATCAATGGCTGTTCGGATGCCAACCCGCACTGCTCTTTTCACAGTGGATGCCGCAACATTGGTGGTCGGAACTCATGCATCTGGGGTACGCCAGTTATTATCCGCTGATGGTGGCAGTAAGCCTTTACTACTTCTGCTGCCGCTACGAGCGATTTGCAAGAGCCACTTTCGTACTGCTGACATCGTTTTTTGTCTATTACGTCATCTTCGATGTCGTGCCGGTTACTGGTCCGCAATACTACTATCTGGCAGCCGGAACAGACCAGATCGGCGCCGGGGTGTTCCCTGAAATAGGACAATGGTTTATCAACCACACCGAGTCACTGCCCATACCGGGGTGGTCTGACGGTTTTTGCTACCATCTGGTGGCTGCCGCACACGCAGCAGGAGAACGCCCAACAGCGGCATTTCCCAGTAGTCACGTAGGTGTGACAACCATTCTCATGCTATTGGCTTGGAAGAGTGGAAGCCGCAAACTGCTATGGAGCGTAACACCTTTCTATATATTAATGTGTATGGCTACCGTCTATATCCAAGCACACTACGCCATCGATGTGATTGGCGGATGGGTCAGCGGTGTCATCTTCTATTTCGCTTTGGACGGATTTTATCGGAAAAATTTGGAAAGTAGGAAATAAATGCCTAACTTTGCAAACGATAACGAGACACAGTAGAAAAAGGGGATTCCGACATGAGCATAGTCGGAATTCTTTATTTTTTTTGCATCTCGTGAAGTTATATTACAAGAAAACAGAAACCTTTTAAAACAAGAACAATTATGGCTTATATGTCACAAGAAGGCTATGACAACCTCATAGCTGAATTGCAGCGATTGGAAAGTATTGAGCGACCAAAGGCCTCTGCAGCAATCGCCGAAGCCCGAGACAAGGGCGATTTAAGTGAAAACAGTGAGTATGATGCTGCCAAAGAAGCACAGGCACATCTGGAAGACAAAATCAACAAATTAAAATCTACCATTGCCGAAGCTAAAATCATCGATACTTCACGACTCAGCACCGACTCGGTACAGATTCTGACCAAGGTGGAAATGACCAATATCATCACCAAAGCCAAGATGACCTATACCATTGTCAGCGAGAATGAAGCTGATTTGCGCGCTGGAAAAATATCTATCCAGACTCCTATCGCACAAGGACTTTTGGGCAAAAAGGTTGGCGACGAAGTGGAAATCAAAATACCACGCGGCACCATCAAACTGCGCATTGAGAACATCTCTATAGCCTAATATCCAAACAAACAGGCCACAGAGAAGGGTTAAACCATATTAATACAAATGCTTATGGACATCTTTTCAAAGATTGCAGCTGGTGAAATTCCAAGCTACAAATGTGCAGAGAACGATGAGTTCTATGCCTTTCTCGACATCAATCCACTGGTGAAAGGCCACACACTGGTGATTCCCCGCCGTGAAGTGGATTACTTCTTTGACATGGACGATGAGGAGTTGGCACGCTACCAGAAGTTTGCCAAGCGTGTTGCAGCAGCTATCAAGCGCGCTTTCCCCTGTCGCAAAGTGGCACAGGTGGTGCTCGGTCTTGAAGTACCACACGCCCACATCCACCTCATTCCAATGCAGAGTGAGGCTGATGCAGACTTCCGTAGAGAGAAACTGAAACTCTCTGAGGAGGAATTTCAGGCTATTGCCGATAAGATTCTAAATGAGTTTAAGTAGATTTCAGACCGTCTTAAACAAACTCATCACCGTATTTCATCTGCACTTCGTTCACATATTTGCGAACCAGTGCAGATGAATCTCCTTTCTTACAGATAAGCAATACATTGTCTTCCTCGGCCACAATATAGCCGTCGAGACCGCTGACAATACCCAAACGACCCTTAGGAAGCTTGATAACATTATTGTGCGACTCATCCAATATCACTTCCGAATCGACCACCACGTTATCTCCTTCACCACGACTTCTACATTCATAGATGGCATGCCAAGTACCTAAATCTGCCCAACCGAAGTTGCCGTGCATCACGCAAACCTCGTCGCAGCGCTCTAACACACCTCGGTCGATGGAGAGATTGGCATAGGAAGGATAGTTCTCGCTTACAAATTCCAACTCATCCTCTAAGGTGAAGTTGGGACGCACAGCATCCAAACGCTTCATCACATCGGGGAACAGCTGTCGGAAACAACTGTTCAGATATTGTCCGTTGGCTTGTATAAGACCTGTGTTCCATAGAAATTCACCGCTTTCCATAAACACTTTGGCGAAGTCGCGATCAGGTTTTTCGGTAAAAGACTTCACACGGAAGACCTCTGTAGCGCCTTCCATCGCATCACCCATCTGTATGTAACCATAGCCCGGTTCTGGACGTGTGGGAGTGATGCCTATGGTGAGCAGCGCCTGATGATGCTCCACAAAGCGGAAACCTTCCTCTATATTATGTTGGAAAGCCTCTTCGTTGAGCACAAACTGATCGCTCGGCGTAATTACCACATTGGCATCGGCACACTGACGGCATATGCGCATGTTGGCCCACAATACAGCCGGAGCAGTGCCACGACTTACTGGTTCTGCCAAAATGTTGTCGGCATTCATGCCGGGCAATTGTTCTTTCACCAATTCGACATACTCTTTAGCAGTTGTGATGAAAATATTTTCTTGTGGTAATATCTTGGTGAAGCGGTCGTAGGTCTGTTGCAACTGTGTGCGACCAGAGCCAAAGAAATCTATAAACTGTTTTGGGTTTTTCTCTCTGCTACAGGGCCAAAGTCTTCTGCCTTTGCCTCCTGCGAGAATGATGCAATATTGTTTGTTGTCCATGTTATAGGCTTTAAAGGAACTATTTTACGGTACGAAGTTAGTCAATTTCTGCATATTGAACAAAAAAATCAATCATTTTTAATAATTTTTCTCCTTTCATAAACAGATATTCAAAGAAATTTTGTAACTTTGCACTCGCTAAATAAGCCCAGATGGCGGAATCGGTAGACGCGCTGGTCTCAAACACCAGTGGGGAAACCCATCCCGGTTCGAGCCCGGGTCTGGGTACAGCAGAGCGGCTAAGCGTTGGTTTTCAACGCTTAGCCGCTATTTTTTTTATGAACTAAAAAGTATTGCCGCAGGATGTGCTGACAGTGGTTGCAACTTGTTTGAAAGCAATACTGATACTAAAGGAAGTGTTGCTTCCGGTTGTACAAACGTTGGCTGTTACCTTTTTACTAACCAAAAACACCACTAAGCAATCATATCAACATACAATAATAAACTTTCTTCATTTTCATAGATCTATTAATCATATAACATTTTTGTGACCGCAAAAATCCAAGAGCGGTATTACAATCGTGTGATAATCGTATAAATATGGTGTTAAAGGTTAAACCCGAAGTGTTCCACCTATTATATATATATGAACCATTGATGCTGAAAAATGATGTTCATCCTTTCTCCATAAGATAGAAATCGAGCTGTAACACCATATCTATACTTTTACAGCCGAAAAAAAAATCCATATCGGATATGAACAGACTGAAGATTGTTTTGATAACAACAGTATTGGACACATCAATACTTTACGCCAAACAAACACAACTCAAACACATGACAGTAGTATCGGATGTACACCTGATGGCACCATCGCTCTTACGACACAAAGGAACGGCATTCGACAGCTACATCGCAAACGACAGGAAAATGCTTGTGGAAAGTACTGAACTATTAGATTCTGTGAGCAACAGCCTGACCAACTATCTGCCGCAAGTTGGTGGTCGATGGGTGGTCGAACTTTCAGACATCGACCACCACCTAAAGTACTATATGATAGCGTGATGCACACTTCGGTGGTCGAGTGGTCGAAATTTTCTTGAAAACTAAAATAACTGTACACGTTAAGCGGTGATGTCCATTCGCCTACGACTTTATTCGAATTCGGTCATTATATTACATGCATGACCATGGATTATTATATTTCTAATGACCGATTTGGGACTAATAAATATAAGGTACGCACGCATGAGTATAGCCTATGCGCGCGATTCATTTGCTTGATAAGCATACTATATCATACTGTAAACTAAAGCATTAAAACTGATTTGACAGCGAAAAATATTTGCCATAAAACACGTTGCTACTACCTATTATTATCAAACGAATGTTTTTCAGGATTATAGGGAAGTATTGATAAAAGGATTATCAAACATTGAAAACGAGTGCAGTGAACTATGATTGGAAGAAAGAAGCAATGGTAATATTGCTCTTTTCCTCGTTATATACACAGGTTTCGGTTGTATCGTAATATTCGTTGTAAGCACTCTCTATGGCTGCCATGATGCGGATTTCAGCATGGTTTTCCCACATTCTGAATTCCACATCTTCCTCATATCCACGAGTAAAAACCTTGAGCTTGTCGATGTCGAACGCATCGGTTGCCACTCCTGCCATCTCCCTTTCTGCATCCAAGGCGTTGCACTCTTGCTCTACATGTGCCGGTATCAACATGCAAGGTTTACCCATATACAATGCTTCGCAAACGCTCTCAAAACCTGCTGTGGTGGCGTATGCCTTGCAGCCTGCCATATATTTTAAGAACTTCACATCGTTGATGCGATGGAAAGTGAGTGTTTCATCTACCTGAAGTTCTTCGGGTGCATCGGCTTTATCCCAGAAAAAATGGAGTTGTGTGTGCGGATGTTTCTGATGCCAAGCCTTTACATCTTCGGCATATCCGGCATTGAGCATATATCCCACGATATAGTTTCCATGGTGACGGATTGTGGTTTTCACCTTCTGACGAAGCAATGGAGGCACTACTTTTATACCATTTGCTGCATCGTCGCCATAGTCACGAATGGACAAAGCCAGTTTTTTAGTGGCTCTTAGACAGGTGATGCGGGTGAATACTCTCAGTAGAAATTCTGGCAAAGGAAACTTTCCTGGCATTTGGAAAGAAGGGTGCAAAAATAGATACTGATGGCCTATACACACCTCAGGAATGCCAAAATGGAACAGTGAATATGTGATGCCACACAACACTTCATAGAAATTGATGATGATGTCTGCCCCACTCTCTTGAATATTCTTGCGTATGAAATTGATGCTTGAAATATATGAAGGCACCAAAAGACTATTGTATGCCATGGAGCGCAATAGACTGAATCTCTTATTGTCCTTAGATGGGAG
Organism: Prevotella sp. P3-92; assembly: GCF_002251205.1. Classification (NCBI taxonomy): domain Bacteria; kingdom Pseudomonadati; phylum Bacteroidota; class Bacteroidia; order Bacteroidales; family Prevotellaceae; genus Prevotella; species Prevotella sp. P3-92. Next base: position 117,419 of record NZ_NPJE01000063.1, on the reverse strand, counting down.
GAAGTTGGGACTATCAAACAACTCAGTTGGACAGTTTATCTGATTGAGGAAAAACTCAGGTATTTTTCTGTTTTTACTCTTTCCTACCAATACTTTCACTATCTCGTGGCCCTCATGCAGCAATATCTGTCTGAGTGTTAATGCCTGGGTAAGATGGCCTCTTCCCTCTCCTTGAACTACAAAAATTACTTTCATCTTCTTACGTCTATTTACATCTTTTTATCAATATATCTTTTAACTGAAAGTTGTATTGATAAAGCTTATCTAATACTTTTTGGGTGCAAAGATATGAGATGTATGTTTCAAAGATGTGATAGAAGTATGAATATGAAGTTAAAAATCAGTTGATTACCGATGTTATCCACAAAGTTATCAACCTATAAGTATCTATACCCGTTAACACCTGTATATTGGTTTAGAAACAAACAGATATGGCGGAGCGATTACAGCAAACTATTCTGGTTTCAAAACGAGCGATTCTGCAAACTTATAAATAATGATGCCTGCCGTGACAGATACGTTCATGGAGTGTTTGGTGCCCAATTGAGGAATTTCCAAACAACCGTTGCTGGCATCAACAACCTCCTGATGAACACCTTTTACCTCGTTTCCTAATACCACAGCATAACGCTTCGAAGGATCAGGAACGAAATGCTGCAGCTTGGTAGAATGTTCCACTTGTTCCACCGACAACACCTCGTAACCATCGTTCTTCAAAGCATTGACAGCCTCAAATGCCGTCTTGTAGTATCGCCAATCCACAGACTCTTCTGCGCCAAGCGCTGTCTTATGAATCTCAGTGGCAGGCGGTGTCTGACAAATGCCACAAAGACAAACAGCCTCTACCCTAAACGTATCAGCCGTACGAAATACACTACCTATATTATACATAGAGCGGACGTCGTCAAGGACAACCACTAAAGGCAGCTTTTCCGACTTCTTGTATTCCTCAATACTCAGTCGCTGCATCTCTATCGTGCGTATCTTTCTCATAGTTGGCGACAAAATTACAAATAAAAAACGATAATACAAATTATTGTGGATAACTATGTTGATAACCGTGTGGATAACGTGTTAATTATCCACTAATATCCACAACGACATTTCTGGTATATGGATATCCACAGGTTTATACAGTTGTTTTTAGCAACTTTTCCACGCAATTATGATGAAAAAAGATATAAACTTATTAAATTTGCACCAAAATACGGAATTGTGGATAAGTTATTCAGTGGTCTAAAAATCAGCACTTAACTATCAACACCTATTGTGGATAGTGTGTGACCACAAGTTGATAACGAAAAAAGCAAAATATCAATAAGAAAGTTTTGCACTTATCAACAGGCTATTATCATACACATTTCTATTTTAAAATTAAAATAAAAAATAAATAATATAATATTGTGATGTTGAAAAACGAATGGATAAAACAAGGATTCATTGATGAACCTATTGCTGACGGCACCGATCTGAAAAAAGAAATAAGACGGTTGGCGAAGGAGAAGAATGCCTTGATTCTGGCACATTACTACACTCGTGGCGAAATACAAGAGGTAGCCGATTTCATTGGTGACTCGTTGGCTTTGGCGCGTAAGGCAGCCGAAACCGATGCCGACATGATAGTGATGTGTGGTGTTCACTTCATGGCTGAAACCTGTAAGATACTCTCTCCTGAGAAGAAAGTGCTTTGTCCTGATGTGACAGCAGGCTGTTCGTTGGCTGATTCATGCCGTGCAGAAGATCTCAAGAAATATAAAGAGGAGCATCCAGGTTATCAGGTTATCAGTTATGTGAATACCACTGCCGCAGTCAAGGCATTGACCGATGTGGTGGTGACCAGTGGCAATGCCAAGAAAATAGTTGATACCTTTCCTGCCGATGCAAAGTTGATATTTGGTCCAGATTATAACTTAGGATCGTATATCAATTCAGTTACGGGTCGTAACATGCTTCTATGGAATGGCGGTTGCCATGTACACGAGCGTTTCTCGGTAGCAGAAATTGCCAAACTGAAAGCCGATCATCCCAAAGCCCTGGTATTAGCACACCCCGAATGTAAGGGTCCTGTGCTTGCTGTAGCCGATGTAGTGGGTTCTACGGCAGTTCTTTTGAAGTATGCGGTAGAACACCCAGAGCAAGAATACATCGTGGCTACAGAGTCTGGAATACTGCATGAGATGCAGCGCCAGTGTCCCACCACCATGTTCTATCCCGTACCTCCAGAGGTTAGTGAAGGCGGATTGGGTTGTTCGTGCAATGAGTGCGACTATATGAAGAAGAACACTTTAGAGAAGATCTATCATACCCTTCGTCACGAATGGCCTACCGTAGAGGTGGATGAAGCCACAGCTCGCGATGCCGTGAAGCCTATTGAGCGTATGTTAGCATTGAGTTAATGCGTGGAAATAATGGTGATAGACGGTGCTAAAGCCATAGTTTTTCGCCATTTTCTATGTGTGATAAAAAAAAGAAAATAACAATTTCTTTTGTATTCTGCTTAGTTATTCGTACCTTTGCAGGCGAATTCCAAATTCCACTGCCGCGATGGTGGAATGGTAGACACGAGGGACTTAAAATCCCTTGGCCAGTAATGGCTGTGCGGGTTCGAGTCCCGCTCGCGGCACGTTAGGATAAGACAAGCCCCGTCGATGTTTTAGTTTTGAAACAACGGCGGGGCTTGCTTTTGTAGGATGGGAAGTAGGGATTTCCCGCATGAGAATATTTTGGAACGTTGGTCTTGCTATTGCTATAGATATAAAAAATGAGGGTCCGATACTTCACAGCATCGAACCCTGCGCAAACTTCAAACAACCAAAAAAAGAAATAGATTTGTTGTTATTGATGTCTATTCATCAGTCTTATATTAGCGGATGAACAATAGTTCACGATATTTAGGCAATGGCCAGCAGGTATCATCAACAATCAGTTCGAGTTTATCAATCTGATATCTGATGGTGTCCATCTTTGGTTCTATCGTGTCATGATATGCAATAGCCTTTTCATGTTCATCGGCAATTTTGTTTGCAACCTTTCTTGCGTTGACAAGTTCTTCTACGCCTTTCTCGATAGTTGATGTGCGTTCAGCAATTTCCTCTATGATTTTAATGTTGCGTGCTGATAGTTTATCAGCTTTGTCAACAGGGAAAATGGCGCGCATATTCTGTACATTATCGAGCAATTTACTTTGGTACTGAGTAGCTACAGGTATGATATGGTTCATAGAAAGATCGCCGAGAACACGTGCTTCAATCTGTATTTTCTTGGTGTATGTTTCCCATTTCACCTCATTTCTGGCTTCCAGTTCCTTCTTACTCATCACGCCGAGTTTCTCAAACATCTCTATACTTGCCTTGTCGAGATAGCGCTCAAAGATCTTCGGGCATGATTTTTCCACGTCAAGACCACGTTTGGTAGCCTCTTCAATCCATTCGTCACTATATCCATTGCCATCGAATCGGATAGGTTTGCAGGTTTTAATATCCTCACGCAATACTTCCACAATAGCGCTGGTCTTATCTTCACCTTTTTCAATGAGAGCGTCAACGCGCTTCTTGAAATTAATCAAAGCTTCAGCAACTGCCGCATTCAGTGCAATCATGGCTGATGCACAGTTGGCTTCAGAACCAACGGCACGGAATTCAAATCTGTTACCTGTGAATGCAAAAGGCGATGTACGGTTGCGGTCTGTGTTATCGATAAGCAGTTCAGGAATCTCCGGAATATCGAGTTTCATACCCTGTTTTCCAGCCATAGTAAATAGATCGTCCTTGTCTGCGAGTTCGATATGGTCGAGCAGTTCGGTCAACTGTTTGCCCAAGAATGATGAAATGATGGCAGGGGGCGCCTCGTTTGCACCCAGACGGTGTGCATTAGTAGCACTCATGATAGAAGCTTTGAGTAATCCGTTGTGCTTATAAACACCCATAAGTGTCTCTACGATGAAGGTCACGAAGCGCAGATTCGCCTCTGGAGTCTTACCAGGAGCATGCAACAATACGCCATTGTCGGTAGATAAGCTCCAGTTGTTGTGTTTACCAGAACCGTTGATGCCATCGAAAGGTTTCTCGTGCAGCAGAGCGCGGAATCCATGTTTGCGAGCTACGCGCTTCATCAACGACATGAGCAACATATTGTGATCGACAGCGAGATTAGTCTCTTCGAATATAGGAGCTACTTCAAACTGGTTAGGTGCTACTTCGTTATGTCTTGTCTTGCATGGAATTCCCAGTTCAAGAGCCTGCATTTCCAAGTCGCGCATAAATGCTGCAACACGCTCAGGAATAGATCCGAAGTAGTGATCATCCATTTGCTGGTTCTTTGCAGAATCGTGTCCCATCAGTGTACGTCCAGTGAGCAAGAGGTCTGGTCGAGCCGAATAGAGTCCCTCATCAACGAGGAAATACTCCTGTTCCCATCCCAAGTTAGATGTGACCTTCTTGACTGTTGGGTCAAAATAATGGCACACATCAGTAGCAGCCACGTTTACTGCATGCAATGCGCGTAGCAGTGGAGCCTTATAGTCGAGTGCTTCACCGGTGTAAGAGATGAAGATGGTCGGGATACACAACGTATCATCGATGATAAACACAGGGCTTGTAGGATCCCATGCAGAGTATCCTCTTGCTTCGAAAGTAGCACGTATGCCACCTGAAGGGAATGATGATGCATCAGGTTCCTGCTGCACAAGGAGTTTTCCGGAAAACTCTTCTACCATTCCACCTTTACCGTCATGCTCTATAAACGAGTCATGTTTCTCTGCTGTGCCCTCTGTCAAAGGCTGGAACCAGTGTGTGTAATGAGTTACGCCATTCTCTTTAGCCCACTGCATCATACCTGCAGCCACAGCGTCAGCTACTTTTCTATCGAGTCTAGCACCGTTGTCTATGACATCAATCATTTTTTCATAGACATCTTTCGGCAGGTACTTATACATTTTCTCGCGGTTGAATACCTTTTTACCGAAATACTCATACGGTCTTTCCGATGGAGCTTTTACGTCGAGTGGCTTTTTCTGAAAAGCCTCTTCCACGACCTGAAATCTTAAATTTGCCATAATCACTGTGTTTTTATTTTGTGTTTGTGTTTTTGTTATTTTGTGTCTGTGTTGTCTGTTATATTGTTGTTACTTCAACCAGTTTTCTATACGTAGCAGTGCTTCGTCGGTTTTCTCTTGTTGTCCGAAGGCAGTCAGACGAATGTATCCCTCGCCACTTGGACCGAATCCCACACCTGGTGTACATACCACATGAGCATCGTATAGCATCTGTTCGAAGAATCTCCAACTCCCTTCTCCATTTGGTGTTTTCACCCAAAGGTATGGTGCGTTTTCACCTCCATATACTTCCAGTCCGAGTTTAGTGAGTGTCTCCTTCATTTTATGTGCATTGCGCATATAGTAGCTGATGGTTTCTTTCACCTGTTCCTTACCTTCTTGTGTATAGATAGCCTGTGCAGCTCTTTGGCTCAGATAACTTGTTCCGTTGAATTTTGTGCATTGTCTTCTGTACCAAAGGTGGTTCAGTGGAATGCGTTCACCCGTCAGTGTTGACGCTGTAATATCTTTCGGCACCACGGTATAACCACATCTTACACCGGTAAATCCAGCTGTTTTCGAATAGCTATGAAATTCTATAGCACATTTTCTTGCACCTCTTATCTCGTAAATGGAGTGTGGTATAGAGTCATCTTGAATATATGCTTCATACGCTGCATCGTAGAATATGATTGCATCGTTTTTTAATGCGTAGTTTACCCACTTTTTCAATTCCTCCTTAGGAAGTACCGTACCCGTTGGGTTGTTAGGATAGCAGAGGTAAATGATATCCACTCTTTTGTTAGGAATCTGTGGTATAAATCCGTTTTCAGCCGTGCATGGCATGTATAAAACATTTGACCATCGTCCGTTTTCCACTACCCCAGCTCTTCCAATCATTACGTTGGAGTCGATATATACAGGATAGATAGGATCTGTCACACCGATGCTGTTGTCCCATCTCACCAGTTCCTGTATGTTTCCTGTATCGCTTTTAGCACCGTCGTTGATGAATATCTCGTTGATATCGAGATGTATTCCGCGAGGAAGAAAATCGTTTTTCAGGATGGCTTCACGCAGGAAGTCGTAGCCTTGTTCCGGTCCGTAGCCTCTAAACGTGGCTTGTGTAGCCATTTCATCAGCTGCGTGGTGTATGGCTTCCACTACTGCTGGACACAGTGGTTGAGTAACATCACCGATGCCGAGCGATATGATGTCGGACTTTGGGTGCATCGTCTTGAAGGCATTCACCTTTTTGGCGATGTCAGCGAACAAGTAATTGTTCGGCAATTTGAGAAAGTGTTCGTTTACTAATGCCATATCTTTGGTTGTTTTAAAAGTTGTCGTTTGTATTCAATTGGTGGGCGGTTCTCCGTCTGGAAGTTCTATTTCTCCTTCGAAAACAAATTCCGCCGGCCCTGTCATATATATATGGTTGTTGGTTTCGTCCCATTTGATAGTGACGTTGCCGCCGTCCATTTCAATGACCGACTCTCTTCCTTTTCTTCCAGTGAGTGCTGCTGCAACCGCTGTAGCACATGCCCCTGTTCCGCACGCCATGGTAATTCCGCTTCCGCGTTCCCATACTCTCATTCTGATATGTCCGTTATCCATGACTTGTGCAAATTCTATATTGCATCTTTCAGGAAAAGCCTCATGGTGTTCCAGTATATTTCCTATTCGTGCAATGTCTATTTGATTCAGTTTTTCTGTGAAGATGACGAAGTGTGGATTGCCCATCGACACGAATGTTCCGGGCCAATCCTCTCCGTCTGCTGTTAAGGTGATTAGTTGTTCCGACCGATTGTCTGAACCTATAAACTGCCTTGTGTTGTACAGTTTAGGTTCTGACATATCCACTGTGACACTGCACACTCTCTCATGGGCAACGTTCAGATGTAATGTCTTAATGCCCGATTTTGTCAACAGTCGGATATCGGTCTTATGGGTTATCCCTTTTTCGTAGAGGTATTTACCAATACATCTTGATGCGTTTCCACACATCATCGCCTCGCTTCCATCAGCGTTGAATATTCTCATGGAATAGTCGGCTTCAGGCATATCTACCTCACCGATGAGCACCAGTCCATCGCTTCCGATGCCTGTATGAGGCTTGCTCCATACTCTGGCAGCCTCTTCAGGGTTGGCTATATTATATAATAAGGTATTGACGTAAATATAGTCATTACCAGCCCCCTGCATCTTTGTGAAATGAACTTTAGCTTTCATCATGCTAATCTTTTTGCCTTTTTTAATTGCTTAATGTCTTATTTCTGGTGCAAAGATACGTCGATTTGATAGTATTTGCAAGTTTATTGCAAGTTTATTTGATAACTTTTTGTGTTATTTTGTTAATTTGAAAGCAAATAGGCTATATTGCTTTCAAATTGTAAGTAACTACAATAAAAACTATAATAAATGCAAACAAAACTAATATTTTATTTTCTTATTGATATAAATATCATTGTTTTACTTACTTTTTGCACTAATTTTGCATCCGAAACAATACAGTTTGTTATCAATACGACATATTAATATAATTAGTAACATTAAAGGTTTAAGGTATGAAAAAGATTGAAGCAATCATCCGCAAAACAAAATTTGAGGAGGTGAAGAGTGCTTTGCTCTCTTCCGACATCGACTGGTTTGAGTACCACGACGTACACGGAATAGGTCAGAGCAGGCAGGAGCGCATTTATCGTGGTGTTCAGTATAACACCGATGTGATAGAGCGTGTAGCGCTAACCATCGTGTGTCGTGAAATGTTTGTCGAACCAACCATCAAAGTCATATTAAATGTAGCCCATACCGGAGAGATTGGTGATGGTCGTATTTTCCTCAGTGAGGTTATCGACACCTATTCTATCCGTACAGGTGAGAACGGCGACACGGTTTTGCGCGATAAGAAATAGTCTGGTTGCGTAATATTGAAACACAACAAGAGAAACGGATAACACAATAACACAAACACAAAATTTAGAAGATTATGAATGAAGTAGGAATTTCTCTCGATACCGTATGGATGTTGTTAGCTGCCATACTCGTATTTTGGATGCAGCCCGGTTTTGCGCTGTGTGAAGCAGGTTTCACCCGCAGTAAGAACACTGCCAATATTCTGTTTAAGAACTTTGTCGATTTCATGCTTGGTTCGGTATTGTTCTTTTTCGTAGGTTTTGGCTTTATGTTTGGCTCCGATGGCGCTGGTTTCATCGGTGCTCCCAACTGGGGCGACCTTTCTTTTTATAAGAGTGATCTGCCTGTAGAGGGTTTCTTGATGTTTGAAACAGTCTTTTGTGCCACTTCCGCCACTATTGTCAGCGGTGCCATGGCCGAGCGCACAAAGTTCTCTATGTATATAGTCTATAGCTTTTTCATCTCTCTGATTATTTATCCTGTGGAAGGCCATTGGACTTGGGGAGGTGGATGGTTGTGCAACGACGCAGCCGAAAGCTTTATGATGACCACTTTCGGACATGTGTTCCATGATTTTGCAGGTTCAGCCATTGTTCATAGTGTAGGTGGTGTGCTGGCATTGATTGGTGCTATTGCCCTCGGTCCCCGTCGCGGCAAGTATGATGCAAACGGCAAGAGCCGTGCCATTCCTGGTCATTCACTCATCTTGGCAGCCCTCGGTGTATTCATCTTGTGGATGGGTTGGTTTGGTTTCAACCCCGGTTCTCAGTTGGCAGCAACGGGTGAAGTAAACCGCATCGCTATTTCTCACGTCTTCCTGACTACCAATCTTGCAGCCGCCTGCGGTGGTATCGCCACGATGTTTGTTTCTTGGATGAAGTACGGCAAACCTTCATTCTCACTGACCCTCAACGGTGTATTGGCAGGATTGGTAGGTATTACTGCTGGTTGCGATGCTGTTGATGCTTGGGGTGCCATTATCATCGGTTTGGTTTGTGGCATAGTTCTTGTATATGCTATTGAGTTCATCGACCGGAAACTTCACATTGACGACCCTGTAGGTGCTTCTTCTGTACACGGTATATGTGGTATATTGGGAACATTGATGACCGGTCTGTTCTCTGTCAGCGAAGGACTTTTCTACGGTCATGGCTGGGGATTCCTCGGTGCCGAAGCCTTCGGTATACTGATAATCGACCTTTGGGCAGCAGTCACTGGTGTCATTCTGTTCTACTCTATTAAGAAGATTCACGGTCTGCGCGTCAGTGCCCGTATTGAAGATGAAGGTCTTGACATCTACGAACACGGTGAGACTTGCTACAACTGATCCTCTCTCTTGAGAGATCACAACAATAGTATTAATCAATAAAAAATATGAAGACGATGAAAAAGAATGTATTGCTTATATCGGTAGGACTGCTTTTTGCAGTCGCTACCGCCCATGCACAGGACAAAGTAGAAACCACTTTATCTGCCGATGTAGTAAACCATTATATCTGGCGTGGTACTGATTGCGGCAATGTAAGTATTCAGCCCACCTTGGGTGTTGCCTATAAAGGCCTGAGTCTTTCGGCTTGGGGAAGTGTCGGACTCGATAAAGACGACAACAAAGAACTCGACCTTACTGCCAGTTACAGTGTAGGTGGATTCTCTATCGGTGTCACCGATTATTGGTTTAATACCCCCGAAAAGCGTTATTTCTACTATAACGCCCATGGCACCAGCCATATCTTTGAAGGATATGTGAGCTACGATTTCGGTCCTGTTTCAGCAGCTTGGTACACCAATTTTGCAGGCAACGACGGTGTCAACAAAGACGGTGACCGTGCCTATTCATCTTATTTCGAAGTCAACGCTCCGTTTAAGTTGGGCGGTGTAGATTGGACAGCCACAGCCGGTGCTGTGCCTTTTGCCACCACCACTTACAACACTTCAGGTTTTGCGGTTACCAATCTTGCCCTCAAAGCCTCTAAAGACATTCAGATCACCGACCACTTCACCCTGCCTATCTTCGGTCAGGTGGTGGCCAATCCAAGTGATCAGAAAGCCTATTTCGTGTTTGGATTCACCCTGCAGCCCTAAGTGGCTGCAGGCTAATCCAGCCACTCCCCTATCCTAACCTCAACGCAAACATAAAAACAACAATATCATCATGTGTGGAATAGTAGCCATCTTCCATGTGGAAGAACAGACGCAAGCCCTTCGCGACAAGGCCTTGCGCATGAGTCAGAAAATACGTCATCGTGGTCCAGACTGGAGCGGTATCTATTGTGGAGGCCATGCCATTCTCGCCCACGAACGTTTGTCTATCGTCGATCCTGAGTCAGGTCAGCAACCTCTTTATAGTCCCGATCGCTGCCAAGTGCTTGCCGTCAATGGCGAGATCTATAATCATAAGGACCTTCGCGAGCGCTATAAGGATCAATACCAATTTCAAACCGGTTCCGATTGCGAGGTTATTTTAGCCTTATATCGCGACCGTGGCATCGATTTCCTTGAAGAATTGAATGGCATATTCGCTTTCGCACTCTACGACGAGACGCGCGATGAGTTTCTCATCGCCCGCGATCCGATAGGTGTCATCCCTCTTTATATCGGCTATGATGCCGATGGCAAGGTCTATGTAGCCTCTGAATTGAAGGCGCTTGAAGGTCAGTGCGACCACTACGAACCATTCCTGCCAGGCCATTACTACTGGAGTGGCGAGGGAAAGATGCATCGGTATTACCATCGTGATTGGATGGATTACGACCAGGTGAAGGACAATAAGGCCAGTGTGACTGCTATCCATGACGGTCTTGAAGCCGCTGTACGCCGCCAACTGATGAGCGATGTACCCTACGGCGTGTTGCTCAGCGGTGGTCTTGATAGCAGTATCATCTCAGCCGTAGCCGAGAAATATGCCGATATGCGTATTGAAGACGACAGTAAGACCAAAGCCTATTGGCCCCGTCTTCATAGTTTTGCCGTTGGATTGAAGGGAGCGCCCGACCTTGCCAAAGCCCGTTTGGTGGCCGACCACATAGGCACTGTCCACCACGAAATCAACTATACCATTCAAGAAGGCCTTGATGCCATCCGCGATGTCATCTATTTCATTGAGACGTATGATGTCACAACCGTACGTGCCTCTACTCCGATGTATCTCCTTGCCCGTGTCATCAAGTCGATGGGCATTAAGATGGTACTCTCTGGCGAAGGAGCCGATGAGATATTCGGCGGTTATCTCTATTTCCACAAAGCGCCCGATGCGCGTGCTTTCCATGAAGAAACGGTGCGCAAACTCTCTAAGCTTTATCTCTACGACTGCCTCCGTGCCAACAAGAGTCTTGCTGCATGGGGTGTGGAAGGTCGTGTGCCATTCCTCGACAAAGAGTTTCTCGACATCGCTATGCGCACCAATCCTGAGGCAAAACTCTGTCCCGGCATGATGATGGAGAAGAAGATTTTGCGTCAAGCCTTTGCAGATATGTTGCCCGATGAAGTGGCATGGCGCCAGAAGGAGCAGTTCTCCGATGGTGTGGGCTACTCGTGGATCGACACGCTGAAAGCCGTTACCGCAGCCGCTGTGACCGACGAACAGATGGCACATGCCGCCGAGCGCTTCCCCATCAATACGCCACAGAATAAGGAAGAGTACTACTATCGCAGCATTTTTGCTGAGCATTTCCCTTCCGATAGTGCAGCTCGCAGTGTTCCAAGTGTGCCAAGCGTGGCATGCAGCACTGCCGAAGCATTGGCATGGGACCGTTCGTTCCAACATCTGAACGACCCCAGTGGTCGTGCTGTGAAGGGTGTTCACGAACAGGCATATTAAGTCTGTGTTTTCTCCAGCCGATGTTTTTATGCTGGCAACAATGTCAGGTAGTAGTACTTTCTACAGTTTTTCAACTCCAAACAGTTGATATCCCCTACTCTTTTCAGTCTCCGACACGCTGTTTGTCGGAGACTGTTTTTCTTTCATTCCGCATCACTTCCCAGCCGTAGCTGACAGTTGTTTCAGCAGACAGTGGGTTGCGTATCGTCCTGATACCTTGTTTTTCAGAGGTTTTTTGATGTGGCGTAACCTATTGGTATATAGAAGATTAAATACTCATAAGTGCCATATAGTTCAGCAAACTCAATGAATTTGCGGACCAATTTCAATGAATTTGCTGAGGAAATTCAATGAATTTGCTGACCAAACTCATTGAAATTGCATAGTCATCAACGTCACTCAGCATCATCGAGAACGTCATTCAACGTCATCGAGAACGTCATTCAGCATGGCTGCAAACGTCATGTAGTTGAGCAAAACAAATTGATTTGCCGAGGAAAACAAATTGATTTGCTGAGGAAAACAAATTGATTTGCTGAGGAAAACAAATTGATTTGCTGAGGAAAGTATGTTCCAAAGTGTTGGAACGTACATTATATCAGTACGTTATGCTTATTGTGTAGCAGTGGCAACAAAGGTCTTTTGTCCTACTGTGGTTTATTGTCATTTGCCAAAGAACGGCACTTCGTCCTGCCAATACAAGTGGGTATAGCTCGCCACCACATTGCCTTCGATGATAAACGGCGAAGGCGTTTGCTCATTGCGAGCGTTGAACACATCGGCGCCGGAGTGGGGCAGTGGCGGCAAAAACTGGGAGTAATGAAACTCATGACCGCGATATTCCTTCTCTCCAACTGTCACGCGGCGATAGCCTAAAGATAGTTTTCGGTCGCTCTTTCGGCTGCCAATAGAGTAGGGCAGTACGCCACACATCTCATAAGTACCTTCGTCGCTGACGATATCCTTGCAGAGATACATCATGCCGCCACACTCCGCCAGTATCTTTCCGTCACTGATGGCATAGCGGCGTATGCTCGCTCTGGTTTGTTGGGCGCGTTGCAATGCCTCTAAATGCTGTTCGGGATAGCCTCCCGGCAGATAGAGTAGGGTGGTGTCCGCCGGTATCGGCTGATTGTCTTCAGGATTGAAAAAGGTAACCCTGCCCAAGCGTTGCAGTAAATCGATATGGTGCTGATAGACAAACGAAAACGAATCGTCGTTGCGAGCCACTACGATGTGGCAGTCTGATAGTGGTCTATCGGTGTGATGGTCGATAGTTTCCTGCGGTTTCTCGCCACTTGTCAGCAGCAACAACTGGTCTATATCCACATGCTGTTCCACAAGGTCTGCCATCTCGTCCATATCCGTGGTACGACTAAAGTCCAGTCCCAAATAGCGCGACGAAGCCTCCGCTTGTCGCTGTCGCGGTACACATCCCAGACACACCAACCCTGCATCGGCTGCCGCCTCACGCAGCATGAGGTCGTGGCGTGGACTTCCCACCTTATTGAATATAACACCCTTGACATGGACATCGGCATCGTAACGCGCCAAACCCTGTAGCAGTGGTGCCACTGAATAGCCCGTATGGCTGGCATCCACCACCAGTATTACCGGCAAATGGAGTGTGGCTGCCACATGTGCCGCACTGCCTTGCTGGCGCTGAAAGCCGTCGAAAAGTCCCATCATGCCCTCCACCACACATATATCGGCATCGCGCGAAGCCTCAGAGTAGATAGCCTTCACGTGCGAATCTGTCGCCATGAAGAGGTCGAGGTTGTATGACGATCGGTGGCACGCCATACCGTGATATTTTGTATCGATATAGTCGGGACCGCACTTAAACGGTTGCACCACTCTGCCGCGACGCACCAGCGCCGCCATCATACCAATGGAAATGGTGGTCTTGCCCGACCCAGATGCCGGTGCCGCTATTAGAAATTGGGCGAAAGTATGCTTCATGGGTGCGAAATTACAAAAAAGGAGGATAATAATCCGATTTTTCTATGATTTTTTTGCCATATAACATAAAATGACTACATTTGCACCCGGAAAGGAAAGGCAATCAACGGCAGATGCCGTATGATGCAAGGGAATCCGGTGAAAGACCGGAGCTGTACCTGCAGCTGTAATCCCCCTTTGAAGCAAGTTTGTCAGTATAACGCCACTGAGGCAACTCGGGAAGGTATGACAGACTGGGGAGAGCCAGAAGACCTGCCTTATATGTTCTATCTCAGGCAAACGCCCAGACAAGACATTGCGCCCTCAGGATTAAGGGTTGACAATTTCCTATTTTATTTTAGAATGAATTATAAGGGTATTATGACTTGCAGAAATATTGCGGGTCTGCTACTTGCTATAGTAGTGTGTCCGCCGGTTTTAGCACAGAAAACCATTGAGAGCAAGGAGTCGCTGCAAGAGGTTGTGGTGACAGGAACTGGTACGCGCCACTTGTTGAAAGATGCTCCGGTACAGACCGAAGTCATCAATCGGCAGGTGCTGAAAACCTTTGCCGGACGCAGCATCGAAGACATACTCTCCCAGTTGTCAGCATCGTTCGACTTCGAACAGGGCGACATGGGATCGCAAATGCAGATGAACGGACTGGGCAATTCCTATATCCTAATACTCATCGACGGTAAGCGCCTGCATGGTGATGTAGGCGGACAAAACGACCTCGGACTTATCGACCCCAACAATATTGAGCGCATCGAGATTGTCAAGGGTGCCTCGTCGGCACTCTATGGAAGCGATGCCATAGCCGGAGTCATCAATATTATCACCCGTAAGCATAATGAAGGCGTGATGCTTGAAAACAAGACACGCTACGGATCGCATAACGATGTGAGACAGCACAACGGCATTGCCCTGCGCTTTGGACAATGGAAATCATACACCAACTTTCAACTTCAGCACAACGACGGATGGCAGAATACCGCCACCGAACATACACCAAGTTCGGCAACACCCGTCACCGACTCGAAAAGCAAAACTGCAAACGAGTTTACCAATTGGCAGATAGCAGAGCGGTTGGCATGGAATCCTACCCAACAATTAGAACTCTATGCCGAAGGATCATGGTATCAGAAGGGTATATACCGCAAGAGCGGCAAATATCCCAAATATGATGTCTATAACTACGACCTAAAGTATAAGAACGCTTCAGCCGTTGCCGGCATGCAATGGACCACTAATCGCGGCGACCTCGTCACGGCAGATGTCAGTTGGAACAAACATGCCTATTACCACGCTTTCACCTCGACAACACTGGCAGAAGGCTTCGATGAAGATGGCAACTTCATTCTCGACTACCCCTATTTCACCGGACAAAAACTGCTGATGAGCAATCAGGAGCGCACCATGTTTAATCTAAAAGGTGTGTTTGCACTCACCCCAACCAACAAACTCAGCGCCGGTATTGAGGCACGCTACGATTATCTCAAAGCTCCTGCAAGCATCAAAGGACGCACCGCCGACGATAATACCGAGGCCATCTATGTGCAAGACGAACTCCAACTGCTGCACATCCTCCAGGTGACAGCCGGACTCCGACTCAACCGCAACGAGAGTTTCGGATGGAAACTTACCCCCAAACTCTCTACCATGCTTAAACTTGGCGACTTCAGACTTAGAGCATCGTGGAGCCAGGGATTTAAGACACCCACCATCAAAGAGCTCAATTACCAGTATGCACGCGACATGAGCGGCATCATTCTGTTTTTGGGAAATCCAGACCTGAAGGCACAAACCAGCAATTACTTCTCGCTAAACGGCGAATATACCATAGGTCATTTCAACGTATCTGTTACGGGATATTATAATAAGGTGGATGATATGATAGCCTTGGTAACCATACCCAAGAGCGAAGCACCAGACGTTTACCGCCAACAGTATGGTGAGATGCTCAGTAAAGTGCGTCGCTATCACAACATGGAAGATGCCAAAACCTATGGTGTGGATGTCAATCTGCGATACACCACAGACCATCTGAGTATCGGGGCAGGGTATAGTTACCTTGATACCAAAGCCAATATCTACGACACCACACACGACAGAATGGTCAATGTCACCATCGATGGCATGGCACACCATAAAGCCAACGTCTTCGCTACATGGAACCATCAGTTTGCCACCAACTATCAGATGGGTGTCGGTATCTATGGCAAGATGTCAACCAAACGCTACTATCAGACCAACGGCAACGGTAAGGGATACCAGATATGGCGTCTCAGCACCACCCACGACCTTGGAAAAAGCAAACACATGACCTACCGTATAGAGGCTGGAGTGGATAATATCTTCAACTATGTGGATAAAACTCCACACGGATTACACCTCGGTACCAATACATCGGGTACTACGCTTTTCGCCTCGCTGACTGTCAGATTTGCGAAAGGAAAGAAGATTAGAAACATTTTTAATAATCAACATTATAACAAACAAAAAGACAATGAAGAAGATTAAATTTCTCATGATGGCAGCCGTAGCATTGCTGACTGCCTCAACATTCGTTGCTTGTGGTGACGACGACGATGACTCCAAGGGCGGACAACAGTCAAACATGGAGCGTTACCAGCAGGAAGTAGATGCTACCGTTAAGTCACAGAAGAAAAACGACAAGGCTATTCTCGTCGTTGCATTTGGTTCGACATGGCAGCAGGCATACGATGCTTTCGACCTTACCGTAGAGGAATACAAGAAAGAATTCCCTGGTTACGACGTCTATCTGTCGTTCTCTTCAGCTATCTGTATCAACCGTGCTATGGCTGGCGAACACGTAAAGCCCCGCAATTTCTATGAGCCAAAATACTGGCTGGAGGCTTTCGGACGTGTGCAGTATAAGGAAATCATCGTTCAGTCTATGCAGGTGATTCCCGGAGAAGAATACACACGTGTCATCAACGCTATGAAAGACTTCGCTAACAACTCTAACGGTGACCTCGACGATAAGTATCTGAGCACCATGACCCTTAAGCTGGGCTATCCTCTGATGGCTGAATATCCTTCAGACGTGAATAAGTTGGCTAAGGCACTCAACGACAACTTCAGTTCTTATGCACAGAAAGGCGCTTTGTTGTTCATGGGTCACGGTAACCCCGACACCTACGATACCTACAAAGCCAATGTTCGCTACACCCAGTTGGAAACAGCCCTGAAGGCTTACAGCTCTAACTACTATGTAGGAACTGTTGATATGAAGGAGAACTTCAAAACTCACGTTCACCAGCGCATGGCCAACGATGGCATCACCAGCGGTAAGGTATATTGCGCTCCGCTGATGTCTATTGCCGGTGACCACGCCCACAACGATATGGCTGGTGACGACGATGCTTGGGACAATGGATTTGAGACCAACGACGAAGGTGAGGTTGAAGACACCAGTTGGAAGATGTATTTCAAACACATGGGATACACCATCGAGGACGATAGCTATACCGACGACAAGGGAATTGTAAAGGGTCTGCTTGAGTTTGCCAATGTCCGCGCACTCTATAAAGCACACACCAAGAACGCTGAAACTGTGGATTACTATCACTCAAAGAACCCCGAATAAACCAGAAACAAACATAAAATCTGATAAACTTTGAAGACCAACAGACTACTCGTTATCTTCGCCTTATCAGTAAACGCAATAGTTGCATCGGCACAGATCCACAGCAAAAGCGGATCGGCAGATGCTGACAAACAGATGAGCCTCAATCCCGTTGTAGTGACGGGGTCGGGGCATCATCAGCGTTTGGGAGTCACTGCTACACCGGTGCACGTACTCTCGGCGAAGGAAATCAAAGAGCAAGGCATCACTACATTTGCTGATGCGCTCACACATACCATGCCGCAACTTTCCATGGCACCTAATGCCATGGGGTCGCAACTCCGTTTGAACGGACTCGGAGGAAAGTATATTCTTATCCTCATCAATGGACATAAACTCAGTGGAGACATCTCCAACAACGCAGATCTCAATCGCATCAACATGGCAAGAGTGAAGCGTATAGAGGTACTCGACGGTGCGGCAAGTTCACTGTACGGCAGCGATGCCATCGCAGGAGTAATCAATATCATCACAGACCAACCTACAGGCAATCTTGTCAGTGCCACTTCCAACTCGCGGGTAAGTGGGAAAGGACAGTTTACCGAGCAGGTCAATGTAGATATCTATAGCCATGGATTCGGATCATACACCTCCTTTTCACACGATAGGGCAGACAGTTATCGTATCAACCCACTGGAATATGTGAAGGGAGAAGAGGACAAAACACAGCAATCGCTGTCACCCTTGTTTACTGGATATAGAAACAATCTGGTCAGTCAGCGCTTCACTTGGCAGACAACCAAGCAACTGGCATTCAATGCGGGCATGGAGTATGGATATAAAAAGACTGACCGTCCCAATACAAACCCCGACATCACCGGTGGTCTCGACTATGAAATGCGCTATAAATCGCTGCGCTGGAATGTGGGAGGAATATACAAATGGAACTCAAGAAACTCCATTCAGACGGATTTTACAGTAGATCGTTACCGCTATGGAAAGGAGTATGACGTAGAAACCAAAACCTACAAGGTGGGCGATTATGTGCAGTCGAAGAAGCAACGCACCATGGATGGCGAGGTGAAAGCCATACTCGGACTCACCCAAAACTCTACAACCATCTTCGGTGTTGATTGGCGCAACGATATGTTGGTGACTACATCAGGAAACATAGACAATAATGCCTATACCCTTTCTGGCTATGGACAGCACGAAATGGCATTGCCACTACACCTCAAAGCTACCGTTGGTGCACGCTATACCTACCATAAGGAGTTTGGTAGCAGACTGACACCAAAGGTGGCACTGATGTTTAGCAACGGACCTATACGACTCAGAGCAACCTATAGCAACGGATTCAGAGCTCCCGGACTCGACGAACTCTATTACCGTTACTTCTCTGTCAATCGCGGAAAACCACAGGTGTCGTTTGGCAACAAAAACTTGAAATCGGAAGCCAGCCACTATGTATCGCTGGGAGCAGAATATCGCGTTAGCCGCTTCTCGCTGTCGGTCATGGGTTATATCAACCGCATCAACGACATGATTATCAAGGATAATATCAAGCTCACTGACCCATTGCGCGAGATGCTGAAGGCTGAATTTCCTGAAATGACAGATGAACAAGCCAACAAAATGACGTCTTATGCACACTATGTCAATAGCGACAAGGGTGATGTGAAAGGACTACAGGTCAACATCTACGCTAATCCTGTCGATGGACTCAACTTCAATGTGAACTATGCCTATACCTATGCACGCTCGAAATCGGGCGACGAATGGCAGATTCTCGACCGCAGTATCAAGAATGCACTTACGCTGTCGGTAAGTTATAGCCGCGCTTGGGGCATCTACTGCTTGTCGGCTAATGTCAATGGCAGACTACAATCGAAAACCTATTATGCGGCTTACGAGGATGCACTGGGCTATGGGGTGTGGAATATCAATACCACACACACCTTCTCGCTGGCTCGCCATCTGACCGTAGAGCCCAGTTTGGGTATAGACAACATATTCAACAAGACGGACAACCGAATAGACAGCAGCCTGCGACGCTATGCACTCTATTCACCGGGACGTATGTTGGTAGCTGGATTAAAAATTAAGTTATGAAACAAATCATCGTTGTAGGAATAGGTCCGGGAAGTATAGACGACATGACAATGGCTGTGCGAGAAACCCTCGCACAAGCCGATGTCGTGGTGGGATATAAGTTCTATTTCCAGTTTATAAAACCCTTGCTGCCCGATACCGCACAGTGTATCGACACTGGAATGAAGCGTGAGTATGAGCGTGCGAAAATAGCTTTTCAACTGGCAGAACTGGGCCATCAGGTGATTGTCATGTCGTCGGGCGATGCCGGCATCTATGGCATGGCATCGCTGATATGGGAGATGAAGGCGAAAAGTCAGTCGGATGTAGAGGTTATCGTGCATCCGGGCATATCCGCTTTTCAGAAGGCAGGCGCCTTGTTGGGCGCTCCTGTCAGTCACGACTTCTGTGTGATTTCACTCTCTGACCTGATGACTCCATGGAATCTTATAGAACGTCGCATCACTGCGGCAGCACAGGCAGACTTTGTGACTGCCGTCTATAACCCACGTTCCAACGAGCGCTATTGGCAGTTGGGACGTCTCAAGGAGATATTCCTCAACGCGGGAAGAAGTCCTGAAACACCCGTCGGCTATGTCAGGCAGGCTGGGCGTGAAGGAGAAACGGTAGTGCTTACCACGCTCGGAAAGCTCAATCCGGATGATATCGATATGCTGACCATCGTCATCATAGGTAATTCGCAGACCTTTGCCTTTGCCGACAAGATGATAACACCGCGTGGCTATATACAGAAATATGGTCAGAAAGAGTGTGAAAAGTCGATAGGTGCGGGTATTATGACCGAGAGTTTCAGCACTATTCTATCAGAGCTGCACCGCAAAGACTATCCCACCGACCATCGTTGGCTATTGCTACATGCCATCCATACCACTGCCGATTTCGAAATGGAGAATGTGCTCTATACAGATCAGGGTGCTGCGGAGTGCATCTTTGAGCGTATCAGACAAGGAAAGCTCAAGACCATCGTGACCGATGTCACCATGGTGGAGAGCGGCATACGCAAGGGTGCTTTGCAACGGTTAGGACTGGACGTGAAGTGCTATCTACACGATTCAAGAGTGGAACAGATGGCAGCCCAACAGCATATCACACGGACACAGGCTGGCATACGACTGGCTGTGGAGGAACATCCCGATGCACTATTTGCCTTTGGCAACGCACCTACAGCACTTATCGAACTTTGCGAACTGATGCGTAAGGGTAAAGCACGACCGCAAGGTATCGTGGCTGCACCTGTTGGATTCGTACATGTGAAGGAGTCTAAGTATATGGTGAAGAGTTTTGCTGACGTTCCCAAGGTCATTGTTGAAGGGCGCAAGGGTGGCAGTAATATTGCTGCAACACTGTGTAATGCCATCATGACACTCGACGACGCCATTCAACTCGTGCCGGGAAGAGATTTATAATAAAACACAATCGATGATGTTACAGTTTACAGTCATAGGTATCAACGACCATCCTAATCCAGTATTTCCTTCAGAAGTGGAACAGCTTATCGCTACATCGACGGTGTTTTCGGGTGGAAGCCGACATCATGAAATCATGGCGGAACGGTTGCCACATGGTGCACAGTGGATAGATATCACCGTTCCGCTTGCGGATGTGTTCAGGCAATATATGGCATGTGAGGGACACATCGTGGTGTTTGCATCTGGCGATCCATTATTCTATGGTTTTGCAACAACGTTGAAAAGACAGTTTCCTGAGGCTCCAATCCGCGTCGTACCCACGTTTCATTCCCTCCAAATGTTGGCACATCGACTCGTTTTGCCCTATCACGACATGACGCTTGTATCGCTCACAGGAAGACCATGGAATGCCCTCGATGCGGCACTGATAACTGGAAAACAGAAGATAGGATGTCTCACAGACCGTCACCATACGCCGGCTACCATTGCACAGCGCTTGCTGGACTATGGTTATGACAACTACGAAATAGCCATTGGCGAACACTTGGGAAACCCACAGACGGAGCATATCTGTCAAATCAGTATTGAACAGGCGGCATCGCTCTCTTTTGCACAACCAAACTGCTGCATACTGTTGCAGAAAGAATTCCGTGAAAATGTTCCCATGGGAATACCCGACGAGGATTTCTCCATACTTGATGGCAGACCCAAGATGATTACCAAGATGCCCTTCCGACTGTTGAGCATCCAACAGCTGGGACTCCATGCCGATAGTGTACTGTGGGATGTGGGATTCTGTACTGGTAGCATATCGATAGAAGCCAAACGGCTCTATCCCACAATAGATATTGTGGCATTTGAAATAAGAAAGGAGGGGGAGGCGCTCATGCGCGAGAATACGCGCCGATTTGGTACTCCAGGCATACAGACTGTCATAGGCGATTTCATGCTGCAGCATCTTGATACGTTGCCCAAACCTACCAGTGTGTTTATCGGAGGACATGGCGGAAAACTCAAAGAAATGATGGCAAAACTCTGTGAAGTGTTGCCATCGGGAGGCTGTATGGTGATGAACTGTGTGACGGAAGAGAGCAACAGACTCTTTGAAGAAGCCTGTCAGAGCCTTCCGCTCACACCACAAACGCCATTACACCTGATACTTAACGATTATAACCCTATAACAATAAGGAAATGCATCAAGCAATAATTATCCTTTCGGAAGATCAGCGGATGCTGGCAGAAACGATGGCCAGAGAGACCGATGCCGATATCTTGTCGGTAAAAGACGTGGAAAAAAGCTGGAAATACTACGAGGCTTTTGTATTTATTGCCGCGCTGGGCATCTGTGTACGTACGATAGCACCGCTCTTGGAAGACAAGCATACTGATCCTGCAGTGGTTTGTGTAGATACCTGCGGACGCCATGCCATTGCCGTGGCATCAGGACATGTGGGGGGTGCCAACGAACTCACCCGGCATATTGCACATATCATAGGGGCAGAAGCTGTCATCACTACGCAGAGTGACTTAAATGATTTGTGGCCTCTCGACATATTGGCGCAACGCTTTGGATGGGTCATGGCTGATACACACATCAATCAACAGATTGCTCTGTTTGTTGCTCAACAGCCTACCGCATTGTTGTTGGAAACAAGAGACAAGGGTACTGACTGGATGGAAAGCCATTGTTTGCCACACGTCAGCGTGTTCTATCATGCGGAAGACATCGATATGGAACGCTATAAACTACTTTTGGTGGTGGGGCCTGTAATGCCCGAAACTCAATTGCCGACCGTGTGGTATTCGCCTAAGTGCCTGCATGCCGGCATCGGACTGGCACATCAAGCGCCCATCACTCACTTGCAAAGCATCTGCAAGTGTATCAGTGATCATCGCATCATGCAGCAGGCAATTGTCGCTTGGCATACTATTGATGTGAAAGCTGACGAACCTATCATACGAAAACTACAGGAAGAAGCGCCTGTGCAACTATTGACTGCCGACGAACTCAATACCAAGGAGGTGCCCACACCCAGCGCAGTGGTGGAAAACCACGTAGGCACTAAGAGCGTTTGTGAAGCTGCGGCTATGTTGGGAGCAGCCACCAACGACTTGTTGATGACCAAGCAGAAGGGTACACACTGGACACTTGCCATGGCTGTCGAACCTCGCTATGAACGTCGTGGACACGTGGAAATAGTTGGGGCAGGCCCCGGTGATCCTGATTTGGTATCTGTGCGCGGACGCCGTTTCTTAGAGACAGCAGACCTTATATTATATGCTGGCAGTCTTGTACCGCGCGAACTCACGCTCTGTGCGAAGGATGGGGCTGTGGTGAGAAGTAGTGCTTCGATGGCATTGGAAGAGCAATGCGAACTGATGAAATCGTTTACCGACCGTGGACTCTTAGTGGTGAGACTCCATACGGGAGACCCTTGTATCTTCGGAGCTATACAGGAACAAATGGCATTCTTTGATGACAATGCCATCAGTTATCATATCACACCGGGCATATCATCGTTCTTGGCGGCTGCAGCAGAGTTGCGCTCGCAGTTTACCATACCTGAGCGTTGCCAAACGATAATACTTACACGCGGTGAAGGGCGTACGCCTATGCCTGAAAAGGAAAAACTGCATCTCCTCGCACGAAGTCAAAGTACGATGTGCATCTTCCTCAGTGCAGCTATTGTGGATGATGTGCAACGGCAGTTGTTGCAGGAGTATCCGCCCCATACACCCGTTGCTGCATGCTACCATCTGACGTGGCCTGACCAGCATATCTACCGCGGCAGGCTCGATCAGCTATCTGCTATTGTCAAAGATAACCATTTGACATTGACCACCATGATTGTTGTGGGAGAGGCTATCGATAATCGACATGGATTGTCGGAACTATACAGCAGTCATTTTACACATCTTTTTAGAAAAGCTACAAAGGAATGATACTGGTATTGGGAGGTACCACAGAAGGACGAAAAGCCGTTGCCGAACTGGAAGAGGCTGGTAACATTTTCTACTATTCCACGAAGACGGGAGAGCAGGAAGTGGAACTTTGTCATGGCATTGCCATACAAGGTGCCATGACAGAAGAGGCTATGTTGGCGTTTTGTCAACAGAAGCAGATACGTCTGCTGGTGGATGCTGCCCATCCTTTTGCTACCATACTGCACTATACGGTGGCAAGGGTGGCAAATCAATTGCGGTTGCCCGTCATCAGGTTTGAACGCATCTTTCCTCCACGTGACACGGACATCACATGGGTAGATTCCTATGACGACGTGGTTCAACTATTGAGCAAACAACCTGGAACGATAGTGGAAGCCACTACGGGGGTACAGAGTATTGCCCGGTTGAAAGTATTGGAAAACCATGGCATCAAGATGTATTATCATATTCTGGACCGACCATCGAGCCTGATCAAGGCTTTGGCTTGTGGTGTGAGCATGGATCAACTCATCCGATACGGTCAGGAGAATCAACTCCATGCAGATGTCATGATACTGAAGGAGAGCGGACTTTCGGGTGGTTTCCAACAAAAGGTGGATGAAGCCAGACGGCGCAATATGAAGATGATTGCTATCCGCAGACCTGCTATGCCGCAGTCGTTTCAGAGTGTAAACGGTGAACATGGACTGCGATTGATGGTAGAAAAACTGTTGCCTGAGTTCTTTCCGCTACATAGCGGGCTGACTACGGGCACTTGTGCTACTGCTGCTGCTGTGGCTGCCTATCGTCAGTTGATGGGCAAACAACAAACCGATACGGTCGATGTCATGCTGCCCAACGGTGAGACAATACCTGTGGCGGTGGGTTATGGCATGGGGTATGCGTATGTGATCAAACCAAGTGGTGACGACCCTGATATTACCAAAGGAGCGGAAATACGTGCTGCGGTGACCTGTACAGGACAGCCGCTTTCCATCAAAGGTGGTGAGGGTATCGGTCGTTTCACACTTCCTGGTTTTGATTATCCACCAGGTGAAGCTGCCATCAACAAGGTGCCGCGACAGATGATACACCGTAATCTTCATGAGGAATCGGTATGTGTGACGCTGTCTGTAGTGGGAGGTGAAGAACTCGCACAACATACGTTTAATCCACGATTAGGCATTGAGGGCGGTATCAGTATCGTTGGTGTGTCGGGCATTATCAAACCTTTTTCAGAGCAAGCCTTCGTTGATAGCATCCGCAAATGTATGACAGTGGCAAAGGCTGCAGGTTTTGATACGGTTGTTATCAATAGCGGTGCGAAAAGCGAAAGAATGGTTCGCAACCGCTTTCCAACATTGCCAGCACAGTGTTTTGTGGAGTATGGCAACTATATCGGTGATACCTTGAAGATTGCGCAACAATTGCAGTTTGCGCAAGTATGTTTGGTGATGATGATGGGCAAGGCGGTGAAATTGGCAGCCGGACATCTGGATACCCATAGCAAGCGTTGTACGATGGACAAAGACTTCATTGCTAAGATGCTGGCAGAGGCTGGATGTGATGAGAATGTGTGCCGTAGGGCGCTGCAAATGACTCTGGCACGTGAACTATGGACTATCGTGCCCGCCGACCGCCAACAGGCTTTTATCGATGTGTTGACTGGTTATTGCTATCGGGTGTGTCATCCGTTGTTGCCCAATGGACAGTTGGAGATCATTATATTGAATGAAGAATAACAAAACAAACATAATAACTGACGAACATGAAGAAGTTCTACATTTATCTTTTCATCGCTTTCCTTGCTGTAACAGTGGGGTGTACAGGCAATAAAAAACAACAAGATGGGCAGTCTGCCGAACTGTCAAAAGCTACCGACAGTCTGTGTATAGTACAGCCAAAATATGCCAAGGGATTCCATGTGGAATATCCCGGTAACGGCATCCGATTAGTGGAAGTGAAGGACCCACAGAAAGGAAAAGGTATGACCTATCGTTTTGCACTTGTCAACAGAGGTGCCACTGATGAGATTCCTGACGGATATACTAAGATAGAGGTACCTGTGCGTAGTGTCGTACTGATGACCATGTTGCAACTTTCAAACTTTACTGTCCTTGACGCTACGCAAGTGGTGAAGGGTATTACGGGTACAAAAAATCTCTTTGATAAGCAGATCAAGGCTCGTGTCAAAGCTGGTGATATTGTAAAAATAGGTATGGAAGGCAACTTTGATCCCGAACTGGTGATGGCTGCCAAACCTGATGTGATTTTCATATCGCCATTCAAACGAGGTGGTTATGATGCCATCAAGGAGACTGGTGTGACGCTTGTGCCACATCTCGGCTTTAAGGAACTCGACCCGTTGGGACAGGCTGAATGGATTAAGTTTGTGGCTCTTTTCGTAGGCAGGGAGCGTGAAGCAAATACTGTTTTTCAGGAGATAGCCGACCGCTATGAGGCGTTGAAGGAGAAAGTGGCAAAGGCTAATGGCAAACGTCCTACTGTGTTTAGCGGTGAAATGCACGGTGGTAACTGGCATGCTGTAGGCGGAAAGAACTATTTGGCACAGATCTTCCGTGATGCAGGTGCAGACTATGTTATCCAAGACGATAATACCGGAGGTGAGCCCATCGACTTCGAAGCGATGTATGTCAAGGCTGCGCAAGCCGACTATTGGCGTATTCTGAATAGTTTTCCGGGTGACTTTTCCTATGAAGCGCTTGCTAAATCGGAACCTCGTAATAAGCTCTTTAAGGCTTATAATGACCGCCACGTGATCTATTGCAATATGAAACGCCAACCGTATTACGAGATTTCTCCTGTCTGTCCTGATAAGGTTTTGGCTGATTTCGTTGCCATTTTCCATCCCGAACTCATGCCGAAGGATTACAAACCGACATTCTATCATCTGTTGAAACAATAATATAGCTATACAAGTGAAACATCGTCCTGCCATCATGATGGCTTTCACTCTTGTGGGAGTGGCCGTCCTTTTCCTGTTCAACATCCTTATCGGAACGGTAACGATACCTTTGCGTGCCGTGACAGACATACTCCTTGGACTCGATACTGCGGGATATGATGCCACGGAGGTTACCATCTGGAGTAATATTATATGGAACTCACGATTTCCACAGACGCTTACGGCGCTCTTGGCAGGCGCAGGTCTGGCGGTGAGTGGACTTCAGATGCAGACCGTTTTCCACAATCCTTTGGCAGGACCGTCGGTGCTTGGTGTGTCTAACGGTGCTTCGCTTGGTGTGGCATTCGTTGTGCTGTTGAGCAGTTCCATTGGTGGTGTGGCATTGAGTAGATTGGGTTATGTGGGCGATGTAGCTATGACTATTGCCGCTATGGCTGGTTCATTGCTCGTATTAGCACTCATCATATTTGTGGCAAGATACGTACAGGGAAATGTTACGTTGCTACTTATCGGTGTGATGACTGGTTATCTTGCCACATCTATAATAGGCATTCTGAAATTTTTCAGTGCTGAAGAGGATGTCAAGGCGTATGTGGTGTGGGGATTGGGATGCTTCACACGCACCAGTGGCACACAACTTATGGTCTTTACCGTTATGATGGCGGTGTTGTTGCCTATGAGTATGCTGCTCATCAAGTCGATGAACATGTTGCTATTGGGAGATAATTATGCACGAAATTTAGGACTTGATATCCGTCGCTCACGCACCATGATTATCGTTTCTTCGGGTTTGCTTGCTGCTGTAGTGACTGCCTATTGCGGTCCTATCATGTTTATTGGATTGGCTGTACCCCATCTGGCGCGTGTTTTGTTTCGCACCTCAGACCATCGATGGTTAATGCCTGCCACCTTGTTTTCTGGTATTATGCTTACGTTGATATGTTGTTTGTTGTCGCGATTGCCCAGTTTTGAAGGCGCTCTGCCCGTCAATAGTGTGGCAGCACTGGTAGGTGCTCCTATCGTGGCGATGATGCTTATCAAGCGTAAATAGCAAATGAAAGCGTGCAGACACGAATGGATTCGGTCTGCACGCAATGGTTTTTGTGTTTGTATTGTTTGTGATGTTATTTCTTGAGGAAGTCATCCACCTTGTCGGCAATCTGTTTGCCGCTTGCTAATGCACGTACCACAAGACTGGCGCCATTGGCAGCATCGCCGCAAACGAAAACATTCTTGGGATACTGTGGATGTTCGGGCTTGAGGAATCCCATAGCGAGTAATACCAGTTCGGCTTTGATAATCTCTGGTTTTCCCTTTTCCACCATGAGTGGACGACCGCCCTCTGGATTGGGTTTCCAATCTATTTCTTGCACGCGTACACCAGTCAGTTTACCGTCCTTGCCTATGAATTCAAGTGAATTGATATTCCAGCGACGGGTGCATCCTTCCTCGTGACTACTCGTAGTTTTGAGAGTTCTGGGGTATGCAGGCCATGGATTTTTAGGATCTTCTGGTCCTACAGGTGGCTTAGGCATGATTTCTATCTGTGTCACGCTCTTACAACCCTGACGGTGGGCTGTACCAATACAGTCGCTACCGGTGTCACCGCCACCAATGACGAGCACGTCTTTACCCTTAGCGGTGACGATTTCGTCTTTCTTAAACTCTATACCATCGAGTATTCTATTCTGTTGTGAGAGAATGTCGAGTGCAAAGTGAACTCCCTTGAGTTCGCGTCCGGGAATCTTCAAATCGCGTGCTGTTGGTGTACCGGTGGCAATCACTACGGCATCAAACTCGTTGGCGAGTGACAGATGCTGTAGGTCGATATCGGCTTCAAATACAAACTTAATACCTTCATCATACAACACTTTCATGCGTCGGTCTATAATGGCCTTGTTGAGTTTGAAGTTGGGAATACCATAACGCAACAGACCTCCGGCAGCTTCGTGACGGTCATAGACGGTCACCTCATAACCCTTTAGATTCAAATCATTAGCTGCTGCGAGGCCGGCAGGACCTGCTCCGATGACAGCCACGCGTTTGCCGTTGCGCTTGGGATGGTGGGTAATAACATAACCCTCACGGAATGCGGCTTCTGTGATAGAGGCTTCATCTTCTCGGTTGGTAGTGGGTTCGTGTTCTATCAAATTGAGAATGCATGCTTTCTCGCACAATGCTGGGCAGATGCGTCCTGTGAATTCAGGGAACGGATTGGTGGCATTGAGTAGCCGATAGGCAAGTTCCCAGTCTCCACGATACAAAGCATCGTTCCATTCGGGTGGTTTGTTGCCCAGCGGACAAGCCCAGTGGCAGAATGGAACACCACAGTCCATGCAGCGTGATGCCTGTGCTTTGCGTTCCTTGGTATTGAGCGTTTGCTCCACTTCACCGAAGTCGTGGATACGGTCATGTATTGGACGATAGCCAGCTTCTTGCCGGTGTATCTCTAAGAATGCTTTTGGATTTCCCATAGTTGTCTATTGTCTTTCTGTGCTTCAATGCTTAATAGTCTCTTTGCATATCAGCGATTTTCTGTCTGAGTTTGTTCATTTGTTCTTCTTGCAGCACGCGTTTGTATTCGATAGGAACTACTTGAATGAAGTCCTCTACGTAACGCTGCCAGTCATCGAGCATGGTACGTGCCAGTTTTGAACCGGTGTACAGATAGTGTTGTCTGATGAGTTCGTGTAGTTCCTTGCGGTACTGTGCTTCTTCTACAAGGTTGATTTCTACCATATCCATATTGCAGAAATAGTCGAAGTTATGGTTTTTATCCCATACGTAAGCAACACCGCCCGACATTCCTGCAGCAAAATTGCGTCCTGTCTGTCCTAAAACGACGACGCGTCCGCCTGTCATATATTCGCAACAGTGGTCGCCAGCACCTTCTATAACGGCTATAGCTCCTGAGTTTCTTACTCCGAAACGTTCGCCAACCTTACCATTGATATAGAGTTCGCCGCTTGTAGCACCATAAAGTCCGGTATTTCCTGCAATGATATTATCTTCTGCATTGAAGTTAGATCGTACTGGAGGCAGTATGGCAATACGTCCGCCTGATAGTCCCTTTGCGAAGTAGTCGTTGGTTTCGCCTTCCAGTTTGAATGAAATACCCTTGTTGAGGAATGCACCAAATGACTGACCAGCCGATCCTTTGAACTTCACATTGATGGTTTGGTCGGGTAATCCTTGCTGTCCATAGCGGAGGGCAATGGTTCCTGCAAGTGTTGCGCCAACGGCTCGGTCGGTATTTCTGATGGCAAAGTCAAGATTGACTTCTTCCTGACGCTCTATGGCTGGCTCTGCACCGCGTATCATCTGTGCATCGAGCGAAGTAGTGTCAGTGTGCATTTCGCTGGTTGGGATATGGCAGAGTGCTGTCTTACTGTCACCCTCTTTAAAGAGCAGACGTGTGAAATCGAGCACAGGTTTGTGGTCTGTTGTTGTCTCTGTATCCTTTACCACAGCAAGTTCTGTATGTCCCACGATATCGTTAAGGCGACGGAAGCCCATTTCAGCCAAATATTCGCGTACTTCTCTTGCAAGGAAAGTGAAGTAGTTGACGAGATATTCGTAGCGTCCGATGAAGTGCTTACGCAGTTCCGGATTCTGTGTGGCAACACCCATAGGACAGGTGTTGAGGTTACATTTGCGCATCATCATACATCCTAATACGATAAGTACGGATGTGCCGAAACCAAACTCCTCGGCACCCATCAGTGCCATGAGTATGACATCGCGTCCGGTTTTGATTTGTCCATCAACTTGGAGGCGTACCTGTCCGCGTAATCCATTCTTTACCAAGGTCTGCTGAGTTTCGCTCAGTCCGATTTCAGGCGATATTCCTGCAAAGCGCATACTGCTGGCAGGTGATGCGCCTGTGCCGCCTTCAGCACCGCTGATAACGATAAGATCGGCCTTTGCCTTTGCTACACCGGCAGCAATAGTGCCTACACCACTTTCTGCAACGAGCTTGACGCTGATGGCAGCGCGAGGGTTTACGTGTTTCAAATCAAAGATGAGTTGAGCCAAATCTTCGATAGAGTAGATGTCGTGGTGTGGTGGCGGAGAGATAAGACTGATACCCGGAATGCTGTGACGTGTCTTTGCAATGACCTCATTGACCTTGAATCCGGGCAACTGACCACCTTCGCCAGGTTTTGCACCCTGTGCTACTTTGATTTGAATTTCTTCTGCATTGACAAGATATTCAGTTGTGACACCGAATCTACCACTGGCCACCTGCTTGGTTTTAGAAGATAGAGAGATGCCGTCAACGGTACTGTGAAAACGTTCAGAGTCTTCACCGCCCTCACCAGTATTACTTCTTGTTCCCAGCAGATTCATAGCCAGACAAATGGCTTCGTGTGCTTCTTTCGACAGTGCGCCAAATGACATTGCACCTGAAACAAAGTGCTTGACAATGCTTTCTACGGGTTCTACCTCTTCAAGAGGGATAGGATTCTTCTTGAAACCAAGGAAGTCGCGGATGAAGATGGGGTCTGCTTTGTCATCCACCAAGTGTGTATATTCCTTGAATTTATCATAGTTGCCTGTGCGAGTAGCAAGTTGCAAGGTGGCAATAGTTTCTGGATTCCATGCATGACGGATACCGTCTTTGCGCCAATGGAACTGTCCTAAATTGGGCAAGAAAGCCTCGGCTGCTGTTTCTGCATCGTTTCCGGTGGCGAAAGCCTTGTCGTGTAGTATGATAGCATCGCGTGCGATACGTTCCAAACCGATACCACCAATGGTGCTCACCTCTGTGCCGAAATATGCCTTCAGGAGACTCTCGTTGAGTCCGATGCTCTCGAATATCTTAGCACCGCGATAGCTACGGATGGTAGAAATACCCATCTTAGCCATAATTTTAAACAGTCCTTTCTTGACAGCCTTGATATAATTGGCCTCGGCTGTAGTATAGTCTTCCTGTATCTTGTGGCGCTTGACGAGGTCGTCGAGTATGGCAAACGTCATATAAGGACACAGCGCTGAGGCGCCATAGCCTAAGAGCAGAGCAGCATGCATCGTTTCACGAATCTCGCCACTTTCAACGATAAGGGCGGTTTGCACACGCTTTCCAACGCTGATGAGATAATGGTGGACGGCGCTGACTGCGAGTAATGATGGGATGGCAGCGTGGTCTTGATCTACTTCACGGTCTGATAAGATAATGTAGTTGTAGCCTGCATCAACCGACTGTTCTGCATCGTGGCAGAGTTTCGATAGTGCATCGCGGAGTCCATCTTCGCCCTTTTTACATTCAAAGAGCATGGGAAGCTTCACGGTGTTGAATCCTTTATAGCGAATATTGCAGAGTATATCGAGCTGAGTGTTATTCAAAATGGGGTGGGGGAGACGCACCATCTTACAATTGCTCTCGTCTGGAGTGAGGATGCCAGCGCCTACACGACCGATATACTCCGTGAGCGACATGACAAGTGATTCGCGGATAGAGTCGATAGCAGGGTTTGTGACTTGGGCAAACTGTTGACGGAAATAGTTGAAGAACGTTTGTGGACGATTGCTCAACACCGCCAATGGTGTGTCGTTACCCATGGCAGCGGTAGGCTCAACACCATTGACTGCCATCGGTGCGATGGTGCCATCGACATCTTCCTCGCCATAACCGAACATCACTTCTTTTTGCAAAAGGTTATCTACGCTGTTGGCTATATGGCGACCGCTCTTGAGTTTCTCCAACTGGATACGGTTGGTAGAAAGCCATTGGCGATAGGGATGCTCCTTGGCGAGCTGTTCCTTGATTTCGCCATCATAATAGATTTTGCCCTCTTGGGTATCGATGAGCAAGATTTTACCTGGTTGCAAGCGACCTTTTTCAGCCACTTCCGTAGGATTGAAATCGATTACTCCTGCCTCAGAAGCTACTACCATCGTATCGTTTTTAGTAATGGTATAGCGTGCAGGACGTAGGCCATTGCGGTCGAGCATACCACCGGCAAAGCGCCCATCGCTAAAAAGTAGGGCTGCGGGACCGTCCCATGGCTCCATCAGAATAGAGTGGTATTCATAGAAAGCCTTAAGATCTTCGGATATTGGGTTCTTGTCGTTGAACGATTCAGGCACAAGAATACTCATGGCATGAGGCAATGACAGACCACTCATCACAAAGAATTCTAATACATTATCAAGTGATGCCGAGTCGCTCATACCCGGCTGTACGATGGGCGAGATTGCTGGAGTAAGTGGTGAATCCTCTTTCAACAATACGCTTTCGCGTGCCTGCATCCATCCACGGTTGCCACGTATGGTGTTTATTTCACCATTGTGTGCCAACAGTCGGAAAGGTTGTGCGAGCGACCAAGTGGGGAAGGTGTTGGTACTGAAACGTGAGTGTACAAGTGCCAGACCACTGGTGAAATAGGGATTTGAAAGATCGGGAAAATACTCACGCAGCTGTTTGCTGGTGAGCATTCCCTTGTAAATGATGTTTGTGTTGCTTAGCGAACAGATATAGAAGTCTTCATCGCTGACGCGATGTTCTATCTTTTTGCGGATGACATAGAGTGTGCGTGGAAAGTCGGCAACGCTGTCGTCGGCAACTCCAGTAACGAAAACCTGCTTGATGTCGGGTTCATTGCCCAGTGCTGCCTGTCCCAAACATTCGGGATTGACGGGCACGTTACGCAGATGCATTAACTGCAACCCCTCGCGCTCTATTTCTTCTATCATAATAGAGAGTATCTCTTGTTGGCGTTCCTTGTCTTTTGGAAGGAAAATCAAACCTGTTCCGTACTTTCCTTTTTCAGGTACAGGAATGCCTTGAAGCAGTATAAACTCGTGGGGAATCTGCAACATGATACCTGCACCATCACCGGTTTTCTTGTCAGCGCCCTCTGCACCGCGGTGCTGCATATTTTCCAGCACTCGTAAAGCATTATCTACTAATTCGTGACTCTTATTGCCATGGATGTTGACCACCATGCCCACACCGCAGGCGTCATGTTCATAATCATGTTGATAAAGCCCTTGTTGTTTGTTGGTTTGCTTACACTTTGTCATATTATCCTCTATTTAAACTTTCGTTCTGCTTGCAAAATTACAAAATAAGATAGCAATATGATAGGATAAGCGGTGGTTTTCTATCTACAAATGAAAGCTTGCAAACGAATTGTAAGCAATATATATAAGATTGCTTACAATCTAACAAAAAATATCCATATATTATTTAAAATATTAAGAAACATGTAAAAAATGGATTTATATGCCGTTTTTTCGCGCAGAATGTTTAATTTTGCAGTTATGAAACAGCGTCTTTTCCACTTTGTATTGTTGCTTCTGCTGATGACTTTTGGTCAGCAGCAGGAGGTTTTTGCCGTGGAAAGATGTAACGAATCGGTGCCTGTTTCCGACCAGATCTATGATAATGATAGCAAACATCAACCTTTGGGTGAGGCACTGTTGACAGATGTTTATGATGGCTATCGTATTGCTACGCCACGCTTGTTGCGCTTGCCCACCATGGGCGGTGGGCGTCCTACAGGCCAGCGATTAGTAGCCGTTTCGCTGAAAACCCCAATCATTCTTATACATGATCACTATGATGGGCGTCGTCGCCAAGAGGTGTCACCCCATCAGAGTGCCGTCTCGTGCCAGTATTATATCATTGCACTGAGGCGGATTCTGCGTTAGCAGTGTGTTTCTTTATTGGCCTTCTTGGC
Organism: Prevotella sp. P3-92; assembly: GCF_002251205.1. Lineage (NCBI taxonomy): Bacteria > Pseudomonadati > Bacteroidota > Bacteroidia > Bacteroidales > Prevotellaceae > Prevotella > Prevotella sp. P3-92. The sequence goes on along the minus strand of NZ_NPJE01000063.1, from coordinate 83,067 downwards.
CTATAGCACAATTATTTATTTATTTTAAGAAACACATTCTAACATCAAAAAACAATGGCAAATTATAAACACATGGAGATGGCTGAGGCTCTCTCCAACGATTCTCGTATTAATATCAGTCGTGGTTTTCTCGGATTGAAGACCAATCTTACCTACGCCCCCACATCATCTAAAATCAATCTGAAGGTCAATGAGTATGCTCCAGATATGGAAGGCCGACTCACACAACTGCTTCAGACTGACGGTAAGACGATGCGTAGCGAAGTGGAAAAGGGTAAGTTGCCCACTGTTGCGGTTGGACCTTTCCGCTTGGAAATAGCTTGTTCGCAAGACTATGAATACCTTGCAGTTCAACTTTTCCGTTTTTCCAATTTCAACTATTCGCCCATGACAGAGATGAAAGTCTATGAAGGCGATGACGCACTGGCAGTCTCTGCGCTACTTTGTTAAGCGCTTTTATATATGTTGATAACAGGGCTGTTGCATCTCGATGCGGCAGCCCTTCATGGTATGTGGCTGACACTTTGTAAGTCGAGAAACTCTGGGTTGTCTCCATAAAGACAATCTTTTTGCTACGACTTCTCTTGTATTTGTTTATAGAAAAGGTGTAGAGTTCGAAAAAATAATGTATCTTTGCAGTCGAATAACTGCAACGCTAAATGATAGAAAACAAGGTATATAAATCGAGAGTGGATACTTGGCTCGTGATATTATTCATGTGTGTTATCGGCTTTTTGATATGGCAGGTGATAGTCACCAACTATGAATGGATAATTGTAGTGGTGACGGTGTTGATGACATGGCTCTTAGTAGATCTGTTGCTGCATACCGACTATACCATTGGAGAAGGGGTGTTGAAGGTGAGGTGCGGCATGTTTATCGGATGGGATGTACCTATCGACAAGATACTGAAGATAACGCCTTGTCGTACGATGCTTAGTTCGCCAGCATTGAGTCTTCAGCGCATTTGTATTTTCTACAACCGCTTCGATGATATTATCATATCGCCCAAAAACAGTCAGGAGTTTGTACAAGAACTGCTACGACAGAACCCTAATATAGAAGTGAAAATATGATGACCGAACATAATATGGTCGAATACCAGAAAATGGTGCGCGGCGAGGAGTATAATGCTTGTGATGCGTACCTTATACAACTATTGAATAAATGTAAGGACGATTGTTGGGAATACAACCAGATACGTCCAACCGATTTGCAGGCACGCAACTTAAAACTGCAACAGATGTTGGGAACCAGTGAAACTGATACCTTTATTGTACAACCGTTCTGGTGTGATTATGGTACAAATATACACGTGGGTAAGCGTTTCTTTGCCAATTTCAATTGGACTGTGCTCGACGAAGCACCAGTAACCATAGGCGACGACTGTTTTATCGGTCCCAATGTTGGCATCTATACCGCTTGTCACAGTACCAATCCTGAGGAGCGTAACACACGTCGTGAATGGGCAAAACCAGTCACCATTGGCCATAGTGTGTGGATTGGTGGTGGTGCTACTATTCTTCCCGGTGTCACCATTGGCGACAATGTGACGATAGGAGCGGGTAGTGTGGTGGTCAGCGACATCCCTTCTAATGTGGTGGCAGTGGGTAATCCTGCTCGTGTTATCAAGCATTTGAAATGAGTTTTCCAGCAAGATAACCGATATAGTGCTATATCAGTGGGCTACACAGCTTATTCTGTAGCCATTCTGTAGTGTTTGGGTGAAAGTCCCGTGTGCTTCTTGAAGAATGTGCCGAAGGTGGAAGCATTGGGAAAATTCAACTCGTAGGAAATCTGTTGAATCGACATATTGGTATTCTTCATAAGGAAAATGCTACGGCGGATAATGGCTTTGAAGAGCAATTGTTGAACAGTGTTTCCGCATAGCGATTTCACCATGACAGATAAGTATTTTGGTGTAAGACACAGTTGATCGGCATAGAATGCCACACTGCGTTCACGCATGTAGTTGTCTTCAATGAGCTTGAGCAACGACTCGAAGATTTCTATCTTACGTGCCATATCCTTGCCTACAACTTTATACGACATGGAGAAGATACTGCATAGTCGGTAAGTGACTGCCAGCAATAGGAGTTTTTCTTCGTAGGCACTATACGGACTGGTGTCTTCTTGCTGCTCCAATGCCTGCAACATGCGGGCATAAGAAGCAAGCATATCCTCAAAACCTGTATGGATAATGTGGCATGCTTTAGGATAGATGGTGGCATAGAGGCGCATGGTGACTACGGTATTGCCTAACATGGGGCGTATGTTTTCGCTGTGGTAGAAGAGTAAAGTGAACTGTAAATCGGAAGAACTTTCTGTCACTTGAAGCATGATGCCCTTTGACAGGAATACGGTTTCATCTGCTTTAGTAGTATATGAAGTGCCATCTACACAGAAATGAAACGTTCCCTGATGACAAACCACTATACCCACATAGTCGGAATAGAAGGGTTCGGTCAGCCAATGGGGAAAGGTGCTGGCGTTGCAGATGATGATGTTTTCGGTCAGTTCCATTTATTGTTTCTTTGCCCAAGTCATGAGAACGATGACCGTTCCCATGACCTTATTTGGTGCAAAGATAACAAAAATATCATTCTTTCCCGATGAAAGTCTTGCTTTTTTTGATATTTTGCCCCACTCTTATTTTGCCCCAAGTGAACTGACATCTACATTCTTGAGCAAATATTCGCGAGTGAGTTCCTTCAGATTGCGCTTGCGCCAAGGGATGATAAGCATCAGTAGCGCACAGGCCATACACCCATAGAAAGTCCAGCCGGCCATCTCCTTAATGGTGGTCAGCGTGGCTTGCACCTGAATCTTACCCTTGACGCTCATGGCTGCCATGTGTTGTGCTTCGGTCTCGTTCTTGCCTTGATGCTGCATGCCCCGAATTGTTTGGTCGTAGGTGGTGGCAGTCTCGATACTGGTGCGGTCGAAATCCTGTGCGAAGCGTGTGACATAATACTGTTGACGGTGCTGAAGCACATTACTATAGAGTGCAGAACCGATACTTGGTGCAATGACCATACGCACGGTGAGCATGATACATACCCAGGTGGACATAAATCGATAGGGCATGCGTTGGTTGGCAATAGTGGATATCAGTGAATAGAGCAACATCATTCCGGTGGAGCGGATAATGACGGGCCACTTCATGCGTTCATACATTCCATCGTTTTGAACCTCGAAATACATGAAGAGGGCGTATGCACCGATAAATACAAATCCAAGGGCATACATCCATTTCAAGTGGACGTTTTTGGCTCTGGCTATAATGGCAAAGATGAGTCCAACGGTATAGCCCACCATTACCCAATTGCCCAAAGTGGCATTCTGCCAGTTGTCTATCTTCATGCTGACATTGGTGAACACATTGACGAACATACTGCTTGAATTACATAACATCAGCAGAAAGAACAGCATGATACCATAGTTGACGACCCTTACTTTAAATACCTCCATGATGAAATAAGGTGATCGGCGTGAGGCTTCCAAATAGATAAACAACCCCGTAAAGACGATGCATATCAGTGTGGAGAGGCAGATGGATTTGTCGTCAAACCAGTCTAATGTTTTGCCAAACACCATGACATAGACAAACGAGCAAAGCATAACGCTGAACACCGTGACATTGCCAAACTTTGAAAAGGATATGGGGAATTTTGGCAGTGCATATTCATGATAGGGCATGGTGAAGAATACGATGATGATGCCTGCAAGCATAAATGCCATCATGAAATGATAGACATACTGCCACTCGTAAGCGTAGGCCAACCAAGCTGTAAGCCATGTTCCGAGTTGTCCGATAATCATAAAGAAAAGGTAGATGACCGGTTGTGATACCATCTTTTCGCTATCTGCAGCATCCCAACCTTCCTCTGTTGTAGGTTCACAACCTGGTGTGAGATTACGTGTGGCTTCTATGCCGAAAGCATACTTGATGAGTACGAAGAGATGGGCCATCAATAGCGTTTGGCGCACAAAACCCATGAGCAGACTGCACAAACCGAGAATGAAAAGCGATTCGGTCATAGCACAGACATAACTCAGCAGAAAGAGAATGGAGAAGCCTACGATACACATCATCTTCTCTCGTCGGATACACACCAAGTCATAGAAGAATGGCGAAAATGCTGCCATACCTATTGAGGTGCAGAAGCTGGCAAAGACGATATACTCCGACTGGATGCCGAGTCCGCTCATCATCTCACCGCTGTTGGCGGCATAGACACCACCCATAGTGATCATCGGTACGAAGAGGATGATCATAAAGATGATGCCAAGTGGTTTCGGCACCCAACTGTAAAACGGATAATTCTTATACTTTTCCGACATCTTACTATTTTCTCTGGGCTTTGACGATTACCATCATACCTGCGGCAAGGCGGGCATTGTCCTCTTTGCTGATATTGGTGAAGTCGATGCGTACTGGCACGCGCTGCTGAATCTTTACGAAGTTGCCGGCAGAATTGTCGGTAGGAACAAGTGAATACTTAGCGCCTGTGGCACCGGAAATGGCGGTAACGGTGCCTTCAAACTCCTTGTCGTGCATAGCATCTACGCTGATACGCACCTTCTGACCTACGTAGAGGTGCTCTATCTGGGTCTCCTTGAAATTGGCTACCACCCATTTCTGATTGTCGGGGACAATATAGGTGATGGTGGTTCCTGCATTGACCATCTGGCCTTCCTCAATAGATCGGCGTCCCAATTTACCGTTGCAAGGGGCCACAACAACACAGTAGGAGAGGTTTAACTTGGCCATTTCGACTGCTGCCTGAGCACGCTCGATGGCGGCTGCAACGTTTTGCTTGCGAGTGGTCACCTCGTTGACGCCTTTATAAGCAGCAGCTTGTTGCTTCTTGGCGGCTTCGAGTTTCTTTTTCGTGGCGGCATATTCCACTTCCAGTTGTTCCAGTTGGATTGGGGTTGCGGCTTTCTTGGCCACCAAATTGCGGTAGCGTTCGCAGTCTTTGGCAAGTTTGGCGAGGCGCACTTCTATCTCATCGATAGAGGCAGAATAGATAGATGCCGAGGTCTCGGTGGTTTGCTTGGTGGCATCGATGACGTTGGCGCCAGCCAAAGCATCCTTCAGCGCAGCCTCTGCCTCCATCAGACGGATGCGGTATTCTCGGTCGTCGAGAATGAGCAGGGTGTCGCCTTTATGCACTTCTTGATGCTCTCTGAAACAAACTTTGGCTATGTAGCCTGATGCACGGAGGTTAACGGGAGAGATATACTGCTCTATCTGGGCATCGTTGCTCGACTCATTGGAAGAGTAATCGAAGAAGAGACAGCCGATTTTCCATAGACCATAGGCAAGAATGGCAATGCCGATAAGACTGACTACGAGGCGACGGCCTCTGAGCTTCTTAAACTCCTTGGCATTTTCTTCCTGTACTGTTTCTACGTTTTCCATTTCTTTATTTTCTTTGTTTTCCTTGTTTTCCATATCTTCGTTTTGTTTTGTTCGTTGTTATTGTATGATAATATAGTTTGAAAATGGCTTTATTTCACTTGGTCCAGTTGACCGGTGAGTTTGAGAAGTGACAGGTTGGCTATCTTATAGCTATAGCAGGCTGTAAGATAATTATTCATGGCTTCGCTCATACGCATCTCGTCTTGGAGTACTGCGGTCATCGAACTGACGCCTTCTTTATATTGGTCGGCGGTCACGCTATATACATCTTGTGCCAAAAGATAATTGTCTGACTGCTTTTTGTAGTTGCGTTGGCAGTTGTTTACTTCGCTGACAGCATTGATATAGTTGGCCTGCATGCCTTTCAGGGCATTTTCATAGCCGATACGTGCATTGTCTTCTTCTATCTTGGCACGTCTGATTTTAGAGCGTTTCTCAAAACCGTCGAAGATGGGAACGCGCACCTGAAGGCCTAAACCGTTGGAGCCATACCAATGGTTGGAATCGCCCGAATGGAACCAATGTTCAAACTTATCGGTGAAAGCTGAGTACATCAGACTGCCGGTAAGGCTTAGTGTGGGAAGATAGCCGTCTTTGGCAAGCTTGGTTTGCTTCTTGGTCAATTCCTTTTTCTTCTCAAGCAGTTGCAGTTCGTAGAGGCCGGTATTGAGGCCGTTGGCCTTCACTTCCTCTATCTTGGCAGGCTCCATGTCGGTCACTTGGATGGCCTTGTCGGCAGGATAGTCGATGACATATTTTAGCATGGTATATTGCTGATCGAGCATGGCAACGGCATTGTCGCGCTGCACGGTGAGGTTCTCGATATTGAGGTTGACGCGCTTCAAATCTACTTCAAGGCTCATCTGGTTGTCGTAGAATGCTTGGGTGATGTCGCGCAACTCTTCCAAACGCTTGATATTATCGTTCACCAAGCGAATTTGCTCTAATGTGTTTTGCGCCATATAATAGGCTTTGGCGGTCTGCACGATGAGATCTTCGCGTGCTTTCTCATAAGAGAGCTGGTTCAGATGGTCAACAGTTTTGGAAATGTCGATAGCTGTAAGCACCATTTGGTTGTAGAGGGGCATCTGTAATTGTAAACCTGCTGAGGCATTGTATTGTAGGGTTTTGGTCACATTGTAGGACTTACCGTATGCCGAACCATCGGTGACAGATACTGGTGGAGTGAAGTTGTCGTTGAGCTGTGCCACTGCATTGATCTGTGGATACAGTTTGGCGCGGTTTTCGCTAATGGTTTGTTTACCTTTTGCAACCTCATTTCGACTGATTTTCAACGAGAGATTGTTGTCTATCGCCATTTGCAAACACTGGTTCAGCGTAAGGGTCTCCTGTGCTTTGACCATTGTGATTGCACAGAGAGCGATACAAAAAAACAATACTTTTTTCATCTTCTTATGCTTGATATATTTCTTCTGATATTCTAAACTATAACTAATCGAGCGCAAAGTTACGACTTTTCCATCACATCATACTATTCATAAATTACTACATAATGTTCAAAATTTCCATTTATACCTTTTCTTTCACTTATTGTGCTGATTTTCATGGCGAATAAATGTGTTTTCGGTTGATAATAAGCATGTTTTCTATTGACGGCAGCAAGGTTGCTTTGTGGGCATCATTGTAAATCCGTGTCGTCCAAGAAAGTATTACTACCTCAGCACGCAGTTATTTTAGTTTTCAGAAAATTTCGACCACTCGACCATACCTATAGTATAACGTGCAGTATATTAGAACTTTAAGTGGTGGTCGATGTCTGAAAGTTCGACCACACATCGACCACCGGATTGCCATCTATCATCAACACGGACCAGCTAAGCGATTGATGTATAAATGGGTTTACTATAGTTTATCAGCGTTTTTTCAGACCTTGATAATACTTTTATCAAACGTTGGATAACACCTTTATCAAACGTTGGATAATACCTTTATCAAACGTTGGATAATACTTTTATCAAACGTTGGATAATACTTTTGTCAAATGTTGGATAACACTTTTGTCAAACTTTGAAAAGACCTTTTTCAAACGTTAGACGATATCTTTGCCAAACCTTAGGAAATACCCTTGCAAACGTTGGACAATACGTTTTGCCAAACGTCTGGAAAACCATGTCAAAGCGTTATTAAAAGAATATCGATCTGTTTTATTTCTGAGCGACATCGAATAGATATAAATTTTGCGGATATACTTTCGTGGGAATTATGACCGATATAAAATAATCGCCCGATAGGATGTTGAATCCACATCGGGCGATGGATAGGGTCTTATTGTTTGTTAGAACTGTAAGTGTAGTCTTTTCGGAAGACATACACTTTGATGCATTTCTTTTCTATCTTGCCGTTGGCAGAAGTGCTGTCATTTGTCTTTAGTGTTTCTATCTCTTCGGTGAAAGTGAAGATTTGATTGTTTGCATCTGTTGAGATATTGAAAGTTTTCTCGCTTACGTTACCTTTCGAACCGCTAACGGTCAGGGTGTTGGCGGTAAGTTTCCATTTCGTGAAATCTTCAAAGCCACTGAGGGTGCCGTTTCTTTCAAACTTGGCTGTACCTTTTCTGTCGGTTCGGTGTTCAACAACCTTGTTGTTCTCGTAGTTGGTGACATCGACGCTTACATCCCATTTGCCGCAAATCCAGCTTTGAGAATCATCTGTTTTTGAGTCATCATCTCCGCAAGATGTGAACATTGCAGTAAGGGTCAAACATACCAATAGGGTAGTGACGGTCAGAAAGAGTTGTTTCCTTTTCATTTTGTTTGTTGTTTTATAGAATAATGTTTAGAGTTCTATTGATTCTTGCCTGATGTTTAGTGAGCCTCAAGCCAGTTGGCTCCCCAACCGCTGTCGGCTACCAATGGAACATGGAGTTTGATGGCTCCTTGCATCTCTTCGAGTACGATGCGCTCCACTTGCGCACGCTCTTCAGGATAGACAGAGAAGTTGAGTTCGTCGTGTACCTGGAGAATCATCTTGCTGCGGATGCCTTCCTGTTGGAAACGTTGGAAGATGCGTATCATTGCTACCTTAATGATGTCGGCTGCAGTTCCCTGTATAGGAGCGTTGATGGCATTGCGCTCGGCAAATCCGCGCACCACGGCATTGGCACTATTGATGTCGGGCAAATAGCGGCGACGGCCAAACAGGGTAGTGACATAACCTTGTTCGTGAGCCAGTGCTTTGGCCTTCTCCATATAGTCATGCACTTGTGGGAAAGTATCAAAGTATCCGTCTATCAGTTGTTTAGCCTCACTACGGTCGATGTCAAGACGCTCGGCAAGACCAAACACGGTGATGCCGTAGATAATTCCGAAATTGGCGCGCTTAGACTTGGAGCGCTCATCGCGAGTAACCTCGTTGATATCTTTTTTATAGATGTTGGCAGCTGTGGCAGCATGCAGGTCCTTGCCTTCGCGGAATACCCGAATCATGTTTTCATCCCCACTTAGATGTGCCATGACACGTAGTTCAATCTGACTATAGTCGGCAGAGAAGAAAAGGCATCCAGGTTCGGGGATGAATGCTTTACGGATTTCTTTGCCATCTTCACCTCGCACAGGTATGTTTTGTAAGTTGGGATCGCTTGACGAAAGGCGTCCGGTGGCTGTGATTGTCTGGTTGAATGAGGTGTGGATGTGGCCGGTACGGGGATTGATGAGTCGGGGGAGTGCATCGATATAGGTGCCCAAGAGTTTCTTCAATCCACGATGTTGCAGAATCTTATCTACTATCTCGTGTTTGTGGCGTAACTGTTGGAGCACTTCTTCACTTGTGACATACTGTCCGGTCTTGGTTTTCTTGGGTTTTTCAACAATCTTCAGTTTACCAAACAGCACATCGCCAACTTGTTTGGGGGAGGCAATGTTGAATGTTTCGCCTGCCAAGGTATAGATCTCTTGTTCTATAGTGTTTATGCGTTCGGTAAGTTGTAATGAGGTATCAGCCAATGATGACGCGTCAATACATACACCATTCATTTCCATTTCTGCCAATACAGGCATCAATGGCATCTCGATATCGTAGAACAGGCGGTCAGCACCATATTCTTTGAGTTGTGGCTCAAGGTGGTTTTTCAGTTGAAGAGTAATGTCTGCGTCCTCGGCAGCATATTCATAGACCTGTTCGGGAGTGAGGTCGCGCATCGAACGTTGCTTTTTTCCTTTCGGTCCTATCAGTTCGTCGATGTGGATGGTTTGGTAGTGGAGATATGCTTCTGCCATGTAGTCCATGTTGTGGTGCAGTTCGGGTTGGAGAAGATAATGGGCTATCATGGTGTCGAACATCGGACCTTGCAGATGAATGTCATAGTTGCGCAACACTTCCAAATCGTATTTTAGATTTTGTCCAACCTTTACTATTTTGTCGCTCTCATAGATCGGGCGGAAAATTTCAACTACTTTTTGTGCTTCGGCTCTATCTGCTGGCACTGGTACGTAATACGCTTCGTGTTCCTTTGTCGCAAAGCTCAAACCTACGAGTTCTGCGTCTATTGCTGTTGTCGAAGTGGTCTCTGTGTCTAGACTGACATTTTCAACTGTCCTAAAATAGTCACAAATGCGTTGCATTTCTTCCTCATTATCAACAAGATGATACTTGTGAGGAGTGGTTTTTAAGCTCTCAAAACTCGAAAATTTTGAGCTTTCCGCACTCTCGGGCGCAAATTCTGCAAAGAGAGAGAGCTGAGAATTAGCAGATGTTTGAGTATTTTTAGATTTTTTAAGAATCTTGTTAGCAAGGCTCTTAAACTCTAATTCTTCGAGTAAACGACCCAGTTCTTCCTCATTGGGGTGACTCACCTTCAATTCGTCGAGGTTGAGTTCGACGGGAACATCGGTTTTGATTGTGGCGAGGAAAAGTGATAGGCGGATGTCATTGACGTGGGTTTCGACTTTTGTCTTCAATGCACCTTTCAGTTCTGAGGTATGGGCAAGGAGCTGGTCGATGTTTCCAAATTGGCCGATGAGTTTGGCTGCTGTCTTTTCTCCAACACCTGGGCAACCTGGAAAGTTGTCGGCTGCATCGCCCATTAAGGCGAGCAAGTCGATGACAGCAGTAGGTGAGGGGATGTTGTATTTGGCTTTCACTTCTTCTGGTCCCATTACTTCATAACCACCGCCATGTCGCGGACGATAGATGTGTACGTGTTCTGTCACCAATTGGCCATAGTCCTTATCGGGCGTGAGCATATAGGTGTCAACACCCAACTCGCCTGCTTTTGTGGCCAAAGTACCTATCACATCATCAGCTTCATAGCCATCAACTTCAAGGATGGATATGTTCCATGCACGCAAGAGGTCTTTGATGATAGGAACAGACTTGCGGATGTCTTCTGGAGTTGCCTCACGTTGTGCTTTGTATTCTGGGAATGCTTCGCTGCGAAATGTGGGTCCATGAGGGTCAAATGCCACGCCAATGTGTGTGGGTTGCTCTTTCGTAAGTACTTCCTGGAGGGTGTTTACAAACCCTACGATTGCTGAAGTATTCAGCCCCTTGGAATTGATACGCGGGTTCTTGATAAAGGCGTAATATGAACGGTATATCAGTGCGTAAGCGTCTAAAAGGAATAGTTTATTCATAACATTTTCTATTTTCTGCGTAAAATTACTAAATAATTTCTCATTACTGCGAGATTTTCACTATTTTTGCATTAAATTTCTGCGATTATGGATCATTTATCACTTATTAAGCACCCAATAGAGAAGGAACTCAACGATTTTATTGAGTTGATGAATAGTAATCTCAAACATGATGAAGCTTTGCTTTCTCAAGTGTTGGATCACATCAGACAACGAGGTGGAAAACGTATGAGACCTATGTTGACTTTACTCGTAGCGAAGAACTATGGGCAGGTATCGGTAGAGACCCAGCATGCTGCTGTAGGTCTTGAGCTACTGCATACTGCTTCTCTTGTGCATGATGATGTGGTGGATGAAAGTGATGAACGACGCGGACAGGCATCGGTTAATGCTACTTATAATAATAAGGTAGCTGTACTTGTGGGTGATTACATACTTTCTACTGCGTTGCTCAATGTTGCTAAAACAGGTAATAAACATATTGTGCAGAACCTCTCTGAACTCGGCCGGACACTTGCTGCAGGTGAAATACTTCAACTGTCGAACATTCAAAATCAGGAGATTAGCGAGGAAGTTTATTATCAGGTTATCAAACAGAAAACGGCTGCGCTCTTTGAAGCATGTTGCGTAATCGGTGCCTTATCTACTGGTGCATCCGATGAAGAAATAGAAAAAGCTGGCGAATTTGGACAGACTTTGGGTGTTATGTTCCAAATCCGGGATGATATATTTGATTATTATGATTCTAAAGAAATTGGCAAGCCCACAGGAAACGATATGATGGAAGGTAAGCTAACGCTTCCTGTAATATATGCACTTAATCATACACCAATGGAGTCGATGCTGACTTTGGCACGTAAAGTAAAAGAAGGCACTGTCAATAAGGATGAAATTGCGGTACTGGTAGAGTTTGCAAAGAGTAACGGCGGTATTGAATATGCTGAACAAAAGATGTTGGAAATGAGTAAGATATGTATGTCTTACATCAACAATAGCGTAAAAGAAAAGGCAGTCAAGGATGCCTTGACTGCCTATGTTGACTACGTGATAGAGCGTCGCCTTTAGAAGAACTTGGTCTCATGACCTACCACCTCGCTCAAAAGCAGGTTGGCAAGGCGTGATGTGCCCATACGGAACCATTGGTTGGTGAGCCATTTTTCACCCAAAACTTCCTTGACTATAGTGTACATCGTGATGGCGTCCATGACGGTATTGAGACCACCAGCAGGCTTGAAACCTATCTGGATGCCTGTCTTATCATAATATTCCTTGATAGCTTGACACATGACATAAGCAGCTTCCGGGGTTGCAGCGGGTTTTAACTTTCCTGTTGAGGTCTTGATATAATCTGCTCCTGCATACATAGAAAGGATAGAGGCCTTCTTAATATTGGCTGCTGTTTTCAAGCATCCAGTTTCAAGAATTACCTTCATCTTCTTCTCTCCACATACATTCTTCAGTTCGGAGATTTCATCTGCCACTTCTTCATAGTTGCCACTTAGGAATTTTCCTACTGGCATGACAATATCTATCTCTGTTGCACCATCCTTTATTGCAAGGGCAGTCTCTGCTACCTTTACCTCGATAAGTGCCTGTGATGAGGGAAAACTGCCGCTCACGCAGGCAATCTCTACTCCATCAACTTCAAGTGTTTCGCTAACTGTTTTAGCAAAACATGGATAGACACAAATAGTGGCTACATGGGGTAGTTCTGGATATTGCTCGTCAAATTGGTTGACGCGCTCGGTAAATGCAAGTACACTATCCTCTGAATCGGTGGTCTTCAACGTTGTAAGTTCAACACTACCCATGAGGAAATTTTTCACCTCAAGGTTGTCGTTTTCATGAACTTTCTCTGCGATAATCTTGCGGACTGCGTCACGCACTTCTTCGTCGGATACTTCACAATTGTAGAGACTCAAAGCTTTTTCGTACTTGTTCTCGTCTTGTTTGTTGTTCAGTTTCTCTGACATAATGTTCTTTTTTTATTGTTGTTTTTTTATTTGTAAATGAAATATTGCCCCTTGGGAGGGGTGGGGCAATGACTTTTAGTTATTACTTCAACTTTGGATTGTTGATGTGGCGTGTGGCGTCGCGTTGTGTTTTCTTTGCAAGGTTACGTGCCAATGCTTCTGTAAGGTCCACACCTGTTTGGTTGGCAAGGCATAGTAACACCCATAACACATCGGCCATCTCGTCGCTAAGGTCACACTTTTCACCTTCTTTGAAACTCTGATCGCCATATTTCCTGGCTATGATACGAGCCAGCTCACCTACCTCTTCTGTTAGGCAAGCCATATTGGTAAGTTCGGAGAAATAACGTACTCCGTATTCTTTGATCCAATTGTCAACTGTTTCTTGAGCTTCTTTTATAGTCATTATTTAGAAGTATTTACATGTTCAAAGATAGTTCTGCCTGTTCTTCAAATATTGTATAGATAAGCAAGACGATGAGTACTATTATTGCGCAAATTCGAAATATAATCCCAAATTTTTTAGATGTTTCTGCTTGACGAAAAGGGTGGGGGAAATCTATGTATGTGTTGATGCTAAAGCCTAACACAATCAATAGCCCTCCTATTAAACCATACCATGGGTTGTATGTATCCCATGATTTTCGTGTGAAGATCATCACTAAGCCCACTATGTTTAAGATATAGGCTATAGTTGACCACTTTTCTTCGGTTAGAAACCTTTTAATCATCAAGCTTATCTGTTTCTATTTGTTAGCTATTCCTTGTTTTTAGTGTCCATGCAGATGGTAACAGGACCATCGTTCAAGAGTTCCACTTTCATGTCTGCCCCAAATTCTCCTGTGCCAACAGGCTTGTTCATCGCTTCACTTAACTTACTGCAAAATTCCTCGTATAGAGGTATGGAAATCTCGTGACTGGCTGCACGAAACCACGATGGCCGGTTGCCTTTCTTATAGCTTGCATATAGTGTAAATTGGCTTACTACGAGTGCTTCACCATCTTCTTCCATAATAGAACGATTCATCACTCCGTTTTCATCTTCAAAGACTCTTAGGCCTACTATCTTTTTTACCAGCCATTCCACATCTTCAGAAGTATCTTCTTCACACACTCCTAATAGGATAAGATAACCTTTACCAATTTTGGAATGTAACGTGCCTTTTATTGTTACGCTGGCATGCTGTACGCGTTGTATTACTACTCTCATGCTACAAAGGTACGATTAAGTGAGCGAAATACAAAAGAAAATCCCATTTTCTTTTGTATTTCCGAATGTTAGTACCTAAGCGACGTAGTCGCAGAGGTACGATTAAGTGAGCGAAATACAAAAGAAAATCCCATTTTCTTTTTTATTTCCGAATGTTAGTACCTAAGCGCTGTAGTCCCAGAAGTACGATTAAGTGAGCGATATATAAAGTAAGCGTTGTCTTACTCCTTACTATTATAATAAAGGTTTTTAAAATGATAGGTTTGTTTAACTATTACTTTGGTTGTGTTTTTTTTGTTAATGAATATGCTTTTTTTCTATCTAAAGCCGTTTGATTAGTATTGTGGATAAACTCTATATATATGTTGCTCGTTGTCTCTGAGCGGCAAATTAAAGCGTTTTTCGGGCATGTTTCTTTGCTGGTTTAACTTATGCTGCATGGTTATTGACTCAGACCGATCTTTTTGTGCATGCTTTATGGTTTGTTGAAATGCTCAAAGATAATATTTGCTTTGGCTTCGCCCACAATCTTATTTAGGGTATTTAAGTCTGCTTCGCGAATACGTTTTACGCTTTTTAGAGCCTTCAAGAGACTGTCTCGCGTTTTAGGACCAATACCTTTAATATCGTCAAGTTCGCTGTGGAGTTGGTGCTTGGAACGCTTGTCGCGGTGGAATGTAATTGCAAAACGGTGCACTTCATCTTGTATTTGAGTGAAAAGTCGGAACAGTTCTGAGTCTGTCTTCATTCCAATTACCCTTGGTGGAAATCCGTAGAGCAGTTCATTAGTTCTGTGACGGTCATCTTTTGCCAATCCTGCGATAGGAATGTCTAGTTTCAATTCATCTTGAATGACTTCGCGAATAACCTCCATCTGCCCCTTTCCACCATCGGCAATAATGAGATCAGGTAGAGGTTGTTGTTCGTCTATCAGACGACGATAACGCCTACCAACTACTTCCTTCATGCTTGCGTAGTCATCTGCACCAACCACAGTCTTTATATTATACTTACGATAGTCTTGTTTTGAAGGTTTTGCCTTCTTGAAAACGACGCATGCAGCCACGGCGTCTGTACCGCTAATATTGGAGTTGTCGAAACATTCTATCTGATATGGAAGTTTAGGTAAATGGAGTGCGTCCTGTATTTCTTTCATCAGTCGTACTGATTTTTGTTCAGGATTTAACTTTTCTGCTTGCTTTAGTCGGTCAAATTTATACTGTTTCCCGTTCATAAGGGAAAGATCGAGAAGCGTTTTCTTGTCGCCGCGTTGTGGTACAGTAATGGTTACTCCCTCCAGATTGCAGTTTATTTCCTGTGGTAGTATAATCTCCCGCGCATTGCTTTGAAAGCGTTCACGCATCTCTACAATCGCCAATTGAAGCAATTCTTCATCGCTTTCATCCAAGCGCTTCTTATATTCAAATGTGAAGCTCTGGTTGATTGCGCCATTCGCTACATGGATATAGTTGACGAAAGCAATTTTTTCGTCATTAGTAATCGTAAGTACATCAACATTATTAATCGTATGGCTTACTACTTCGCTCTTCGAAACAAATTGGTCGATGAGCAAATATCGACGTTTCACTTCTTCTGCCTCTTCAAACCGTAATTCCTCCGCCAAAGCCATCATTTCGTCTTTCATGGCGCGTAAAACCTCACGTGTGTTGCCTTTTAGAATCTCGCGGGCCTGTTCGATGTTACGTTGATAGTCTTCCATACTCTGTTTGCCAATGCATGGCGCACCGCAATTCTTCATGTGGTATTCCAGGCAAACCTGATATTTACGTTGCTCTACGCCATCCCAGGTGATGGGAAAACGGCAACTGCGGGGATGATAGAGCTTTTTGATAAGATCCAACACGGCATTCATCGAAGCCACATGAGAATATGGCCCATAATACGTTCCCCATTTCTTATTGATAGTACGCGTGCTGAAAATACGAGGAAGATACTCTTTGGTGATGCAAATGCTGGGGTAGGTCTTGCCGTCTTTAAGTAGTACGTTGTATCGAGGGTTATATTTCTTAATGAGAGAATTTTCCAATAATAGCGCGTCCTCTTCGGTGTTTACTACCGTATAGCTTATATCGTGAATCTTCGATACAAGTACTTTTGTCTTGAAACGATCTACTTCTGTGTGAAAATAGGACGAGACGCGCGATTTTAAGCGTTTGGCTTTGCCTACATATATTATAGTGCCATTTTCGTCGTAGTACTGATAGCTGCCCGGTTTCTCTGGCATATTCAGCACAATAGATTTCAGTCTTGCAATGCGCGCCTCGTTCTCTTCTTTAGTCATGTTACTGTTGTTTCACGTGAAACAGATGTATATAAGAATGATTTAAATAACCATCAAGGTTGTTACTTCTACGTCCTTTTCAAGGCAATCGCGTCCGTGCAGTCCTTCGTCGGTTATTTCGATGATAAAGTTCATATATACTTTCTTGGGATGGAAGTGGTTCACGAGTTTTAAAGTTGCCTTTGCGGTTCCACCGGTGGCAAGTAGATCGTCGTGGATAAGAACTACGTCGTTTTCATCGATAGAGTCGATGTGCATTTCAACGGTGTCTACTCCGTACTCTTTAGAAAAAGACTCTTTGATAACCGTAGCGGGGAGTTTTCCAGGTTTTCTTGCCAATACAACACCTGCGCCGAGTTTAGTAGCGAGGGCAGCGGCCATGACAAAACCGCGGCTTTCGATGCCTACAATTTTGGTGATTCCCTTCTCTTTGTAGAGTTCATACATTTCATCGACCATAATCTTCATGCACTCTGGATTCTTATAGAGTGTTGTTACGTCGCGGAAATTAATGCCTTTCTTCGGAAAATCCGGAATGCATCGAAGATTTTCCAATAATACTGGGTTGTTCATAATCGTGTAATTTATTTAATATTGTTGTTGTTTCACGTGAAACTTTATCTTCCTAACAGCACGAGTAACACGTTGATATCGCTGGGGGATACGCCAGGTATGCGACTTGCTTGTGCGAGTGTTTCGGGGTTTATTGCAGTTAGTTTCTGTCTTGCCTCTGTGCTTAATTGCTGAAGCTCGTTATAATTGAAGTGGTCTTTGATGCGGATATTCTCCAAACGGTGCATTTTGTCGGCTACGATACGCTCGCGCTCGATGTAACCTTTATATTTGATATGTACCTCGGCAGCCTCTTTGATTTCCTCTCTGCGGTTTGGTAAGCGGTCGAGTTGCTCTTTCAGTTCGGGAATGACCTCCTCAAGTTTGTCGATGTTGAGTTCGGGTCGTGTGATCAAGTCTTCAAGTTTGCAACCATAGACGAGTGGGGTAGAACCCATTGCCTCCAGCGCTCTGTTGATGAGACGGGGTTTAATGGGGAATGTTTGGCAGAATCTTTCGATTTCTTCGATGCATTGTTTCTTCTCCATCCACCAGTTGAATCGGTCTGTTTTAGCCACGCCGAGTTGGTAAGCCTTCTCGGTGAGACGAGCGTCGGCATCATCTTGTCGGAGTAGGATGCGGTATTCTGCTCTTGATGTGAACATGCGGTAGGGTTCATCGACGCCTTTTGTGACGAGGTCGTCGATGAGTACGCCGATATAAGCTTCGTCGCGATGCAGAACGAGCGGTTCGCCTCCTGTGCAGAATATAGCGGCGTTGATTCCGGCAATGGTACCTTGTCCGCCAGCCTCCTCGTATCCTGTTGTTCCGTTCACCTGTCCTGCCATGAACAGTCCAGATATGATTTTCGATTCCAACGAATGTTTCAGTTGAGTTGGGTCGAAGAAGTCGTATTCGATGGCGTAACCAGGTCGATAGACTTTGATGTTACGGAAAGCAGGAATTTGTCGCAAGGCTTCTATTTGTACCTCCATCGGGAGTGATGATGAAAAGCCGTTCAGATACATTTCGTTGGTGTCGGTTCCTTCTGGTTCGAGGAACAGCGGGTGCTGTTCGCGGTCTGCAAACGTCACGAGCTTGGTTTCTATCGAAGGGCAGTAGCGTGGACCTATGGATTGAATCTGTCCATTATAAAGAGGAGAGTCTTTAAGTCCAGAGCGCAGAATCTCGTGCACCTTAGCATTTGTGTTGCAAGTCCAACAGGTCAGTTGAGGTAACACTCTGTGTTTGCCCATATAGGAAAATTGGTGAAAATCGTGTTCTCCTTCTTGAACTACCATCTCGTTGAAATCTACCGAACGGCGGTCTATGCGCACAGGAGTTCCCGTTTTCATGCGTTCTGAACGAATTCCGTGTCGGGTAATACTTTCGGTAAAGTGGGGAACTGCCGGTTCTGCGATACGTCCACCCGGCACCATGGTACGTCCGATGTGCATCAGTCCGTTGAGGAAAGTGCCCGCCGTGATGATGATCGCTTTGGCACGCAGTTCCACACCCCATATTGTTTTCACACCTACGGCACATTTGTTCTCCACCAAGAGTTCGTCTGCTTGGTCTTGCCAAATATCGAGATTATCGGTTTTGTCGAGTATGTTTCTCCATTCCCAAATGAATTTTCCTCGGTCGCATTGTGCTCGTGGACTCCACATGGCAGGTCCTTTGCTTCTGTTGAGCATACGAAACTGAATGGCAGTAGCGTCTGTCACGAGACCCATCTGTCCGCCGAGCGCGTCTATTTCTCGCACGATTTGTCCTTTGGCAATGCCTCCCACAGCCGGGTTGCACGACATTTGTGCTATTTTGTTCATATCCATGGTGACGAGACAAGTCTTTGCTCCCATGTTTGCCGAAGCGCATGCTGCCTCGCATCCAGCGTGTCCGCCTCCTATCACCAGTACGTCGTAATGAAGAATCATAGATGAATGATGTTTTATTATTCCGTGTGCAAAATTACAAAAAAAGTTTTCAAGTAGTGTACTAAAGTATTAAAAAAGCATATTATGCAGTCTGATACGATTGGTTTCTGTATTGTAGTAAAAGGCTGAAGCGGTGGTTTGTGGAGCAGGCGATAGGTTTGATAGATTGTTTGACCCACTATGCAGGTAGGTTGTTTCTCCCAATATTTTCCCATTGTAGTCCGCAAAATCATGGGACTTAGTTGGGACTTAGTTGGGACTTACAGCAGAATTATTTGAGGCTTTTCACGTATATGCATCAGACTAACCGCGTATGGCTTATGATAACATCCCGAATGCATCCCGAATGCATCCCGAAGGTAAACGAAACGATAGAATTATTCAAAAATACGAAGTGAAATAGCGCGCATCAATACATAGTATAATATATAATATTGTGATGATTTTAACGAAAACGTTTGCGTGGTTCATTGTTTTTTAGTAATTTTGTCGGCAGAAAGCGCAAAAGCTTACTTATTAGTGGGTATTGTGCGAATATGCCGTGAGGCAAAGTTCCTTTGTATAAACAACAAAATCAAATATTTAATTAATTAAATTTCAACATTTTATGTGGTTAATCAATTCATCAATTGGTCGTAAGGTTGTGATGTCCGTAACGGGTATCGCGCTGATCCTGTTCCTGACATTCCACGGATGCATGAACATTGTTGCGCTGTTCTCTGGCGAGGCTTACAACTGGATTTGTGAAGCTCTTGGTGCCAACTGGTATGCTGTAGTAGCTACCTTGGGATTGGCTGCCTTGGCAGTAATTCACATTGTTTATGCATTCATCCTGACCGCACAGAACCGTTCTGCCCGTGGTTCGGAGCGTTATGCTGAGACAGAAAAGCCCGCAAAGGTAGAATGGGCTTCTCAGAACATGCTCGTTCTGGGAATCGTCGTTGTACTGGGTCTGCTGCTCCACTTGTTCAACTTCTGGTACAACATGATGTTTGCCGAGCTTATCGGTACCACCATGGGTCATCTGCCTTCAGATGGTTTCGCCTTTATCATCGACACGTTCCAGAACCCAGTCTATGTAGTGCTCTACATCGTTTGGTTGGTAGCTCTGTGGTTCCACCTGACCCACGGATTCTGGTCAGCCATGCAGACTATCGGTATCAGCGGCAAACTTTGGTTCAACCGTTGGCGCGTTATCGGCAACATCTATGTGTCTCTGCTCATCCTTGCTTTCATAGCAGTAGTAGTAGCTTTCGCTGCTGGACTTGCTCCCAGCCTGTGGTAGTATAGAGCAGGATTAATGTCAAATCTTTAATTACTTTTGAATTATGGCAAAACAAATAGATTCAAAAATCCCTGCCGGACCAGTAGCCGACAAATGGAAAGAGTATAAGGCTCATCAGCGTCTGGTCAACCCAAAGAATAAACTGAAACTCGACGTCATCGTGGTTGGTACCGGTCTTGCCGGTGCTTCTGCCGCAGCCTCTTTGGGTGAGATGGGTTTCAATGTTATCAACCTCTGCATTCAGGATTCTCCCCGTCGTGCACACTCTATCGCAGCACAGGGCGGTATCAATGCAGCCAAATGTTATCAGAACGACGGCGACTCAGTATATCGTCTGTTCTATGACACCGTAAAGGGCGGTGACTACCGTGCCCGCGAAGCCAACGTATATCGTCTGGCAGAGGTGTCAAACAATATCATCGACCAGTGTGTAGCTCAGGGCGTACCTTTCGCACGTGAGTACGGCGGCATGCTCGCCAACCGTTCTTTTGGTGGTGCACAGGTATCACGTACATTCTATGCAAAGGGTCAGACCGGTCAGCAGCTTCTGCTCGGTGCCTACAGCTCACTCTCTTGCCAAGTACAAGCTGGTAAGGTGAAGCTCTACACCCGCTATGAAATGGAAGACGTAGTAATCGTTGACGGACGTGCACGCGGTATCATCGCCAAGAACCTTGTGACCGGCGAACTCGAGCGCTTCACCGCCAATGCCGTAGTAATCGCTACTGGTGGATACGGAAACACCTACTTCCTTTCTACCAATGCTATGGGATGTAACTGCACCGCAGCAGTACAGTGCTACCGCAAGGGCGCATACTTCGCAAACCCCTCTTACGTACAGATTCACCCCACCTGTATCCCCGTACACGGCGACAAGCAGTCTAAGTTGACCCTGATGTCAGAGTCACTCCGTAACGATGGACGTATCTGGGTTCCTAAGAAACTTGAAGACGCTAAAGCCCTTCAGGCTGGCACCAAGCAGGGATGGGAAATTCCAGAGGAAGACCGCGACTACTATCTTGAGCGTCGCTATCCAGCCTTCGGTAACCTCGTACCCCGTGACGTAGCCTCACGTGCAGCTAAGGAGCGTTGCGACAAGGGCTACGGTGTAAACAATACCGGACTTGCCGTATTCCTTGACTTCTCTGAGTCTATCAACCGTCTCGGCCTCGACGTTATCATGCAGCGTTATGGCAACCTCTTCGATATGTATGAGGAAATCACCGACGTATTCCCTGGCGATGTAGCCAACGAAATCAACGGTGTGAAGTACTACAAGCCCATGATGATTTATCCCGCCATCCACTATACCATGGGTGGTATCTGGGTTGACTACGAGCTGCAGACCACCATCCCCGGTCTGTTCGCCATTGGTGAGTGTAACTTCTCTGACCATGGTGCAAACCGCCTCGGTGCTTCGGCATTGATGCAGGGTCTGGCCGACGGATACTTCGTATTGCCTTACACCATCCAGAACTACCTGGCCGATCAGGCTGTATGGGCAAAGGTTCCCACAGATCTTCCCGAATTTGAGGAAGCTGAGAAGGCTGTCAACGCTGAAATCGACCGTCTGCTCAACATCAAGGGTAAGCGCTCAGTTGACTCAATCCACAAAGAACTCGGCCACATCATGTGGGAATATGTAGGTATGGGTCGCACCGCAGAGGGACTGAAAGAAGGTTTGAAGAAGATGCATGAGCTCGAAAAAGAGTTCGACACCAACCTCTTCGTGCCCGGTAAGAAGGAAGGACTCAATGTCGAACTCGACAAAGCCATCCACCTCCGCGACTTCTTCACCATGGGTGAACTCGTAGCTTTCGACGCTCTTTCACGCAACGAATCTTGCGGTGGACACTTCCGCGAGGAATATCAGACCGAGGAAGGCGAAGCTAAGCGCGACGACGAGAATTACTTCTATGTAGGTTGCTGGGAGTACAAGGGCAAAGGCAACGAGCCCGAACTCATCAAAGAGCCACTGGAGTATGAGGCAATCAAGGTACAAACACGTAACTATAAGAACTAAGCATCATGAATATATCATTTACCATCAAGTTCTGGCGTCAGAACGGACCCAAAGACCAGGGCCACTTCGATACTCACGAGATGAAGGACATCCCCGATGACACCTCATTCCTCGAGATGCTGGATATCCTCAATGAGGAACTCATCAACGAAGGCCAGGAGCCTTTCGTATTCGACCACGACTGCCGCGAGGGTATCTGCGGTATGTGCTCGCTCTATATCAACGGTACACCACACGGTAAGACCGAACGTGGCGCCACCACCTGCCAGCTTTACATGCGCCGCTTCAAAGACGGCGACGTTATCACCGTAGAGCCTTGGCGCTCGGCAGCCTTCCCCGTTATCAAAGACTGTATGGTTGACCGTGGAGCCTTCGATAAGATCATGCAGGCAGGTGGATACACCACCGTGCGCACCGGTCAGGCTCAGGATGCTAACGCTATCCTCATCCCGAAGGAAGACGCCGACGAGGCTATGGACTGCGCTTCATGCATCGGTTGTGGTGCTTGCGTAGCCGCTTGTAAGAACGGTTCTGCCATGCTCTTCGTATCATCTAAGGTTAGCCAGCTCGCACTCCTTCCACAAGGTCGCGTAGAGGCTGCACGCCGTGTGAAGAACATGGTTGCCAAGATGGACGAACTCGGATTTGGTAACTGCACCAATACCCGTGCCTGCGAAGCAGTTTGCCCGAAGAACGAGACCATCAGCAACATTGCACGTCTGAATCGTGAGATGATCAAGGCAAAACTTGCCGATTGATCTGATTCTTAGATAATTTATCACTTGAACCGTATCAGTCCCTATTGGACATGATACGGTTCATTTCATTTCCCGTCCCTATCTGTTGGTTAGCATAAGCAATAATCCTAAATTCCTCAAATATCATCCCCACCAAGCAGTAGGGTGGTGCAAAGGCGCATACAGAAATGTCGGTTTTCGGTTTTTTCCGACCACTCGACCACACCTATACCATAATTCTTTGGCAATTATATTTTTAATGTTGTGGTCGATGCCCATTTACTCGTGTTTTCGACCACACTTCGACCACACATCCACCACCCGATAATAAAATAACTTGTTTATAGCATTAGCGTCCTCTAAACGAACGTTATTTTTCGCTTTCCCAAATCACAGGCAAAAGTATTGCAAAACGTTAGACAAGGATATTGCAAAACGTTGGTCAAAGTCTTATCAAACGTTGACAGAGATCTTGCAACCATTGGATAAAGGTTTTACCAACCGTTGCGCAAAGATCTTATCAACCATTGTGCAATGGTATTGTCACACGTTGCATAAATGGCCTGTGTGGCGTTTTATAGGAAAATGAGGTGTTCCCTAAGGATAGTCGTGCTATGCCCGCTTAGCGCGCCTGTAAATGCTTTCTATGGGTATTGTAGAGCCGTTGACCATCATCTTCGTAGTAATTACTCCATTGGCAATCGCTGTTAGCAAGTTTATATCGCCATTTTGCTATAAGTTAATGTATCATAAATATGTCTTGTGTAACCTGCAGACACTCAACAATAGTTACTTAAAGGTAAGTAACTATCTTCTGATTGCCCTCTTGTGGGAAAGGTAGAAACGTAGTAATTTTGCAGCGTCAAACCAAACAAATACAAAGTATATGAATCAGACAGAATTACAGAAAACAGGCAATGGCTACACCGTAGCTACAGTAGGAAACCTCGCCACCTTTGAAGGTAAGGCCTTTGTGAAAGACATCGTCGGTACTACCGGAATGGAAGTATCGTTTGGAACGCTTGCGCCCGGTCAGGCTATTCCGTTCAATCACTACCACAAACAAAACGAAGAACTCTATATCGTAGTTAGTGGAACAGGTGTATTTACGCTTGATGGCATAGAAGAACCCGTTGCATCTGGCAGTCTGGTGAGAATTGCACCGGCCGTAAGCCGTTGTACCAAGAATACTGGCAACACTCCCTTAGTATATATCTGCATACAAGCCAAAGAAGGTTCTCTTGAACAATATACAGCTACCGATGGTGTGGTAGAAGAATAAGCAAACACACGCAGGATAATTAAAAACCAAGGCGGGGAAAACAATAAACGTGCATCTTCTCCGTTCATGTTTTTATGGAAGATACTACCACAATGTTTCTAAACGAAATGTATCCCAATTGCCCCGTGCGCAATATCTTGGCACGTGTAGGTGCAAAATGGTCGTTGATAGTGATGCACGAATTGTTGCAACACCACGAACCTATGCGCTTTTCAGCACTCCAAAAATCCATCCCCGACATATCACAAAAGATGCTTACCACCACGCTGCGTGACCTTGAAGCCGATGGATTCATCATCCGTAAGGTATATCCTGAAGTGCCACCACGCACAGAATATAGCATGACACCACGTGCTTGTTCGTTTATGGAAGCCTGTCGTCCTATGATACAATGGGCCATCGACAATTTCTCCGCCATCATCAAAGACCGTGAAAGCCGCGGTTAGTTCGTCTTTCTTCAGTCGTCACCACTTTCTCTGTTACTACAGCTTTTGTCGTGATGTCACTTATGTCATAGTCATCGTCCCCTTTCGTCTTGTTGCCAACATATATTTTTTCTTTTTCTTCTGCCTATTATTTCCGTTTGTACCATTTTATAAGAGCTATATGAACATAAAAGAATAAAAATTAAAACCGATAGCCTTTTATATTTTATAAGGTGTAAATGGCACAAAAAATAGGGGTTTAAAGTTCCAAAATATATGGTATGGCAAAAAAGTGGGTATGTAGTGTGGCTATACAATATTTGCTTTCGCTTGCAAAATGTTGTACCTTTGCAATCGCAAGTCAGACGTCAGACACGCAAGAGAAAAACACAAGTTTAACCTTTAAAAGAAAAACACTATGAGCATTAATTACGAAGTTTACAAGAACAACAATTCAAAGAACAGCGCCTATGGAAAGTATTTTGGTCGTGTAGTAATCAAGTCTATTGTCGATACCGATACTCTTGCCGACCTCATCCAGCAAAACGTATCAGTCAAGGAGTCGGATGTTTATGCCGTACTGAAGGAGTTGAAGAATGCCGTTCGTCAGTCTTTCGACAACGGAAATGCGGTTCGCATCGCAGGCTTGGGCATCTTCAAGCCCACCATTTCCACTTCCTGTGTGGAAAAGGCAGCCGACTTTTCTGCCACCAACATACGCAAGAAGAAGATTCGTTTCATTCCCGAAACCGTCACCGAGCCCATGTCTCTGACTCGTACTGTTGATGGAAAGGTGGTAACTGTCAATACCCGCGTGCGCATCAAGAAGTTGTTGCAAGGCGTTAAGTTTACTGAGTGTCGCAAGTATGCAGCACCTGAAACCAACAAAGAGTAGGCCTGTTGCACTATCATGAAAGTCAATCGCAAATGATAGAAATCCCCTTCTTATAAGTTCACCCCATCCGTAATCATGCGGATGGGGCGATTTTTTTTATCTCGTAATCGGACGTTTGACCGAAAGATGGTATTGCTGATTGTTGTTTTAGTCGTTTTTGATGCGTATTTCGCAGTTGTCGAGCGATTCAATAATCGCCATCGACTCTATCTGACTGATACCCTCTTTCTGGAGCAGTTCCCTTCCGTGTTGGAACTCTTTTTCAATGATAAATCCCATGCCCTCTATAGTAGCGCCAGCCTGTCGGCATAGGTCAACCACCCCCTTACCAGCATTTCCGTATGCCAAGAAGTCATCAATGAAGAGCACATGATCTTCCGGACCGAGATATTCCTTGCTGATCACAACGGTATAGTCACGTTGTTTGGTAAACGATGTCACGGTGGTGGAATACATATCGTTCATGGTCGAAGGTTTTTTCTTCTTGACAAACACCACAGGCAGCTCCATCATATATCCCAACATGATAGCCGGCGCAATGCCAGAAGCCTCTATGGTGATAATCTTGTTGACGGGCTTGTGTGCGAAACGTTTGATAAACTCCACAGCAATCTGTTTCATCAGGTAAGGGTCCATCTGATGGTTGATGAACCTATCTACTTTGAGTATGCCTCCTTCGAAGCATCTTCCATCCTTGAGGATGCGGTCGCGTAATACTTTTAATGCCATTTTCTGTTACGTTGTAGTTATTTTGTGCAAAAGTAAGACTATTTTTGCAATTATCCAACGATAGCGGCGGAATGATGGTTGTTTTATAGAAAAAATATGCTATCTTTGTTGCATGAATAACAAAACAACGATAGAAATACGTCCTGCCCGTATTGAGCAGTCGGCAGCCATTGCACGATTGGTGATGATGGCAATGACGGAAGAGTGCTGTCTTCACTTCTGTGGTGAGGGTGCCACGATTGATGATTTTCTCACGATGATGACGTTGCTGGTGGAGCGCGAAGACAGCCAGTATAGTTATTGCAACACGCTGGTGGCTATGGATGGCGACAGTGTGGTAGGTGCGTTAGTGTGTTATGATGGCGGCGAGCTCCGTGAGTTGCGCCAGCAGTTTGTGCGTTATGCCCTTGAATATCTGCATCGGGATCATTCCAATCTCGATGATGAGACGCAGGCAGGCGAACTTTATATCGACAGTTTGGCAGTAGATCCCGTCTATCGTGGTCGTGGCATTGCCACCCATTTGCTCAATGCTTCCTTGGAAAGGGCACGTCAGATGGGCCTTCCTGGTGTTGGTCTGCTTGTAGATAAAGGCAATCCCAATGCCGAACGCCTATATTTATCTTGCGGATTCAGCTATGTTGACGACAACCAATGGGGTGGCCATGCCATGCGCCATTTGGTGCGTCCTGTAGAATGACCTCTCAAACGCCTTTTGGTTAAGCCCCAATCGGTCATTAGACCATCTATATGATTATTGCAGTCTTTTGTTTCTTATGAGGTGATTTTAGTCCGTTTTGTAATTGTCATAGCATGCTATGATTCATTCAAAGCCGAACAATATCCATCTTCCAAAAAATACAAGATCAAGCCAATCATACCAATAGATTTGGGGTAAATACGACTGGTTGGCCGTTGATGATTAGAATTTAATCATCAGTTCGGCCACCAGTTTATCTTGTTCACTCTCTTTGGCAATACCGCCGTTGGGATACCAATACCGCTCGTAGTTGAGGTGAATTTCTGTGGGAAGGTATGGATTGCGGATGCCGAAGGTCAGTCCCAGTGTCATGCGATGGCGTGCATAGTCGCTGATTTTCAATCGTGTGGTTTCGTTGTTGTCCGCATCGAGTTCAAATCCTTTCTTACCGTCAGCATGGTTGCCCATATAGTCGTAACGAGCCAGGTATGATACGCTTTGCATGAACCAGTCCTTGTTTTTTATCGGCATTTTGTAGATGACCATGGTGTTCACGGCGTCACAGTCGTCGAAAGCATCGTGTGCATATTGTTTGTGTAGGTATTCAGCTTCGAGGTGCCATCCGTTAGTTTCGTAGAAAGCGCCGAAGTCAAGCGATGTATATTCAGCTTTTCGGTCGGCAATAGCAGTATGCTGAATGCTAGGCACGATAGCCAGTCCTTCTACTGGAAACCATTGCAGTCGTGCAGAGTAGTTCAAGTCTTTGTTCCATGCAGTCTTTTGGTTGTCGAGGTTGCTACCGTTGAATATTCCCGCATCTGCAATTGCCAGAGTTCGTCCCTCTTTGTTTTTGAAGGTATATCCCAGTTGCAGTCCCACGTCGCGCATATCTCCCACCTGTTTGGCGATGAAGCTACGGTTGGCGAAATACTGGTTGGCAGGATTGCGGTGTGCGTCGATGGTGAAAGGCAAACGCTGTTGTCCGATGCTGACTCGCAGTTGTTTCCATGGCAACAGTCTTACCCATGCGTCCTTCATCTTGATGGATGATTCATCGCATAGATCGACCTCCAGTTTGTATTCCGACCGTTTCGACAGTTTACCGCTGATACTCATTCGTGCGTTTCTCACCTCAAATCGTCCAGCATTCATCTCCGGTTGATACTCGTATTTACCGCGCAACACACCGTGTAGGTTTACCAAGCTGTCTCGTTGTTGCGCGTGACAGATAGCTGTACCTATAATATATAAGAGTACAACGAGGATTGCCAATCTGATCCATCCCACTATAGTGCGGATGTGATCTGCTTTCTTTTCATCCATAATGTAATAATTGTCTTTCATTTTTTGTTTGTTTTGTTATTCTGCTGCAAAGGTAAAATGACGGTGTTACGGAAAAGTGTCGAACATGTTAAGAACGTGTTACAGTCGAGCGCTGTAACAGAAATGTAACAAGGTTGTCACACGGCTGTAATCTCTGTGACGTAATTTTGCGGCAGAAATCAACAAAATATATCAAATAAAAGATGGAAACAATGTACATCGTAATTGTCGCATTCCTGCTGATACTGGCAGTATTCGACCTTTTCGTCGGAGTCAGCAACGACGCCGTAAACTTTCTGCAGTCTGCCATTGGCGCCAAGGCAGCTCGCTTTCGTACCGTATTGATAGTAGCATCCGTTGGTGTTGCTGTAGGCGCTATGATGTCGGCAGGCATGATGGATGTTGCCCGTCATGGCATCATGCACCCTGTCAACTATTCGTTTCATGAGGTGATGGTGGTGTTTCTTGCCGTGATGGTGACCGATGTCATCATTCTCGACGTGTTCAACACCTTAGGCCTTCCCACCTCAACCACCGTATCTTTGGTATTTGATCTGTTAGGTGGTACCTTCATTCTGGCACTTGTGAAGATGGCAGGCGATCCCACTTTGGAACTTTCCGACCTTCTCAATAGCGACAAAGCCCTATCGGTCATTGTTGCCATCTTTGTCAGTGTAGCCATAGCCTTTGTTTGTGGTGTATTGGTACAATGGCTATCGCGTATCATCTTCACGTTCCGCACCAAGAATCACAAGGTAGCCGAGTCGGTATTTGGAGGTATCTCGTTTGCCATTCTTGCCTACTTTGTGTTTATCAAGGGCTTGTCAAAGTCGCCTGTGTTTGCAACTGATGCCAAAGTGTGGATAGATGCCAATACCACGATGTTGCTCGGCGCAGTCTTTGCCGCCGCCACTTTATTATCCTATCTGTTGTTGCTGATGCGTGTCAGCGTGTTCCGCTTGGTTGTGTTGATGGGCACTTTCGCCCTCGCCATGGCATTTGCCGGCAACGACCTCGTCAACTTTATTGGTGTTCCTCTTGCCGGTTTGTCATCCTATCAAGATTGGGTAAGCCACGGTGCTGGCAATGTTGATACGTTTATGATGGGTTCCTTGATGGAATCTGCCAAGTCTCCGTTCCTTTATCTGATGATAGCCGGTGGTGTTATGATTTTTGCCATGGCCACTTCTAAGAAGGCACAGAATGTAGTAAAGACCTCTGTCGATTTGAGTCGTCAGGACGAGAGCGATGAAATGTTTGGTACTTCTCGCGCCGCTCGCAGTATCGTTCGCGCCACACAGGAGTGCGGTCAGTTTCTTGTGCGCTATTTGCCCAAGGGCATGATGCAGCGCATTGACAGCCGTTTCAACAAGGAAGAAGTCGTTTTGAAAGACGGTGCCGCCTTCGATATGGTTCGTGCTGCCGTCAACTTGGTATTGGCTTCAGTACTGATTGTTATCGGAACCAACTTCAAGTTGCCCCTCTCTACTACCTATGTCACTTTCATGGTAGCCATGGGTACCAGTCTTGCCGACCGCGCTTGGAGTCGCGAGAGTGCTGTGTTCCGTGTGACCGGTGTGCTGAGTGTGATTGGTGGATGGTTTGTCACCGCCGGTGTAGCCTTCGCCACCTGTGCTTTAGTCTGCCTGACCATCTATTTTGGAGGTTTTATCGCCATGTTTGCCTTCATGGCACTCGCCGTTTTCCTGCTTATTCGCAGCAATATCCAGTATGCCCGCAAAGCCAAGAAGGCTAGTCCCGAAGATGCTTCGTTCAAGTTGATGATGCGCAGTCGCGATCCAGAGATCGTTTGGGATGTGCTTTGCAAACATGTGAGTCGCACACAGAGCGGCACCTGCGAGTTTGCCCTCGACCAGTATAACGATATTGTGGAGAGTTTCTCCGACCAGAATCTTCGTGGTCTTCGTCGCGTACATCGCGCGCTAAACGATAAATTGGATGAGTTGACCAAGATACGCCGCCGTGAATTTTTAGCCTTGCGCCGTTCTCCATCCCAGATTTCTCTTGAGCGCAATACCTGGTTTCACCTTGGATTCAACAGCAACCAGCAGTATATCTACTGTCTGAAACGTATGCTCGATCCCGCCAAGGAACATGTTGACAACAATTTCACTCCGCTGCCACAGAGCTACCGCGACGAGTTTGAACCCATGCGCCAGCGCATCAACGACTTGATGAAGACCACCGCCCAGATGCTCGACACCCGCCGTTTCGACCGTTACCGCGAGACGATGCTCGAAGCCGACAGTTGCAAAAACACGCTGTCAGTCTATCGTAAGCGCCATATCGACCGCATGCAGCGCTCTACCAACAGTGCCGAATACAAAGTATCGCTCATCTATTTGAACATCCTCCAGGAGAGTCAGGAGCTTCTGAGCATCATGCGTCACCAGTTGCGTGCAGGCAAAAAACTGCTAAAACCCGATGAAGAAGAGGTTTTGGTTGATTTTTAATCATGAAACGTAGCAACATACGCAAAAAATCACTATATTTGCAACGATGAAAGAAGATAATAAGACCTATAAGATACTCGTAATAGATGACGAACAAAACCTATGCGAGATACTTGCTTATAACCTCCGTAACGACGGTTATGAGGTGACCGAGGCCAATTCAGCCGAAGAGGCATTGGAGTTGCCGTTGGCAGCTTTCGACCTCATGTTGCTCGATGTGATGATGGGAGGCATGTCGGGATTTGACTTGGCACGCCGCCTCAAAACCGAGGAAAAGACAGCTCATATCCCCATCATCTTCCTTACGGCCAAGGATACCGAGCAGGACATGCTCCACGGCTTTGGCCTTGGTGCCGACGATTACATAGCCAAACCCTTCCGCATTATGGAGGTGTTGGCACGTGTAAAGGCAGTGCTCAACCGTAGCACACACAGCACGCAGGTATCGCCCGAAACGCTGCGTTACGATCACCTGGTGCTCAATCTCAACACCAAGACCGTTTCGGTAGATGGCGAGGAAGTGGCATTTACCAAGACCGAATTTGAATTGTTGCGCCTGTTGTTGGAGCATAAGGGTCGTGTGTTCTCTCGTCAGGAACTCATCGACCATGTTTGGCCCAGCGATGTGATGGTGCTCGACCGCACCGTCGATGTAAATATCACCCGAATGCGCAAGAAGATAGGTCGCTATGCCCCGTGCATCAGCACGCGTTTGGGCTACGGCTATTACTTCAATCCCTAATCTGAAAGTATCCGTTCGGTGTCAGACAATGACTGTTTGACACCGTTCGGTCATCAGATACCAACGCACAGAACATATCAATTCCATCATCACCTCTTCTTCGGTATTAGTGCCGAAAAACAACGAAAACCCTTTATCATCATGTCGATAGGCAATAAGTTTTCCTTGCAGATCATATCTGTATTCTGCATTTTTGCTGTGGTGTTCATCCTTTTCCAGCATCACCGTGAGAAAGAATTTAAGATAGAGCGCCTCAACACACAGTTGCAAGACTACAACGAGCAACTCTGTCAGTCGCTAACAGCTGCAGGCGATCACTCCGAACCCGCTATTGCCAGTTTTGAGCGCCGCCACCACATGCCTGGTTTGCGACTCACGCTGATTAGCGAGCAAGGTTATGTGCTCTATGACAACACGCGCAAAGACTATGGCGACATGGGCAACCACCTGCAGCGCAAAGAGGTGCAAGAGGCATTGACACAGGGCAACGGTTCCGACATAGACCGCCGCAGTGCCAGTACGGGCAAGGAATACTTCTATTCAGCATCTTATTTTCCCAAGCAACACTATATTGTGCGTTCGGCATTGCCCTACGACCACACCCTGACCGAAGCACTCCAAGCCGAGCAACGCTACATTTGGGTGGCCCTTGTCATTGTGGCATTGCTGTCGTTTCTGCTGTTCCGTTTCGGCAAGCGTCTCGATCGCAACATCAACCAACTGCGCATCTTTGCCCAGCGAGCAGCCGCCAATGAGAGTCTTGACGTAGAGGACTTGGCAGAGTTTCCCGGCGACGAACTGGGTGAGATAGCCGAGCGCATCATCAAAATCTACCGTCGTTTGCAATACACCAAAGAGGAGCAAAACCGACTGAAACACGAACTCATACAGAATGCAGCCCACGAATTGAAAACCCCAGTGGCAAGTATTCAAGGCTATATCGAGACCATTCTGACCGATACCAAGATGACCGAGGAGAATCGCCAACTGTTCTTGGAGCGCAGTTTTGCACAGACGCAGCGTCTGACAGCCATTCTTCAAGACATCTCAACGCTTCACCGACTCGATTCCGGAACCATCGCCTACGAGTTCGAACCCGTTGACATCTATGAAACCGTCAGTCACATTCAGCAGGAAACAGCCCTCCAGTTGTCTGGGCGCCGCATGACATTTGTCAATCAACTGCCATCGCCACTCATCGTGCGAGGCAATGCTTCGCTGCTCTACAGCATCTTCCGCAATCTCACCGACAATGCCATTGCCTATGCCGGCGATGGCACCACCATCACGCTGACCGCCCGTCAGACCGGCGACTATTGGCATTTCTGTTTCTCCGACAATGGCGTAGGTATTCCGCAGGAGCATCTCATGCGCATTTTCGAGCGTTTCTATCGTGTGGATAAAGGTCGTAGCCGCAAGATGGGAGGCACCGGACTGGGTCTTGCCATTGTAAAGAATGCTGTTATCATGCATGGCGGCACCATTACAGCCTGTCGCAACGAGGATTCAGGAGTACGCTTTGTGTTTGACATACATTGTTGATAGATAGCTTGTTGAGGCTTGTCGGCAGTTGCTTGAAAGGTATTTCTCTCTGCAAATTCAATTGATTTGCTGAGTAAATTCAATTGATTTGCTGAGTAAACTCAATTGATTTGCTGAGTAAATCAATTTAATTTGCAAACCAACACAATAGGCACACACCATTATGACAAGATATTTGACCGTGCCAAGTCATATTTGCGTGACATCAGGATAATATCATTAGTTAGAGCCAAGCCATACGGTTTTTAGTTGTATGGCTATGGCTTTTTTGTTGCAACAATGTTGCTTGTGATGGGTGAAACACAAGAAAAACAGTTTTTTCCTTTGTGTTTTGCTTACTTAATCGTACCTTTGCGACAAGGAAATAACAACCATTATGAGTATGATAAATTTAGAGTTGCTTACCATAGATGTTTGTGCCGTGGCAAGAAGAGTGGCAGAATACATTCGCAACGAACGTCGCAACTTCAATCAAAACTGCGTGGAACACAAACAAGCACACGATTATGTGTCGTATGTGGATAAGCAGTCGGAAGAAAAAATCGTTGCCCAACTGCGACAACTATTGCCCGACGCAGGTTTCATCACTGAAGAGAAATCGGCAACCTATCAAGGAGAAGACTACTGTTGGGTGGTTGACCCACTGGACGGAACAACCAATTTCATACACGCCTATCCTCCTTATGCCGTGAGTATCGCACTGATAAGCGGAAAAGAGATACTCCTTGGCGTGGTGTGTGATGTGTCCACAGCCTCTTGCTACTATGCCTGGAAGGGCGGGGGAGCATGGATGAACGGCAACCGCATACATGTCAGTGACCGTCAGCTCGATGATGCGCTGCTCTGTCTGCAATTGCCCTACAACAACGAAGCCTACAATCCCGTGGCGAAACATCTCATCGACACCTTCTATGGCCGGGTGGCAAGCATCCGCATGATAGGATCTGCCGCCATAGCACTATGTCTGGTGGCACAGGGATGCCTCGATGGCTATATGGAGAAGTATATCGGTCAGTGGGACTATATGGCAGGTGCCATCATCGTCAATGAGGCAGGTGGACGAGTCAGCAACTATGCCGGTAGCACCGATTTCACTGAGGGCAACGATGTTGTAGCCACTAACAGACTTGTCCACGACGATATGTTGAAAGCTGTTGCAGGAGTCTGAAAAGATGTCAAATGGTAGCTAAATGCCCCTTGAAATGTTATTTTCTGTTGCAAACCAACGTATTGTGGCATAAATTGTTTACCTTTGCATAGCATACTAATAAAGAATACAGCAAACAATAGTACAATATAAAACAAGAAACGAAAGATGAAAATAGCATTGATAGGCTACGGCAAGATGGGCAAGATGATAGAACAGATAGCCCGCGAGCGTGGCCACGAGATTGTGAGCATTATCGATATCGACAATCAGCAAGATTTTGATTCACCCCAATTCCAGTCGGCAGATGTCGCCATTGAGTTCACCGCACCACAGGCAGCCTATGGCAACTATCTCAAAGCATTTAGTCACGGTGTCAAAGTGGTAAGCGGTTCGACCGGATGGATGAAAGACCATGGCGATGATGTGCGTCGCATGTGCTGCGAAGAAGGTCAGACACTCTTCTGGGCATCCAATTTCTCCATCGGTGTAGCCATCTTCTCGGCTGTCAACCGCTATCTCGCAAAGATCATGAACCAGTTCCCACAGTATGATGTGGAGATGGAAGAAACCCACCACGTGCATAAGCTCGACCATCCCAGCGGTACAGCCATCACACTTGCCGACGAGATCGTGGAGCGTATCGACCGCAAGGAAGCATGGGCAGAAGAGACCACCGACCCCAAAATGCTGCGTGTGGATCATATCCGTCGCGGCGAGGTGGCAGGCATACACACCGTGCGCTACGACTCGGATGCCGACATTATCACCATCACCCACGATGCCCATAGCCGCAAAGGCTTCGCACTTGGTGCCGTGCTTGCTGCCGAATACACCAAAGACCATCAGGGACTGCTCACCATATCAGACATGTTTAAATTCTAAATCATGGAGAAGAAAGAAAAGGAAAAACTCAATATGAAGGTGCAATGGACTAAGTTTGCCATTGTCATCATCCTCTATCTCTTGTTTCTCGTATGGTTGAAATCATGGCTCGGACTCATCGTCGTACCATTCATCTACGATATCTATATCACCAAGAAGATACGTTGGCAGTGGTGGAAAGACGCTGAAGGCCCCGTCAAGTTCATCATGTCGTGGATCGATGCACTGGTGTTTGCACTCGTGGCAGTATATTTCATCAACCTGTTCTTCTTTCAGAACTATGTCATTCCATCAAGTTCACTTGAGAAATCACTGCTGACGGGCGACTACCTCTTCGTTTCGAAGATGAGCTACGGACCACGCATTCCAGAAACACCACTCACACTTCCACTCACACAGCATACACTGCCCATCTTCGAGTGTAAGAGCTATATCGAATGGCCACACTGGGACTACCGTCGAGCCAAAGGTTTTGGAAAAGTGAAACTCAACGATATCGTGGTGTTCAACTATCCTGCCGGCGACACCCTGTGTGCCGCACCACAGTATCAAGCCCACGATTTCTATCAACTCTGTTATCAGTTGGGATACCAGATATATCCGCAACGTCCAAATCCAGACTCGCTCTCTGCCATGCAGCGCCGCATGTATTTCGACTTCATCTATCAGGCAGGCAGACAGGAAGTGGAGCGCAATCAGGCTGAATACGGAGAAATCATTACCCGACCAGCCGACCGCCGCGAAAACTATGTGAAGCGCTGCGTAGGACTGCCCGGACAGACCCTGCAAATCAAAAACCGCATTGTCTATCTCGACGGCAAAGCCAACAAAGAGCCCGACAATGTGCAGTATGCCTACAATCTGAAGCTCAAGCAAAACCTGCCCGAAGAACTCATGGAAGACTTAGGTATTACCATGGAAGACCTCATGTCGCTCAATACGGCAGGATATATGCCTTTGACACAACGCGCCGTCAGCACACTTGCCAAGAGAAAAGATCTGGTGGAGAGCATCAAAATATCTGATGACAACAGCACACTCGACATCTACCCACTCAACGGCAATACCCACTGGACTCGCGACAACTATGGTCCGGTATGGATACCCGCTAAGGGACAAACCATCCAACTGACACTCGACAACCTGCCCATCTACGAGCGTTGCATACGTACCTACGAAGGAAATACCCTCGAAGTGGCTGACGGGAAAATCATCATCAACGGTAAGGTGGCAACAAGCTATACCTTCAAGCTCGACTACTACTGGATGATGGGCGACAACCGCCATAACTCGCTCGACTCAAGATACTGGGGATTTGTGCCCGAAGACCATATCGTGGGCAAGCCCATCTTCATCTGGTGGAGCAGCGATCCCGATAGAAACGGTTTCGGCGGCATACGCTGGAGCAGATTGTTCCGCTTTGTTGATAACATTAAATAGTATATAATGGCTAATTGGCTGAAGTTCGTGATAGCTCTTGCATCGGCATTCCTACTGATGCTGGCATTTCGCGCTTTAGCCTTCACGCTATATACCGTGGACGGACGAGCACTCGCACCGGTATTCATCAACGGCGACAGACTCATCGTCAGCCGATGGAGTTACGGCTTGCGCATAGATGGCGGACGACTGTTGCCCTACAGCCGACTGCTGCGCGAAGGCGTCAGACGCGGCGATATCGTGGCATTCGACATGCCAGGCGACTCTGTCAAAGGCATCTGTGTGGCACGCTGTACCGCCATTCCTGGCGATACCATCCACACCACCAACGGACCGCTGATAGTCCCCGGACGCATCACATGCAGCGCCTTCGACTACTATTGGCTCGAAGCTATTGCCGATGACAACCCCGTAGATTCACGCCATTTGGGATTCATCAGCGAGCGCAACATCATCGGAAGGGTAGCTGGCATACTCTACAGTCACGACGATACCAAGAATATCTTCGAGGGTTATAGTCCAGAAAGGAGTGCAATATGGTAAAAACGGCAGTATTGCAAACAGCCTATTTCGGTCCTATACAGTGGTATCAGAAGCTCCACCGATACGACCGCACCATCATTGAGCAACACGACTCCTATCAGAAACAAACCTACCGCAACCGCTGTATCATCGCTACGGCCAACGGATTGCAGGCTCTCACAGTGCCCGTAGAACGGTTGGCGGACGGACACGAGGTGAAAGACCTGCGCATCAGCGACCACAACCAGTGGCGCCGCACACACTGGAATGCCCTTCAGAGCGCCTATAGCGAGAGTCCATTCTTTGAATATTATGCCGATGATATCCGCCCATTCTATGAGCGGCGAATCGACTATCTTATTGATTTCAACGAGGAAATCAGACAGACTGTATGCCAGCTGATTGACATCAGTCCCGCCGTGGAATACTCCACGGCATATCTGCCTGCCGATACTGCCCACGGCAAAACGGCACTAACGGCTGTCGGCGATGGATCCTACGACGATTTCAGACAGGTCATCCATGCCAAACATCCTTTGCCCGATGCCGATTTCCAACCTCGGCGCTACTGGCAAGTGTTTGAGCGGCGACACGGATTTCAGTCCAACCTCTCCATCCTCGACCTGCTCTTCTGCATGGGTCCAGAATCTGTATATTATCTATAATCATTATATTATTAACTTAAACACCACGACTATGAGAAAACTCAATGTGAAAGTAGCAGCATGGCTGCTCATCGGTTGCCTCGCAACCAGTTCGTGTATCGGTTCTTTCAGTCTCTTCAACAAGTTTGCTAAGTGGGAGACTCAGATGACAAACAATAAGTATGTCAACGCTATCGTTGGCTTCATCCTCACTCCTATCGTGGGCGGCTTGTGTCTGTTTGCTGACTCTTTGGTGCTCAACTCTATCGAGTTCTGGACAGGATCAAATCCCTTGGCTGATGTTGGAAAGACGAAGCAGGTGATGGGACAGGATGGTCGCTACTATGCTGTGACTACGCTGAAAAACGGATATGAGGTCAAAGCGCCTACCGGAGAAGTTACACGCTTCATCCACGACCAGAAAACTGACTCTTGGTCAATGGAGCAGGACGGCGTTGTGAAGGAAATCTTCCGCTTCAACGGTGATGGCACTATCATGGCAAATATCAACGGTGAAACCGAAAGCTTTACCCTCAATCAGGAAGGTGTAAACAAGGCTCGCCTCATTGCCAACAGCGACATCTTCTTCGCTATGAATTAATTTCATTGCTAAGCAACATAAAAATCTCCCGTCCGGATTGGGCGGGAGATTTTTTATGCCTATTATAATACTTCATACTGACTTGCCATTTTGTTTTTCGTCACTGTATTACTCTGCAACATCGGGTTGGCTGCAACAGAAACCGACAGTCAGAAAACCACTTGTGCAAAGCCATGAGCATCAGGGCGATGATAATTAGTGTAGCGGTTCTTTTCATCATTTACAGTTTTTGATACAGGATAGTGGTGAAAAGTTAAACAAAATATAAAGAAAAGCAATGAATAACTTGCAAATATGAATGAAATGTTCTAATTTTGCTTTCGAATGATAGATATTATACGGAATATACTGGCATAATTATTCAATAACAAATAAAAACCTAAAGATTTATGAACGAAAAATTATCCTTCATGCCTTCATTGACCGATGCGTATGTCATCGGAATGAAAAATGTGACATCTATCGTAGTGGCAGTCATTCTGTATGTGTTGACCGTATGGATTCCTTATATCAACGTGGGCACCACCATTGCCATTTCCAACCTTCCTGTTGAGTTGAGCAAAGGCAAGGTGATCAGTCCACTCAGCATCTTTGATGCCAAATATCGCAATGTGATGGGTGAATATTTCCTGTTGCAAGGTGTGATGGCAGCAGGTATTGGTATCGGATTTGCATTCCTTGTGATTCCTGCCATTGTCATTTCCATCAGTTGGTCAATGGCTGTCTATCTGTTGCTCGATAAGAAAATCAGTTGGGCACAATGTCTCACCGAGAGCAACAAGATGACTATGGGATATAAATGGAAGATTTTCTTCCTACAACTTGCACTTGCGTTTGTGATTTTCATCACCATCATGATTGGCACAAATATTCCTTATATTGGATGGCTCATTGTTCTTATCGCTGTCATTGTAGGACTCTGTGCTGCCGTTTCGCTCAATGCTGTGATCTATCGCGAACTGCAGAAAAACGACGAAAAACCTGTCGTTGTTGAATAACACAATCGATATTGCCAATCGACGCAATCGATATTGCCAATCGACACGAGCGATATTGCCAATCGACACGAGCGATATTGCCAATCGACACGAGCGATATTGCCAATCGACGCGAGCGATATTGCCAAAGCGTATTGGTGATATTGAAATCAAAACAATAAAAAAGGGAAGTCCGTTGTGGACTTCCCTCTTCCTTTGTAGGTGTTCATCAGCTGTTATACATGGCTGAGGTGCCGAGTGCGCCAAGTAGTGCGCTGAGTACTGCGATAATTGCTTTGATGATGGTTTGCCAATTCTTTTTCATTGTTTTCATGGTGTTTTTGAGTTAGACATGTTGTTGATAATCTCGTTGCATCCGGATTGCAGGTGCAAAGTTAATGTTTTTTAGAGGCGAAAGCAAATTG
The DNA here is from genome assembly GCF_002251205.1 of Prevotella sp. P3-92. Lineage (NCBI taxonomy): Bacteria > Pseudomonadati > Bacteroidota > Bacteroidia > Bacteroidales > Prevotellaceae > Prevotella > Prevotella sp. P3-92. Next base: position 43,276 of record NZ_NPJE01000063.1, on the reverse strand, counting down.
TCTTATCCCCCACAGGATACCTCGTTTTTTGCCAAGCCCCCACACTTTATTTATATAAAAGGGTGGGAGACAGGTGTCCAGCAGTGCTGACATACGATTCCGGCATACTGCCTTTCGAGCATATTGATAGTTCGTAGGCCCTCTGCCAGTAGGCGCTTAGAGATAGACCGGGCGTGCATCGTGGCGGTTGGGATGGCGTTTGGTGTAGCTGACGTGTAGCCAAATACATCCGTTTGCCATTCGGTGTTCGAACAATAGCTGGTCGAAATCCAGATTGTTGCGGATGTAATCATACATCTTTCGCCCCACTTCCCTGTTGCTGATGTGTAGGTCGGCTGCCTCACCCAACAGGTGTTGCGAGCAAATCACACCGCCAACAGCGTTGTTCAACCGTTTGCTGCGGAATCCGCTGGTCACTCTGATGACTCCAAAGCGCTTTCGCAGCGGTTCGAGCACCTGTTGACATAGGTTGCGCAGACATTCGGTTTGTGCCTCGTCGGGCGTGTTGTCAATGTTCAACTGCATGGCAGTGCCCGATGCAGTCATCTCTCTGAGCGAGAAATGTTCGCTCAACTGGATTTGTTTGGTGTTTTTCATGATATTAAAAATTATTCGGTTGTTATGATAAGAGTGTGTTTTTGGGTTAATTGAAAATTGTTGGGCAGGCATTTCCCGCCCCGTGTAATCATCGTCCCACATACTGGTTGAGTAGTGAATCACCGTTGTTGTTGGTCATTGTAAACAGGTAGCGGTCCAGAAACGAACACTGTCTGACACCTTTGCGCTGCGTGGCCTGGTTAGCACACCGTCGGGCATAGCGGGGCTGTTTGACATGCAGTTTGTTGCAAATCTCGGTTGCCATATCTCTAAACGAGCAGGGACATCCGGTCTTGTTGACGATGTTTCCTTCTTGGAACACCAGGAGTACCACCTCCATGAGATCGCTGATGGTACTGTTCCAATGCAGGTTAGGACTGTTCGGACTGTTTAGTAGTTGGCAAAAATCTTGTGCCAGTTTCGTACGTGCCATTCTTCTTTGTTGTTTGATCATCAACTGCTGCTCGCTCGAAGCAGGGTTTAGCGGGGTTCTGTAATTGTAGTTCATAGTATAAAAGATTATAGTGAATAATGTTTTTCGGTGGCAAAATTACTTGTAGTTTGTGCACAATAAGTTCACTTTCTATTTTTCTTAGTTAAAAAATGTTTTCTATTAACATCTGTTAAGCAATAGCGCCTTTAGTATTTTCCTTATTGTTCTCATGGGTTTATAACACGCTATAAAGCCCATTTCAACAGCTTTTTTGCCTTTGTAAGGCATGGATGAAACAAAGTACAATATATTTGTAACATCTGTGAATGGTAATCAGCCACAAATTTTTTAATTTTGCAAGCAACTAAGCCAACTGTATTTGAAAACAATAAAACTATAAAGTAATAATGGCACAATTTGAATCTCAAAATGAAACGAAAGGCTTCTATAAGCTTTCGTGGTTGCAGCGAATCGGTTTCGGTTCCGGCGATTTAGCTCAGAATCTGATTTTCCAGACTACCTGCATGTATCTGCTATTCTTCTACACCGATATCTACGGACTCGATGCTGTCGATGTATCGGTCATGTTTACGGTGGGAAATGTGGCTAATGTGATATGGGACCCTATTGTTGGGGCACTCATCGACAAGCACAATCCTACATTGGGTAAATACAGGGCATACCTGGTTTATGTCGGCATACCACTATCGGGTTTTGCCATTCTGTGTTTCTGGAACGGCTTTGCACCGTCGTTGCTCTATGCCTACGTGACGTACATTGCCATGACATTGCTCTATACTTTCATCAATGTGCCCTATGGTGCGCTCAACTCTTCACTGACTCGCGACACCAACGAGATAACCATTCTCACCTCAGTGCGTATGTTTATGGCAAACTGTGGTGGTCTGGCAGTAGGCTCAGGTCTGCCACTGCTCATTGCTTACTTTACCGATGAGCAGGTGGAAGGACTGCCTAAAGATCCTGGCGCATGGTTTACTACGATGACAATCTATGCTTTGGTGGGTCTGTTGCTACTGCTGTTCTGCTTCACACAGTGTAAGGAACGTGTGGTAATGAATGCAGAAGAGAGTGCCAATGTGAAGGTCAGCGACCTTTGGATGGAGTTTTTCCATAACCGTCCATTGCGTATCATAGCCTTCTTCTTCATCACAGCCTTTGCTATGATGAGTATTGGTAATGCTGCCGGTGCTTATTTCATGAACTGCAATATGCACGGCACTTCCGAGCAGCTCTCCATATTCATGGGACTTGGTTCGGCGCCTTCATTCATCTTCATGCCATTGGTACCAATGATTAAAAGAGCTATTGGCAAGAAGAATATGTTCTATGTATTCCTCAGCATTGCCATTATCGGTATGGCCTTCCTCTATATTGTGGCAAAGATGGATGCACCAAGCATGACACTTGTTTATGTGGCTCAGTTTGTGAAATCTACTGGTGTTATCGTTGCCACTGGTTATATGTGGGCACTGGTGCCAGAGGTAATCTCTTATGGTGAATACAAGAGCGGAAAGCGTATTGCCGGTATTGTCAACGCCCTGACTGGAATATTCTTCAAAGCTGGTATGACACTCGGCAGTGTGGTTGCTCCTGCTATCTTGGCTTACGTAGCTTATAATCCAAAGAGCGTCGAACAGACACCATTTGCCGAGGAAGGAATCCTCTGGTTGGTATGTGTGATACCTGCTGTTCTGTTGGTTTTGGCTATGTTTATCATCTCTCGTTATGAGTTGACCGACGATGTAATCGATGAGATTAACATGGAAATTGAAAAGCGTGAGACTGCCGATGCTATAAATTGATAGGCTGTGTGGCGTGTGGTTTTATGCCCACGCTTAATGAAATAGACTACGGGTCGTGTGCATAGGCATGCGACCCGTAGTGTTTATAGGCGCTATTTATTTTTTGTAATCTACCGAACTGCCTTCTGTGGTAAAGCGACACCATATTATATATAAACAGCAATCGGTATTGTTGATAGTGATAATAGTCCTTGCTACATCATATCACCATATTGTATAAACAACCATCAGCCCCATCTGAGGAATCACAGATGAGGCTGACGAATTGATATAATGCCGATGGAATCGGCTAAAAATGAAGAATATTAGTGTTCGATAGCTATTTCAAACGGACTGGCAGGAACGGCTTTTGCCGATTGTAAGCGTGCTTTCAATGGGTTGTCCTTAAAGGCATAACGCACGCGGACAGGGTTGGCAACAGGACTCTCGATAGTGACTGTGGAGCCATCGCATGTGGCTTTGGCGTTGACAAAACGGCCTGAAGCGTCGCAAACTTCAAACTCTGGCTGTTCGCCCGACAGCATGGGTTGGTTGAAGCTGACGGTTACTTGGCGCTCGTTGGCTGTTGCTTTCACGGGTTGTGGCGACAGCCATGCCTTCTTGCCATATACTAAATGATCCATGCAAGCACCTACACGATCAGCAACCTCCTTTTTGCGCAACGGATGGATATCTACCGTTTCACCCATATCGATGGCTACTGCCAGTTCGGCAAACGGGTCGTTGATGGCTACCAGACGCTGTGCTTCACGCAGTCGTGCCCATGCCGAGCGAGGCTGAGGCTGTTCGCTGGGCGCCATGAAGTTTGCCAATTGCACGATGCAGAACGGCAGTTGTTCGTTGTTCCACAGTGCGCGCCAGTTGCCCATCATCTTTTTCAGCAGTTTTCCATATACGGCAGGGCCATTGTCTTCCACCCATCCATCGTTGGCACCGGTATTCGATTCACCTTGATACCACACCACACCATTAATAGTATAAGGTGCCAAGGGGTAGAGCATAGCATTGTAAAGTACCGAAGGCAAGTTTTGTATGGATGTACCGCCACTTGGACAGGTTGTCATCAATGCTCCTTCCTGCACTTTCCATTGTTCGCTGAGACGCAGGGTGTCGCCATCTTCAAAGATGAGCATATAGGGTTTTTCGTGGATGAAATGGGGTATTCCGTATTTGCTGATGAAGCGTATGGACAGTACGTTGTCACCTTCGTGAAGCAAACCGGTAGGAATCTGGTAGCGGCGTGGCGGATATTGATAATAGGTGCGACCCACCTCGCGACCATTTACAAAGGTGTAATCCATGTCGAAGAGGGTTCCCACCAACAGTCGCGCTGCTTTTCCGGCATGCTTGCTGTCGATGTTGAGGTGTTGGCGAAGCCAAAGCGCCCCCCTATAGTTGCCATGGTAGCCTTGTGTCAGCGTGCTGTATTGGTTCACGGTGCGCCAGTCTTTATCGTTATAAGCCTCGCTGTTCCATCCTTCAGCCATGCCTTTGTCGCTCTTGTCAAGCAGTTCAGACCATCGGTTGTTTGCCATATTGTTGGCTTTGTCCTGTGCTGCAACCATCTCCGGATTATCGTACAGCATGGTTTTCTGTACCATTATGGGAAATTCAGACAGTAGTGAATCGGCAGAAATCCAAGCCTCGACGGGTGTTCCACCTAAGGAGTTGCAGATCACTCCTTGTGCCACACCGGTTTGTTCAAACATCCTTTTGGCAAGAAAATAACTGATGGCGGAGAAACCCTTAACGTTGGCTTGTGTCAATGGTTTCCAACTTGTGGGTAGCACATCGGCTTTCGGAGCATGGGTGTCCTTATCAGTTTGTACGCGGAAATAGCGTATCTTGGAGTTCTCATAATGGTCGATTTCATCGGGATACTGTGGATATACGCGCTCAATAGTGACATCCATGTTCGATTGTCCGGCGCACAACCACACGTCGCCAATCATCACATCATTGATAACCGTAGTGCCAATGGTCAGTTGGTAAGGTCCGCCAGCCTTCTGTGGTGCAAGGGTGGCACGAAAATGTCCGTCGGCATCAGCCGTTACCATCGTTTTCTGCTTGTGCAGCCTGATGCCTATCTGCTGTCCTGGTTGGGCATCGCCCCATATTACGGTGGGTTTGTTGCGTTGCACCACCATACCATTTTGAAAGAGTTGTGGCAGTCGCACTTGTGCTGTACCGCTCATGGCGATGCAAAAGAGTGTAAGGAGAGTAGTGGAAAGTCTTCGTTTCATTTGTCTTATAGTTTTTTGTTTTTTCTCTTGCAAACTTACATAAAAAAAGCGATGAAAACGAAAAAAAACATGGGTTTATCCCGAAATGAAACAAATGATGTGGTATTGTGTGACACCATCAAATGAAAGTGAAGCAGAAAAGTGTTATCTTTGCACCGTAAAACTACGCTTAAAGCATCAATGAAACATCTAAGAACAGCACTCCTGACAACCGCCACAGTCGTGGCAACCGCTGCTTTTGCGCAGCAAATCACCTTGAAAGACGCCTACCGTGACTATTGGAATACTGGCGTAAGTGTTAACCAGTGGCAGGTGAAAGCCAACTCAAAGAGTCTGGCAGATCAGACTATTACCGGCGGAATCGATACCGATCAGACTATAGATTGGGATGTTATCGTCCGCAATTTCAATTATGTAGTGGCTGAAAATTGCATGAAATGCGAAGTTATCCACCCCCAAGAGGGTGTCTATGACTTTACGCTTGCCGATCAATTTGTAGATAAGGCACGTGCTGCAGGACTGAAAGTGCTGGGCCATTGCTTGATTTGGCACTCGCAATGTGCCCCATGGTTCCATTATGACGAACAAGGGAACCTCGTTTCGCCTGAGGTTTTGAAGAAGCGCATGCGCGAGCATATCACCACTATCGTCAGTCATTTCAAAGGAAGAATCGAAGCCTGGGATGTGGTCAATGAGGGATTTGAGGATGACGGAACACTTCGCAAGAGCCTCTTCTATCAGATTCTGGGTGAAGACTACATACCTCTGGCATTCCAATATGCCCACGAGGCAGACCCAACAGCCCAACTTTACTACAACGATTTCTCGATGAATAGGGCGACAAAGGTGGAAGGTGTAGCTCGATACTTCGCTCCACTCATCCGCAAAGGACTGCCCATTACCGCCATCGGCATGCAGGGGCATCTCATACTCGATGATAACAACTATGTAGAGGAATACGAACATTCCATCAAGACCATTACCAGTTTGGGCGTAAAGACCTTCTTCTCAGAGCTCGATCTGTCGGTGTTGCCCAATCCGTTTGGCTTTGCTGGCGCCAATATCTCCGATATGTTTGCCTATCGTCCAGAGATGGATCCCTATAAAGATGGTCTCCCTGCAGCGAAGAAGAAAGAGGTGGAAGACTTCTGGACTCGTTTTTTCCAGATGTTGGTGCGCCATCGCGACGATATTCTGAGAGTCAATTTCTGGTGTCTGAACGATGCTTGTTCGTGGCGAAACGACTTCCCCATCAAGGGTCGCACCGATTATGCCACACTCTTTGACCGTCAGAACCAACCCAAACCGGAGATCCAAGCCATCATCAATGTAGTGCGCCCTGAAGGTAGTGACTGCTGTAAAGCAGCAGCAAAGACCAAAGGCAAGAAGAAAACAAAGAAATAACATAACTAATAAAACAACTGACTATTATGGCAAAACTACCCCGTTACCTATTTCCGAAAGATTATATGGCTGACCCTTCAGCCAATGTGTTCAACGGTAAGCTATACGTCTATCCCTCACACGATAGGGAGAGCGGTGAGGCTTTCGATGATGATGGCGGTCATTTCCAAATGAAAGACTACCACGTATTATCGTTCAACGATGTGGAAAACGATGAGGCTACTGACCATGGCGTAGTGCTCGATGTAGAGCAAGTGGCATGGGCAGAGAAGCAGATGTGGGACAACGACGTGGTAGAGAAGGATGGCAAATACTATCTGATATTCTCTGCAAAAGATTATAATGGCGTGTTCCATCTTGGTGTGGCTGTGGCTGATTGTCCCGAAGGACCGTTTGTGCCGGAACCACAGCCCATCCGCGGCTCGTTCAGTATCGACCCATCGGTATTCAAAGACGATGACGGACAGATTTATTGCTATTTTGGCGGACTTTGGGGCGGACAGCTTCAGTGGTACGGCGACAATGGCGTAACTCCCGTTCCAGGTGAGCAGGGCGTTGTGATGGGCCCGGCTCCCGACAAAAAAACTCCGTTGGTATTGCAGGAAGGTACACCAGCACTGCCCAGTCGTGTGGTTCGCATGAGCGACGATGTGAAGCAGTTTGCTGAAGCACCACGCCCAGTTCTCGTGGTTGACAAAGACGGACAGCCCCTTAAGGCCGACGATCCTCACCGTTTCTTCGAGGCATCGTGGATGCACAAGTATAATGGTAAGTACTATTTCTCATATTCTACTGGTGACTCCCACTACCTCTGCTATGGTATTGGCGACAATCCTTACGGACCGTTCACCTATCAGGGTGTGATACTCGATCCTGTTGTGGGATGGACCACTCACCATTCTATCGTAGAGTTCAAGGGTCAGTGGTATCTCTTCTACCACGACTGTGTGCCCAGCAACGATAAGACATGGTTGCGTTCACTGAAGGTACAACGCCTCTTCTACAATGAGGATGGCACCATTCAGAAAGTTATCAACGAGTAGCCAGACCATACTGGCAACTGCCAATCCTAAGTATAAGAGGATGCTATAGAGCTTTTGCTCCGTAGCATCCTCTTACTGTCTGATGGCTGTTTCTGTCGTAGTTTCTGGCGAAACGCGCTGTGTAGCTCTATTCGTAAATGAGTGTTTGCAACCGTTCAGGATCAAACGTATATCGTGCCACATCGAGCAGTTGGTCAGCGGTCAAGGCGTCAATCTGCTGGAGTAGCAAGTCGATGTCGCGCTCCTTGCCGTAGTGCAGATACGATTTGGCAATGTCGAGTGCATACTGTTCGCGGTTGTCGCAGGCTATGGCAATCTGTCCTTTCAACTGTTGCTTTGCATCGTGCAGTTGTCGTTGACTGAGCGGACGCTGCATCAGTCGGTCCAGTTCGTGGTGAACCAGTCGCAGGCAGCGCTTCACATCGTGGTGGTCGCAACCGAAATATACCGACCACACCCCTGTGTCGTGATAGCTCGCCATGCTGCTTTCTACGGTATATACCAGTCCGTTGCGCTCGCGCAGCGACAGGTTGAGGCGTGCATTCATGCCTGGTCCGCCCAATATGTTGTTGAGCAGATAGAGTGGCAGACGTCGCTTGTCATCGAAACAGAAGGTGCGACAGCCCAGCATGACGTGTGCCTGATGGGTGTTTCGTTGCACGATATGGGTATGCTCTCCCGGGTCGGTATAAGTTTCGGACAGGTCTGTAGATCCCGATGAAATGGGCGCTTTTTCGTCGCTTTTCATCGTTGTGCCTATGACATCAGCGTGGCGTTCCAGCAGTTTGATGAGCTTCTGAAAGTCTATATCGCCGTAGGCAAAGAAAATGGCATTGTTAGGGCGATAGTGTTTTCTGGTGAACAGACGTGCATCGTCGGCAGTGAAGTGTGCCACCACGTCGCGACTGCCCAGTATGTTGTGGCCCAAAGGGTGTCCGCAGAACAGCAAGTTCTCGTAGTCATCGTAGATAAGTTCGGCAGGCGAGTCGTTGTAACTCTCTATTTCGTCGCATATCACATCCAGTTCGCGCCCCACTTCAGTATCAGGATAAGTGCTGTGGAATACGATGTCGCACAATAAATCTACCGCCTTGGGCAGGTGGTCGCGCAGTATAGCAGCGTAAAACACCGTGTCTTCCTTGTTGGTAAAGGCATTGAGGTCGCCACCCACACGCTCCAGTGTGTTGAGAATCTGTAGTGCCGAGCGTCGTGCAGTGCCTTTGAAAGTTACGTGTTCGCAGAAGTGGGCAACGCCTTCTTTGCCCGTTTCTTCCTGGCAGGACCCCGCGCGCACGCCGATTCCGCAATATACAACGGGCGAATCAGATGGCAGATGGATTACTCGGAGACCATTGTTGAGTGTATAGGTGTGATAGTTGTTCATCTCAAAAAACAATATTTCGTTTGCAAAATTACAGCTAATAATTGAGAAAAAGCCATAAATGGATGGAGGATATTAAAAAATGGTTGGATTTCATCATTGTTTTCACGACATGACATAACTCGACCCAGTTCGGTTCCGATGAAAACGTTCATAAAAAATATTTTTTTCTTTTTGTATTTACGCAAAATTGCTTTAACTTTGTCTGCTATATTGAAACAACAACACACAAATGCTATGCGAAAAGTAATAGGAATAGGCGAAACGGTGCTCGACATCATCTTTCGCGACGAGAAACCCATCAGCGCACTGCCTGGTGGTAGCACTTTCAATGCCATCATCTCTCTCGGACGTTCGGGAGTGAAGGCGAGTATGATTAGTGAGACAGGCAACGACCGTATCGGACAAAATATCATTAAGTTTATGGAAAGCAATGGTATCGATGCTTCCTACGTCAATGTCTATCCTGAATCAAAGTCGCCATTGTCGTTGGCATTTCTCAACGACCACAACGATGCCGACTATATTTTCTATAAAGACCATCCCCACGATCGCATAGACTATGTCTATCCTGAGGTTAATGCCGATGACATCGTGCTTTTCGGCAGTTTCTTTGCTCTCAATCCTGTCATCCGTCCCCAGGTATATGCCTTCCTTGACTATGCTCGCCAACGTGGCGCCATACTTTATTATGACGTCAATTTCCGTGCTTCTCATAAGAACGAGGTGATGAAGGTGACGCCCAATCTGCTCGACAATTTAGAGATGGCAGACATTGTGCGTGGCAGTTCGGAGGATTTCGAAATACTCTTCCGCCAGCATGATGCCGACACCGTTTATCGTTCGCAGATAGCCTTCTATACCAAAAAGTTCATCTATACCCGTTCGGCAGACCCTGTTGAGGTGCGTGGTGATAGTGGTTTCAGCAAGCAATATCCCGTTTTGCCCACCGAAACGGTCAGCACCATCGGTGCCGGCGACAATTTCAATGCAGGTTTCATCTACGGACTCATCAAGAATGGCATTACCCGCCAGCATATTGACCAAGGGCTTACCGAATCACAATGGGACGCTCTTGTATTGTCAGCTCTTGATTTCTCGGCAGAGTGTTGTAGGGATATTTACAATTATGTGTCGGAGGAATATGGCGAAAAGATGCGGAAAGGTTTGCAGAATAATGGTTTGTGATGCATGAAATAACCGAATATAACTGGAGAAACAAGCATCCGTTTCTCCAGTTTATATATCAGGTTTTATGGTCGCTAACTATTATATGCTTGTGACGAAATATTGAAATTATTGAAAAGAAATTATTTTCAGGGTTCTAACAAACCTTGATAATGTTTTTATCCAACGTTTGACAAAGATGTTATCCAACGTTTGACAAAGATGTTATCCAACGTTTGATAAAGTTGTTTTCAAACGTTGTAAACAAGTCTTTTCAACGTTGTAAACAGGTCTTTTCAAACATAAGAAACAAGTACTTTCAAATATTAGGAACAGGTGTTGTCGCTGTTGGTTTACTTCGCTGTCTAAACAGTCATCATCTTAACAACAATAAGCGCATGGTGGTCGATGGGTGGTCAATTGGTGGTCGAAAAAGCACTCAGAGAACAATCGACCACCACTATAAACGGGTAATTTACAGCGAGATATGCTATGTGGTGGTCGAGTGGTCGATTTTTTCGACATCGCGTGCGCGTGCATACATACGCATGCGTGCGCACGAGAACGATGTAGATTCTATTTCTTTCCTACTTCATGGTCGATTCGGGTTAAGGTCACAACTTCGGCATTGCTACCATTTTTGTTATATTCGCTCACGAGAATATACTTCTCATTACACGCAACACCATAGCAACGACCATTTGATTTCTGAATCTGAGTTCCCCAATATGCCTCATTATCATTAAGAAGTTTGGTGGTATTGCCATTGACGGTATAGAATTGGTTGACCATAGCCCCTATGAAGACATAGAGATTGTTCACGTGAAGTTCGTCAATGCCGAGTGCATTGATGTGGTCGATATATACCTGTTTCATGGGATGGTCGGCATGTGGAATGGCATCCTGTGGCATGCTCCATCGCTTGAGTTTCGGAAACCACTGCAGTAGTTGTTGCTTGTATTCACACTTTGTGAGTTGTTTTCCCATGTTCTTGTTGTATTCATCTACAAACATTGAACAATAATCTGCCATCTCTTCCATAGTGTAGTTTCCGGTAAATACCCCGTCTTTATAGCAGTAGATGCAAAACTCTTCACTCTTGCTGCCATCGGCATTGGTACCAAGAATATCGTCTGTCAGCGGCATACCGCAGCTTTGGCAAAATCTCATTTCTTTCTTATCCATATTATAATAGTGTTGATTGATATCCAATTGCAAAGGTATGGATATTCCGAACAAACCATTTTAACGTAACGGAAAAGATGGCATGTACATGAATGATTTTGCAACGAAGGAAAACCATGCTGCAACAGCCTATCGCCGAAAGGTAACCATATATGTGTTTTTTACTTCTTCTTTTCTCCCATAGCCGATGTTACTTGATCTCTCTAATCAACATGCCAGGATAGAAATCTTTACCGCTGACCTTCTCAAAAGTTGTGAATCCCAATTCTGCACCTTCTGCCTTTTCCTCTTTTGCCATAAAGCGGTTGTCCCAAATCAGATTTTTTGCAGGACGTATAACACCAACACGCTTATATTCTATGTGCCCTTTATCGTCTTCTACAGCCTCTAAGACTTCAAAACGACTCTTCTCGGTAATACCTTCTTTCTTTCCAATTTCACATTTCAAAGGCGCAACGGCCAATAATGGTGACTTAATCTTGAATACATCGAAGTTTTTCTGGAGGTTTGCCACATTTTCATCCAAAGCCCGTTGACAAGCCTTGCGCACCATGACCTGTGGCTCTGATTCGTTGATACCCATGAAAGAAATGTCTTTGCCACTGCTTTCCTGCATGCCAAGGAATATCAGTGTGAATTTGCCTCGGTTGCTTTCGAAGTTTTGTTTCTTTCTATCGTCTATAGTGTCTGTATATATTTCATTATAAAAGAACGATGAGATCTCTTTATCCCACACCAATTGATAAAGGTAAGTGTTGATTTTAACATTGAATCCTTTGTATGTGGCGATAAGTGTTCCTAAATCATCCTGACCAATGGTGTTGGAACCATTCAGAATATTGTTGGTTTGAATAGCAGCACTCACTATTCCGCCAATAACAGCAGATCCGGAACTTTTATCTATATAGCGAATATCGTTGATCAATACAAATGTACTGCCGATTAACTCCTCGCCAGCATCCTGCAACAGCGCATCTTTGCGCACAGAAAGGGCAGCAAGGCGTTTCTCCATTTCAGATGCATTATTATAACCACGCTCTTGAACAAGGTTCATACTACAAATGCCTGTGGATTTCTTGCGCTGAAACCATCGTGCAACAAGGCGACTCGCAATGTGTTGCTGCTGAAGAATCAGGTCGAAGTCGTTCATCTTTGCTTTGTCAGACAAGTCGTTGATCTTGAAACCATAATGATGATCAAGTTCCTTCATCTTCAGTTTTCGTTCTGTGGTATAGAAGACTCTCTTTCCTACATTGTGGTCGTTATATTTGTCAGGAATAGGCATAGCATTGAAAGCCTGTTCTATTTCGGTGGAAAAAGCTAAATCGCGGTGACATATCATAAAAGAATATATCGACCCTCGTCTGTATAGAAACAAGGAGTCTTCTTGTTGGGCGAACCCAGCAGAAGAAACCATTGTCAGTAATATGATAAATCGTGGTCTCATACGTTTTAATAATCCCAGTCTTCGGAAAGGTTGTCATAGATCTTGGGTGCCTCATCTGGAGCTTCTTGCCACAGTCCATTCTTCTTGAGATACTTAGCATTTTCCTGTATGATCTTAATCATCTCCTTGGGTTTCTCATTTATATCCACCATTTTGATATCCGCAGGAATCTCAAATTCAGAATCGTCAACAGGGCGCATAGTAATTTTCTTTAAAGTGCTGGAGATATTAAATTGCATGTCCATATTGAGCATTTCCGATGTAGATTGAACGACAATATTTGATGTGGATTTCAAAACTCTGCTTTCTGCCAGTGGTGTATTGCCTTTTCCCGCTGTAACAGAATCAGGGATAACAGCCCATTCGCAGTGGACGTTTGTCACAGAATGGTTGTCCAAAGTATCTGACACTAACTCATATTTTACTTTATATACATCACACTTGTAACTGTCAACCATCATTTCACCGGTCTTTTCTATTTTTGACTGGTTGATAGTCACACCACCAATTGTTGTTCCTCCTTCTCCTGTGGCATTATTAGCAGCATCAGTGAAGTAATAGCCTTTTTTGATGTAGGGATAATAGATGGCAGTTTTTGTCACATTTCCATCTGTCTGAGTAATCGTAACACTATTTTTACCACCATGATGCTCGCGTATCTTTGATCCTTTAATAAGAAGGGTGGTGGTACAGATGCCGTTGTAAAAATCAGGATTATTATCAACGTTCTTCTTGATAATAGATCCCGCTATCATTTTGGCAATAATATTCTTTGTTTTGAGTTTGGTCTTTACCTTTTGGTAAGAGTTTACTTTAGACACTATTTCTCCTTCAAATGGTTTTGCTTCATTGGTTTGGGCTGTACTGTTTCCTATTCCTAAAATAAGAAGTAACGCAAATGTAAATACTGTTTTTTTCATAATCATAATTTTTTTGAGGTTATTGTAATATTGATATCTGTTTTTATATATATTGAAATATGAGTTGTTGCTTGATTCTATTCGTTTCGGATAGCAAAATATTCATATCCACTATCTGTTGAAGAAGACTCATTAATTAAATTTCCATTTTTGTCATACGCTTCATACTCAATTTTTTCTTCTGCTATAGTTTTTCCAAAATACATCTTGTCTATTCCGTTTTCCATATAAGTGCCTCTGAATTCAAGATCATAAGTCAAGGTATGTTTTTCTATTCCATAACAATTACCCACCATCGGGTATTTTATAGTAAAACTACAAGTCAAAGTTGCAGTATTCTGACTTGTTTTAGTGTAATTATATGTTATAGGTTCTGTCAAACCATCCCATTCACAACCCTTTGCGAAGAGCGCCTTTCCTGTTTCGTCGAAATAAAGATTGTAGTATCTGTCTATTTCGCAGTTAAAACGGCAATTCTTCAGTTGTTTCGGTGCTTTGTTTTTGAAAGCAGCCCTTCTGTTAAGAGTAACCGTTTCGCCTTGCATCTTTAGTGTAATTTTATCACGTTCTATTTTATAGTCAGTAATGGTAAGACTCCCTTCTCCAGTTTCGATAATTAAAGGAGAACTATTGCCATTGTAGATGATTTTGCCACTACCTTCCCATTCGATATATTCACTAGACTCCGGTTCTCCGGGATTTAGTCCGATATTAATTATTTCGTTGATTACCTCGTATGTGCCATCTGGTTGAATGACCCATTGAGCATAGTCACCTTGCCAAATTCCTGCAAGTGATGCTTGGACAGAAGCTGTTCCATTGTCATCGTTTGAACAACTACTGCAAACTCCTTGCATGATGCATACGGTAAGAATGCCTAAAAAATACTTGAAGTTTAAATTTTTCATATTCATTGTTTCGGGAGTTATAAGTTAAATTCTGCTTAAAGATATTTATTTATCTAAGAATAGAAGTTTGGTTTCTGTCTGTGGCATGTTCTCTGCGTAGGCTTTAGCTACTTCCTTGGAAGCATCGAGGCGACGTTGCTCCATATCGATGTTGTCGTCCATGACTTTTAGTGCAATATCCCATGGTGTATTCAGTTCAGCCTTCTCTTTGATTTCCTCAAGAAGTTTGATAGCAGCCTCATAACTTGATGATTCGGGATCTATCTCTGCCAACAGATTGGCGGCTTCGATAGCAGCATCACTATTTGTACGACCAGACCAAACGGCAACGGCTTTGGTCAATAGTCGTTCGCCTTCGGTGTTGATACGATGTTGCCATACTTCCTTGACACATGATAGCGCACGATCATAGGCTGCTGCACATTCGGGAATAATGAGCAACTCGTAGATGGCTTCATCATACTTACGGGTTTGGTCCAGCATCTTGGCACGGGCAATGATACGGTCTGCTTGCGCATCATAGTATGCAACAATCTTTTTTTGAGATTGAGCAATGAAGTCTGACAATCCTTGATGACGTGGCGTCAGCCGTTTTACGGCATCGCTGAATGCGGCAGCATCACTCTGACCGACACCATCGAGTTGAGTGGTATATGCCGAGAATACAACACCATCGTCAGCGTTGAGCACCTTTAGGTTGAGTTGTATCTGACAGACTGTTTGGCGGGGAGGACCTGCTGTGATGCTCTTGCCTATGATTTCATATTCAGGGACCAATGCAAAACTATGGAGTCCTGCCATTGCCGATACACCATTCGTTGTCAACAACTGGCGCAGTTTGCCTGCTACCACTCGTTGGTAAGATACAGGAATGGCAGACGCACCAGACTGGAATGCAATGCCAATAGGCAGACTGCACTCTTGAGCCTGAACGGAAAGTGCCGTTGTGCAGGCTATGATAAACGATGCAATATATTTCTTCATAGTCGTAATACTTTATTTTTCTCCAACAATAAGCAGACAGCGACCCAGTCCACGGTTGACCACCTTAGTGGATATGTTGCGTGGGGCTCCTTTCAGATATTTACGTAGTTCGCGTGCAAAACCTTCTGCATCCATAGCCATACCGTTGGTGTGGTAGAGTGGGATGCGAACTTGATCGAAGAGCAGATAGTTTTCGGTGGCATCGCTCTTGTTGAAACGATGTTCTACGGTATTGTTTGCCATCCATTCGGTAATCAGTTCGCCGAGTTCCTTACCATCATACTCTGTTTCGAAATCGAGTTCTTGTCCGTTGTCTGGAATCTGTAATTCGATAACAACCTCGCGGCCTTTGGCAAGAAGGTCATCGAAGTGCTGGCGGAGCAGAGATGTGAAACTGTCCATGTGGTCTTGTACCGCCTCTTCTATGAGTACTGGAACTTCTGCAGAGAATGATGGTGCTCCAGTTCCTTCTGCACCAGCAACCTGCTTGTTACTATAGGCATCGAGTCCGCGGAGATTGTAGGTAATGGAACGTTTCGGTCCATTGACATTCACTCCCCAATCTACTTCTAAGATAATGTCGGCACGAGCCGTGCGACGCAAACGATCAACAGGACTCTCTGCCAAACCAGCACCTGAGGTCTTGGTACGCATAACACTATTCTCTTGATTGAGACGTTCTATACTTTTGATGGTCTGTGAGAGGTCCTGCAAAGGGAAACCACGTTCTGCCATGAGGGTGTTGATTTTGGAGATGACCGCCATCAGGTCGCGGTTTTCCTGTAGTGCCTTCTTATAGTTGGGAATCATTTCCTTGATGCCCATTACATCTACAGTATCCATACAATGGTGTTCGTTACACCATACATCACTTGGCACAACCATCAATTTCGGCAGTTTGGCCTGTCCGAACGACGGCATGGCAATTGCCAACAATGCTATCAGTATAATGTTAATCCTTGTGTTCATTATTATAGCGTGTCTATTTATAGTCTTTCTGAATAATTTTATCTTTGATGAGTCGTTGGCGCAACTGTGGACATTTCACGGTTACCACAATGCTCCATCGGGTTCCCAACGTACTCTCGGTATGTTCTCTTGACTTTTTCTTCTTTTTCTCATCCTTGAAAGAAACATATTTCTTGAAACGGTTGCCGTCGGCAAAGAACTTGTTGAAATAGGCTTCGTGACGTTCGCGAGCATTGACTTCTGTCAGCATAGGACGTGTGTTGCAACCTTCCATGCCAGCATGAATACCCTTGAAGAGAATGTCACGTACGGCAGTTTTCATAGCTTGTTCTACCGCATCTTTCTTCTTGCTGCCGAATCCCCATACACGTAGTGTCTGAGTGCCATCTTCCTCCACACCGAGACATTGGGTCTCGAATCCTACTCGTGGCGACATGGCCACTTGTGCCTTTGCACCTGCCATCATAAATATGGCGATGCTGATGAGAATGGTTTTCTTCATATTGTTTCGTGTTAGGGTTAAAATCCACTGTTTAATCGTTTCACCACTCCTGCTGCTTCTAAATCTTTGCGGAGTTGTTCTTTGGATACAGAGATGATGCCGGTAACGATATACTGTTTGCCTTGACGCACTACCTGCATAGATCCTTCTATCAGAGTGGCATAAGCCTCGCATCCTCCTCCTTTGCGGAAAAAAGGAATAAAGAAGTCGCTATACTGTTGTTCAACCATGGCACTACCTGCCATTGGCGGTTGCGAAATGCATCCACCGCCACCTGAATAGCCTCGGAATAACACGCCATGGATAGCGCAACGCTTTAGGATATTTTCGCCGTTTTTTTTTTTATCGACCACGGCTTTCTCTTTTACCAAAAAAAAACCTTGTTTTGCTGACCCGCCACAACTTACTTCATATATAAGTGGTTTGTCTTTTTCTTTAGCCTCCATTGTGATTGGCATAGCAACCAATAATAGGAGGAGCAACCGTATCGTCCAGTCTCTCATAATGGGTATAGTTTTTAGTTATTTTTTAATCATTTCCTACTTGCAAATTTACTGTGTTTTTTTAGATTCTACAAGTCGCCAAAATGCTCATATACGATGACAGGTAATAAGTGCAGATAAGAGGAAGAAATTGGTTGATAAGAGGACAAAAATATTTTTGCGTCAACTTTGCAAGTGTTCGGAAATCAAAGAAAAATGCTGATTTTCTTTGTATTTCGCTCGGTTTGCACTACCTTTGACGCGATGCGTCGAAGGTACTTACGTTCGAAAATACAAAAGAAAAAACAGTTTTCTTTTGTATTTCACTCACTTATTCGTACCTTTGAGACTTTGTCTCTTAGGTAGGCTGCACCTCGGAAATAAAAGAAAATTTCTGATTTTCTTTGTATTTCGCTCGGTTTGCACTACCTTTGCAAACGAATTTAGACCATGTGTATGATGGTCCGCAGGATTTTTGGAAGGTTTTTGCACCCTGATGATCCCATATCGTTTGTGTGGGATAATGGCTGGGAGGGTGAATTCAGCCTTCTTTATTAGCAATATTATCAAGGTAAAAAACATTGAAAACATTTGAAGAATTGGGCGTCAGCGAAGAGATTCGCCGCGCTATTGACGAGCTTGGATTCGAACATCCAATGCCAGTACAGGAAGAAGTAATCCCTTATTTGTTGGGTAACAAAAACGATGTCATTGCATTGGCACAGACAGGAACAGGTAAAACTGCTGCCTATGGACTGCCGTTGTTGCAGAAAACAGATGCATCGCGAAAAGAAACACAAGCCATCATCCTTAGTCCTACACGTGAACTCTGTCTGCAAATTGCTGACGATCTCAACAGTTTTGGAAAATATATCGACGGTATGCATATTGCCGCTGTATATGGTGGAACGGATATCGGTTCGCAGATACGTACACTAAAACATGGTGTGCAGATTATCGTTGCCACACCAGGACGTCTCATCGACCTCATCAACCGTGGAGTTGCTAAACTCGATCAGGTGAATAATGTAGTGCTCGACGAGGCAGACGAGATGCTCAACATGGGATTCTCTGACAGTATCAATGCTATTTTCGAGTGTGTGCCTGCCGATAGAAACACATTGCTCTTCTCGGCTACTATGAGTAAAGACATTGAGAAAATAGCACTCAACTATCTGCACGACCATAAGGAAATTGTGGTGGGATCACGAAACGAAGGTGCTGAACATGTGAACCACATCTATTATCTGGTCAATGCACGTGATAAATATCTCGCATTGAAACGAGTGGTAGATTTCTATCCTCGTATCTTTGCCATCATCTTCTGTCGCACTAAGATAGAAACACAAGAGATTGCCGACAAACTTATCAAGGATGGATATAATGCCGAGGCACTCCACGGAGACCTCAGTCAGCAACAACGCGACCTGACCATGCAGAAGTTCCGCCAGCACACCGTACAGTTCCTTGTGGCTACCGATGTTGCAGCACGAGGCCTTGATGTGGATGATCTTACCCATGTTATCAACTACGGATTGCCCGACGATATTGAGAGCTACACCCATCGTAGCGGTCGTACCGGACGTGCAGGCAAGAAGGGAACGTCTATCTCTATCATCCATACCAAAGAGAAATTCAAGGTGAGACAGATAGAGAAACAGATTGGTAAGGACTTTGTGGATGGTACGTTGCCTGCTCCTGAGGAGATTTGCAAGAAACAGCTTTTCAAGACCATGGACGATATTATGAAGACTGATGTTGATGATGAGCAGATTGCTCCCTATATGGAAGAAATCAACCGTCAGTTTGAATATATCGACAAAGAGGATATTATCAAGAAGATGGTGACAATCACCTTCGGTAAATTTCTCGACTATTATAAGAATGCACCCGAAATCATCAAGCCCGATAGCCGTAGTGCCAAGGCTGCAAGGGGCGAAGGTAAAGCAGACGGCAACCGTCGTACTCGTCAGAACGGACCGCGTAAGGCTGAAGCCGGATACCGCCGCTTGTTTGTCAATTTAGGCAAGGACGATGGTTTCTATCCTGGCGAAGTGATGCAGTTCCTCAATAAGTGTGTGCCAGGACGTGTACAGGTGGGACATATCGACCTTTTGGGCAAGTTCTCTTATATAGAAGTTCCTGAGGAAGATGCTGACCGCGTGATGCAGAACCTCAACGGACAGCACTATAAGCGCCGTGAAGTGCGCTGCAACGATGCTGATGAGGCTGGACACGGAAACGGCAGACGTTCCTCCGAGTCTGCTCCACGCAATCAGCGTAGCGAGGGTCGTAGTGGACGTGGCGAAGGCCGTGGCGCTAAAGGTTATGGTCGTGCCGACAGAAACGACGGTCGTCAGCAACGTGGTTCAAGGGGAGCTGCACGCCATCAGAATCATGAAGATATGAACGATTGGCGATCGCTGATGAATCCAGACTCTATGCGCTTGCGTGGTGAAGAGCCCGACTTCAGCGAGGAAGGCTGGGCACGTCGTCGTCCGAAGAAGAAATAAACTAACGACCGATAGGGGATAAACCCTAACATCTGGTTTGTGATAAAACCTAACGACCAAATGGGACGATAGTCGTTGAGCATACCATATCGGGGTATGGGCAACGATTCTAATAAAAGAAAGGGAGCAACACTACGGTGCTGCTCCCTTTGCTATGGGTTATCATTCATCTTATTTCTTGATGCCGATTTCCTTCAGCAGACGGTCGGCATGGCCCCAACGATCCATCATGTAGAGCATATAGCGCACATCCACGTTGATGGTACGTGCCAACTGCTTGTCGAAGAAGATATCGCTCGACAGGCTGTCCCAGTTGCCATCAAAGGCAAGGCCCAACAGTTCGCCCTTACCGTTGAAGATAGGAGAACCAGAGTTACCGCCGGTAATGTCGTTGTTAGAGAGGAAACAGAGTTGCAGCGTACCTGTCTCTTTGTCGGCATAAGCACCGAAATCTTTTGCCGAGAGCAGTTCGTGCATGACGGGTTCGGCAAAGTATTCGAAGTTGTCGTTGGCGCGTTGCATCTTCTCCCAGAGGCTGCGAGCATCGGTATAGTAGCCAGAAGGTTTGCCGCCAAGGGTGTATTCGCCCACTTGACCATAGGTCATGCGGAGTGTGAAGTTGGCATCCGAATAGTTAGGAAGATCCTGTTCCATGCGCAGTTTGGCAGCACAGAGCCATTTCTCCTGTTCCTCAATCTGGTCGGCACTACCAGAAAGATCGGCACGGATGGCACCCATGGTCTCGATAAGGTCCTGACCGAACAGCACACCGAGGTCTTTGGCATAGCTCTTCTTATTAATATAAATAGGAGTATTGTCCTTCATCAGCAGCGATTTGTCGTAGAGATCGTTGACATAGGCGGTGAAATCGCCCTTGTATTTCTCTTCGATGGTGGTGAAGAATGCAGGGTGATATTGCTTTTCCACATGCTCGCTATAGTTTTTCATCATAGCGGCAAGCAGTTCGCGGTCTGTTGCTTCATCCCACTCGTTGCGATTGTCTTTAAACTCCACATATTGTTTCTGCTTCTTGTTTTCCGGACCTTTCACCTCCATGCCGTTGTGGATGCGCTTAGCACGAAGGCTCATTTGGTCTGGTTCACGACCCCAAGTCTCGTTCCAATAGTAGAGGGCACGCAGGGCAGAGAATCGATTAGCGTAGAGTTTTTCCAGTTTTGCAAAGTCGAGCAATCCTTTCAGATAGCCAGACTCCTGTTGCCATTGCTGCAATTTGGCTTCAAACTCCTGTTTCTGTCTGATGAGTCCGATGGAATCGATACATTTGTTCATACCGATGGAGTTCTTCCAGTAGTTGGAGCTGTGGGCATATTTCGAGTCGTACTTGATGCGCACAGCTTCGTCGGCACGCATGTGGCGGAGCATGATTTCCTGTTTTACGGCACGAGCCTGAGCCATAACAGCATTCATAGCATCGCGGCGTTCCTTGATACCATAGCTGCTCAGGTAGCGGCTGGTGCTGCCGGGATATCCCATAATCATGGCAAAATCGCCCGGTTTATAGCCATCCATTGATACTGGTGCCCATGATGCAGGATGATAGGGCACGTTGTCTTTGGAGTAAGCGGCAGGACCATTGGTCTTTGGGTCGGCATAGATGCGGAATACAGAGTAGTCGCAAGTCTGACGGGGCCACATCCAGTTGTCGGTTTCTCCACCAAACTTACCCATCGATTTGGGCACAGAGAATACCAGACGCACGTCGGTAAAGTCGCGATAGGTTGTCATATAGTATTTGTTGCCCTCGTAGAAAGGCTTGATTTCTACACGCAACGTAGAGTCTTTCTGGCGGATGTCTTTCTGCCAGGCATTCTCTACAGAATCCACCCATTCGCCCACTTTGCCGATAGCGAGGCTGCTCATGCCCAGTTTGCGCAATTCGTCGGTCACGTCTTTTTGTTCCACCATGAAGCTTACGAAGAGATCTTTGTTGGGCAATTCCTCTTCATACGAGTTGGCAACAAATCCGTTGAGCATATAGTCGTGCTCTACGGTAGAGTGGCTACGGATAGATTCAAAACCGCAATGGTGGTTGGTGAATACGAGTCCATCGGGAGATACCACAACGCCTGAGCAATAGCCTCCAAAGTTGATAACGGCATTTTTCACGGCATTGCTGCTCTGATAGAGTTGTTCCATAGGGAGTTGGAATCCCTCCTGTTTCATCTGTTCATAGATGGCTGGCGGCAGGTTGTAGAGTGTCCACATGCCTTCGTCGGCCTTGGCGTTGTTGACAGACAGGGCCATCAAAGCGCCGAAAAGTAACATTGCTTTTCTTTTCATAGTGTTATAATTATTTGTTTTGATGTTTCCGGACGTATTTACCGATAACGGGCAGACTGCCCAATGGGAAATCTTTCTTCACCACAAGGGCGGTATAGAGTAGGATGAAGATGGTGTTGACTCCCATGGCAACAGCGGTAGAGAGGTGGTTGGTGGCTTGCATCACGAAGAATACAGCCGCTGCCAATACCACATAGAGGGCAATATCGCGCATCGGATAGGCTATCGGGTGGTATTTTCGTCCTACAAGGTAGGAGAGGGCCATCGCTGTCAGATAGCCGGCAAACCCTGCCCATGCACAGGCTATATACCCATAGCGCGGTACGAAGATGACGTTGATACTGATGAGAACGGCACAGCCCACACCGGAGAAGATTGCTCCCCAATAGGTTTTATCTTCCAGTTTGTACCAGAACGACAGGTTGAAATAGATGCCCATCATGATTTCGGCAGCCATGACGATAGGCACTACGCGCAGTCCTTCCCAGTAGTCGGGTGCGATGATGCGCTTGAGCACATCCATCCAACCTATCACGCAAAGGAACGCCAGTAGGGTGAAGATGATGAAGTATTTCATGGCAGAAGCCTGCATCTGATCGTTGTCTTTATCTTTCGACTTGCCGAACACGAATGGTTCATAAGCATAGCGGAAGGCCTGTGTGATCATAGCCATAATCATGGCAATCTTCACCGTAGCGCCATAGATGGCAAGTTGGGTGTGCATATCTTTTCCGGGATAGATAAAAGGAAAGAGAATCTTGTCTGCCACTTGGTTGAGGATGCCTGCCACACCCAGGATGACGATAGGCCAGCTGTAGTTCAGCATGCGCTTCATCAGTTGTGAATCGAAGCCGTAACGTATGCCCCACAGTTCTTTGAAGAGACAGAGTGTGACGATTGCTGATGTGGCGAGGTTGATATAGAAGGCATAACCGGGATCATGACCGTCCATACCGATATAATAGATGATGTTGAGTGCAATATTGATGGCGATGTTCAGCATCTGCAGGGCTGCAAATTTCAACGCTTTCTTCTGTAGTCGGAGATAGGCAAAGGGGATGGCACGCACGGCATCGATAGCAACGGTAAGCGCCATGACCCACACATATTGCGGATGGTCGGCATAGCCAAGGAAGGTGCTGACGGGAGTGATGAGTAGCAGAATGGCTATGAAAAACAATGTTGATGCTGATGCCACTCCTATCAGAGCAGTAGAGAATACCCGTTCTGCATGCTCCCCTTCCTTATTGGCAAAACGGAAGAAAGTGGTCTCCATGCCGAAGGTCAGCAATACAAGAATTAATGCTGTCAGGGCATACATGTTGGTGATGACACCATAACCACCGCCCGATGCCGGCATGGATGCGGTGTAGATCGGCACAAGCAGATAGTTGAGGAAGCGTCCTACGATGCTGCTCAATCCATAGATGGCTGTGTCTTTTGCTAATGATTTCAGATTTGGCATATTTCTATTTTTTTTTTATTCAAGTTTCGCAACTGAGGGAATTGATTGAAGTAAAAGAACGTTTTCGTTAAGCCAAATGAGCAGAATAAAGCTCGCTTTAATTCTGTCATGGCGAGAAAAGGTGCCATAAAATGGAAGTTATCACTTCCTACGGTCGTTCGGGAAGTTAAGAGACAATAGCCTTTTGCCGTAAGACGTAGGACATTTGTCCCTTAACTTCCCTCTAACTTCCCTAACTTCCCTAACTTCCCTTAACTTCCCTCTAACTTCCCTTAACTTCTCTCTAACTTCCCTTAACTTCCCCACATGCGATAGTTCAGTTTCTTTATTTCTTAATAGAAGAAGAGATAGCTGATGCAGATGGCGGCAACGATGCCTGCAAAGTCTGCCAGCAAGCCGCAGGCTACGGCATGTCGGGTTTTGGCAATACCCACACTACCGAAATATACGGCAAGGATATAGAATGTGGTATCGGTAGATCCTTGGAAGATGCACGACAGGCGTCCTACAAAGGAGTCGGCGCCATAGGTGGTCATTGCATCGACCATCATGCCGCGTGCCCCACTTCCCGATAGCGGTTTCATGAGTGCTGTGGGTAGCGCATCCACCCATTGTGCATTAACGCCAGTTTGTTCTACCGTCCAGCGCATACCGTCTATCAGCATGTCCATGGCTCCCGATGCGCGAAACACACCGATGCCCACCAGAATAGCCACCAGATAGGGGATGATGCGCACGGCAGTTTGGAATCCGTCTTTGGCTCCTTCTACAAAAGCATCATAGACGTTTACCTTCTTGCGCACTCCGGCAAGGATGAATCCTATGATGATAGACATCAGCAGGATGTTGGCTACTGTCGTGCTGACGCGGTTCATCGTCTCACCATCCATCTGGCTGAATGCCCAAATAATGGCTGACACCACCAGACAAGCACCACCAAGTGTGAGCAGCATGATGCGGTTCAGTAGATTGATGCGCTGGAATAGTGAGGTGACTACCACTCCTGCCAACGTCGAGAAGAATGTAGCCAAAAGGATGGGGATGAAGATATCGGTGGGTTGGGCAGCACCCAACTGAGCACGATAAACCATGATGCTGACTGGTATCAGGGTCAATCCGCTGGTGTTGAGCACGAGAAACATGATCATCGGATTGGATGCTGTGTCTTTCTTTGGATTCAAGGCTTGCATCTGTTCCATGGCTTTCAATCCCAATGGTGTGGCAGCATTGTCGAGTCCTAACATATTGGCTGCAATATTCATGAAGATGCTGCCTGTGACGGGATGCCCTTTGGGAATATCGGGAAAGAGTTTGCTGAATACCGGCGATAGGATTCGTGCCAATACATCGACCACGCCACCGCGTTCGCCAACCTTCATCACACCGAGCCATAGCGATAATACACCCGTCAATCCCAATGAAATCTCAAAGGCTGTCTTCGACGAACTGAATGTGGAATCCATCATGGCAGGAAACACACTATAGTCGCCAAAGAATACCAATTTCACCATCGCTATCACAAAGGCGATGATGAAGAATGCTACCCAAATATAATTTAAAACCATACAGCCAACAAAATTACACTTTTTCTGTCACAACGCCAAATATATGCTGGTCTTTTCATAGAAAAAGCGTGTCAGCAATACGCCGACACGCTTCCTCCTGTGTCTATATGATTATAAAGAATTAGTATCTGAAATCATTTTGCTTATCCTTGACTGTCTTGTACCAATCTTTAGGGGCGTCATCTCTAACATAGTCTTTGAACTCATTATAGGTTTTTCTGACTTGTTTGCGCTCCTGCATCCATCTTACGTCTGTTGGTACGCAGAACTTTTGGGTAGCCTTGCCCTGCTTAGCCTCCAGTACTTGATCACCTACATAAACGGGAATATCGTTGGCATCGTTCACATTGGCTCCCACGGGGATGCGGAAGATAGCTACTGGACGAGTGATTCCCTGATCTTTGACAGTATTGACCATAGTGCTTTGATCTACACAGAGAGCTTCGTGCACCTCTACACCGTTGGCACCCTGTCCACCGATGGTGAGATACTTCGTACCACCAGCTGCGTGCAATGTGATGACAGCTTGTCTTTGATTGTGACTTTGCCAATTGGTTTCTTGTGTTCCGGGAATAGTAACGTCCTCGAATTTTACATCGAATACAGCATCGTTGAAGTCCCAGTCGCTGCTCGTCACAGAAGTCAGATTGCTATCGATGATATCCTCTACCATGACGCGCATAGCAGCTGTACCAGGAGCGTTGAGGCCTGGAGCTATTCTGACAATCCAGTCGCTATAGTATCCGTCGGGTCTGACTTCTATGTTTCCGTTGTCGTATTTTTGCATCTGATAGTCGAAACCTACAAAATACATGCCTGCCACGCTAGGGTCGATTTGGTCACCAGAGATCAGCACGTATGATTTGTCGTAGTATTTATCTCCATAAGAATCGTGGAAACCAAAGCAAGTGGTGTTGTAGTCCTTCATATACATGATTCTGTCCTTATGGAACTTGTTGTTGCCCTCTCCAACATTCGTCTCGCTTGCATTACCACCGTTGAAGTTGTAGATGTGGTCTCCGACTTGTGAGTTGTTACCACAATGCAGCCAGTTCATCTTTTCGGAACCAGTAATCTGTTCAGTTCCGCCAGCAGGTTTTTTGATAGTGTAAATTTCGGGCGAATTTGAACCAGGATTAGTACCACCTTGATACACTTGCTGTACAAAGAAGTCGCTCCAGTTGACTTCGAGGCCTTTAGGGTTTGGGTTATTCTGGAACCATTTGCGTACCACTTCTTTCTGAGCGTCGGTCAGTGGGGCGGGTACGGTCAGATATTTATACCAGTCGTTGGCATTGGGGTCTGAACCACGAGTACCTATGAGCTTGCCTTCCTTGTCGAATGTGAATACTTGCTGAGGAGTGAATCCCCAGTTAACATTAGGATTGACTGCACCAAACTCCTTTTCGAAGACAGCTTGATATTGCTCTTGCTTACTAACAGGGGCATAGTCATCGTGCGTACAACTAGCCATGGCTAAGGCTGTAATTCCTACAAAAAGAATCTTTTTCATTTTCTCGATTTTTAATTTTACTGTTGTTGATAATTCTATGAGATTAAACGGTTGGCTCATTTTCGTTATATATAGAGTCTTTCCATTGTGGGTGCAAAGATAAAAACTTTTTCGTTTTTGTATAGTTAACAGTATGTTAAAAAATCATAATTCCATCGAGAATAGTGCTGATATACATTATTTTACTTAACTTTGTATCCTGTTTTTATTACGCACAAATATGAATAAACCGAAACTATTGATTGCCGCAACAATGGCAACGCTCGTGCTGACTGCTTGTCAACATGAGTTTTTCCAAAAACAAAGATATGTTGATCTGGTGGCAGAGGAATTTCCTGTTAAGGACTTTGATGCAGGACATACTTGGGCTACGGCACGAGAACTCACCATGTCGGTCATACTGCCTTCTGCCGACAGCTATGAGGTTTATATGTTTACGGGCATTCCTGCCGTTTCAACAACCCGACTGTTGCAACATGTGAAACTCAATGGAGCCAACCGGCAGTCGGTCAACGTGTCGTGTCCGACGTTTCTTTCGGAGCTATGGATAGCTATTGTCGATGCAGCGGGCGAAGTGAAAGAGGCTCGTATTGCCGTTGGAACCAATGAGGTCAACATCACAGCCGACCTCAGCAATGCCTATTTGCGTGGTTCTACGCCTGCCATGCTGGCTGGAGTAAGTCCGCAACCCTATACATTCTGTTTTGAAGATGCGTTTCCACAGCCTGGCGACTACGATTTCAACGACTTGGTGATGGGCGTTCAGCTCAACAAGCGCTATGCTGCCAACACCACCGATCCCGATACGCTGATTATTTCCACCAATCTCAAAGCGGTGGGAACGGTCAACCCCATAGGTGCTGCCATGCGCCTGAAAGGGGTGAATACCGCCGTGGTGGGTACTACCTACGAGGCAGAAGACACCTATCCTTATTATAAATACGGCAGCAGTTTTGTGCCGACAACCGAGGACCGCAAGTTTATAGAGAAGACGAGCGAGGTGAATCCTGCCAACCGCGACGTGTGTATTCCGCTATTCTGCGATGCCCACTATGCCATCAGCAAAGGGTCTATGGACAATGCGCAGCAGGTGGTGCGCTGTTATTACAACACCATGACCGACGAAGATATGGCTGAGGTGGCTACTACCGGCAAGTTGGGAATGAAGGTGGGAACGGTGAAGCGTGAGTTTCGTGTGTTGTTTCATCAGTCGAGCCGTGCCTCCTTCAACGATTTCAACATGATGGATCTTGACCTCTTTGCAGTCACTTCCTATAATGGCGGATATTTTGAAACCCACACCATGACGTATAAAGCCGACGAAGTAATCCACCAATATATAAATGGTGCCAACCAGGAGGTTTATTCTAAAAACTATATTTGGGCTTTGCTCGTGGCTACGGATTTCCGTTATGCCCGCGAAGGAAAAGTGATAGGAACGCTCGGAGCTAACGGTTATGATGGTGCTTACTGCACGCCCAGCCATTCTTTCTTCGACTGGGGACGCGACCGCTATAATGCACGCGACTGGTATCTCTATCCCGATAATACCAATACCTATAGATAATAGCAACGACCATCTGCTATATTACCAACTGAGCCCTCCTTTGCAAGTGGGCTCAGTTTTATTTTCCCGAATCCATACTAAACCCATACTATATCCATATCATATTCATCCCGAACGCATCCCGAACGCATCCCGAAGGGAATGGGGAATGCGATGCAGGGTATGGTCTTCCTGCAAGGGGATGAAACAAACAAATCACCCTAAGAAACTCTACCCATGGAGGGTGGGAGTTGCTTAGGGTGATTGGGGGATTGTATAGGGAGTAGTGAATTACTTCACCACCTTACCTTCTACGGGACTCTTATACCAGTCGATTGCGGTATTGGCAGCCTTGCTCCATTCTACAAACATGGGGAAGGCGGTACCAATAGAAGTACGCTCGGTAGGCCATGCCCATTCGCCTGGCAATACAAGCATCTGGGGAGCTGTGCCAATCTCTGCTGACTCAAGCACGATAGACTCGTTCTGGTCTTTCACCTTTACTGTGAAACCATGGTTGGTTACAGAGTAGTCGGCAGGCACGTTGATGGTGATTGCGCTACCGGGAGTGCCCTTGCTGCCGGTGTTGAGCATAGAATACTGTCCGTTGGCATTGGGCTGTGCACCATTGATGAGGTTGTGGATTTCGCCGAGGTTGTTGCCACCGTGGTAGATGTTTGAAGGCAGCACACCACCTGCAGCCAGCGGAGTGACTTTCGCTGTGGTTTCGCCAGCGGTATGGCTTACGCTGAACACTACGTCGTTGAAGTCGATATCGTCGGTATTACCCAAGTCTTCGCATGCGATAATCCATGATTCTGACTGTGGTTCGGGCAGTGGATCCGGGTCGGGCACGGTGATTGGAGGTTCTGGAGTCTTGTATTGTCCTTGTACCCAGAATACGATGTCGTTGAGGTCATCGTCGCCACCATCTTCAAATCCAAGGAATGTCTGTCCGTTGAAAGTCCAAGCGGTAGCCTTGATAGCGCCACGGGCAGGTATCCATGGTTGGTTCGGTTCTGATATGTATGTAGGACAATTTGTATTATAATCAAGATGACCGATGCGCTTGTTCAGTTCGGGCAGCGAGTAATTGTAGGTGCCAGGGTTATAGTCGCCATATTGGCTATACAATGGTGCGATGAAGAACACGATGTGGTAGCCAGCTGGGAAATTGTAGGTTGCTTCTTCTTGGTCGTGGTTCTCGCCGAAGAAAGCCAATTTGTATGAAGTGCCATACATCTTGGTGTCTTTAGCGTAGCTGCCGATTGACTCTGTTGTTGAGTTCCAGTGAGACAACTCCATGCCACCAACGGCTTGTCCTTTTCCTTTCCAGCTGTAGAAATAGATGTTGCCCTGAGGAGATGCGTCGTTCATCAAGATGTAGTGGGGCTGAGCCAATGGGTCTTGTCCGTCTTTGTAGTAAATGTAGCCGAGGCGGTTGTAATTCTGTGTTGCACCAAATATTACAGGCATTTTGATTTCTCCACCTTCGGTAACGATAGAGAATCCCTTCTCCACTTTCTTCAAGCCTTCAATACCATTGTAGAGTTTCATTTTTTCGCTACAGTAGTACTTCTGACTCTCCATAAAGAATGAACCAGGACCGAAGAGCTTGTAGCCTTGACCCAATGTCCAGCAGGGAACAGCTTCTTCTTGAGCTACACCTTTGAGCAGGGTGAGTTCAATGTTCTTGGTAGATCCAACCCATTGTGCATCAGGCTTAAGCTCGACATGAGAGAAGTCAAATACTGTATAGTTGATAGAACCGTCTGCGTTTTTGGTTACGATAGATTCATCGGTGAAAGGACCAGGGTTGTAATACTGAATACTTTGACCTTGGTAAACTTTTTTCCATTCATCAAAGGTTTTTGTATTTCCGTTCCAAAAAATTGCATCTTTGGCTAATGTTTTATATTGCAAATTTATCGTCTTCTTCTCACCTATTTTCACCGGACAATTATTGGCAGCACGTGTAAATCCGCTGCGAGTTGGTGTGATATAGTCTGACGGGGTGATGTTTACTGTGCCGTTTACGATAGCATAGTAGTTGTAGATTTTGAAGAGGCCTTCGCTGTTTTTGATAGAAACGAATACGTGGTTGGCAGCCTTCTTGGCATCAAACGAGATGCTGCCTGCGCCATTGGTCAGTTTGGTAACTGCCATCAGGTTGCTTTCGTCTTCCAGCGGAGCATCAGAATAGATGCGCATCTCGCTCTCACCGGCAATGGTGGGGCAAGCGGCTGTTGCGCTAACGGTGGTTGCTACATTCCAGTTTTGTGTGGGGTCGATGGCTCCAAACTGCTGGTTCCAACTGTTGTTGTACTCATTGACCTTCTGATTGGGATCGTAGAGGTTTGAGTCTTTAGAGCAGGAGCTCAAAAAGAATGTACCCGATGCTGTGATCAAGGCACATAACAATAATAGTTTTCTCATAGATCTATAATTATATTTTTTGTTTGTTCGTTATTTCGGAAACGATAAGTATAGTGATTCTCTGGATGCAAAGATACGAATATTTGTGAAAATGACAAGCGTAAATCCCAATAATTTTATGATTTCCACCTATTTATATGCGTTTTTCACCTTGTGGAATTGCTGTGTGGGGCAACAGACAAACGAACAAGTGGGGTGGAGAAATCCTTTATTTTGTGTTGGAAAAATTGGAGATTAGAAATAATCGCCGTATCTTTGTGCACGAAAACACGATGATCTATCACAACGACAAGTATTGATGATGAAGAAGAAAGATGCTATGCGACAAATGGGCAGCCTGTTGGCGGGATTGCTGATTCTCGCTTCGATTGCCCTGGCGAAACATGGTTCGTTGCCCGGCCACGACTTCCAGGCGACAACAGCCACAGCCCACCAAGCCGACAACGACACCTTGCAGGTGCTCGACGATGGATCTATGGTGGTGAATACCACGTCGATCGCATCAGATATTATCGGCTATGCCGGAACGGTTCCACTCCTGATTACCATCAAAGACAACAGGGTGGAGCATATCAAGGCGTTGCCCAATCAGGAGACGGAAGATTTCTTTGAAACGGCAGCGGTGCTGCTTTCCCGGTGGAACGGCAAAACCACGGAAGAGGCTGAGGCTCTGCAGGTGGATGCGGTGTCGGGTGCTACCTTTTCTTCGAAAGCCATTATCGGCAACGTGCAGCGCGGATTGGCGTATGCCCGTCGCGCACAGGCTGCGGTTGCGCAACCGTCTTTCGACTGGTCGGTAAAAAACATAGCCGGCATCTTGGTGGTGCTGATGGCTGCCATCCTGCCGTTGTTTGTGAAAAACAAAACCTACCGCTTCTGCCAATCCACGCTCAATGTAGTGGTGCTCGGCTTATGGTGTGGATCCTTCCTGTCCTACACCTCGCTCATGGGATATATGGCACACGGCATGAATCCGCTGGCGGTAGCGGTGCCTTGTCTCATGCTTTTGGTCGCTTTGGTCTATCCGTTGATAGGCCATAAGTCATACTATTGCACCCACCTGTGCCCATTCGGATCGCTGCAGTATATGGCAAGTCGGTGTGTCAGCTATAAGGTGAAGATGGGTGCCCGCCTCGTGCGGGGATTGGACATTTTCCGAAAACTGCTATGGTGCGTGCTGATGATCCTCATCTGGACAGGGGTGTGGGCAGATTGGACCGACTATGAACCGTTTGCCGCATTCATCTTCCAGTCGGCATCGTGGGTGGTCATCGCCATCGCCATCGCCTTTGTGCTATTGTCTTTCGTGGTTGTTCGTCCGTATTGTCGCTTCGTCTGCCCCATGGGCACATGGCTCAGAATCTGCCAGTCCTCCAAGTGGCGACCCTTCTGACGGGAGGTCGGTATTGAGACAGCAATCATCTCGGATGGGCGGCAGGGTGCTGCCACTTGGAATCCTTAAAATTTTATTTTCTAAAAATTTCGACCACACGACCACAGATGTGGTGTAATCGGCTATGAGACAGCATCTTCAGGCTGTGGTCGATTGTTCCAAACCCGTGCTTTCGACCACACTTCGACCACGCATTCTTTTCCCGATAATCATGGCGGATATTCACGCGAAGTAAACAAAAATTATTTTCAGGCATTTTCAAACGGCTGACAAAGTTATTGTCAAACGTTAGATAAGAGTGTTATCCAATGTTAGATAAGAGTGTTATCCAACGTTAGGTAAGAGTGTTATCCAACGTTGGATAAAGGTGTTATACAATGTTAGATAAGAGTGTTGTCCAACGTTAGACAAGGGTCTTTTCAACGTTGGAAACAAATTGTTTCAAATATCGGAAAATAGTGGTGTCAAATATTATGCAATAGTCTTGTCCAACGTTTGACAAGGGTGTTGCCGGTCGTCAGAACATGCAAAATCGTGTATTGGTGACTATTTTGGTCAAGCTGTTTCTGTGATGGTAACAGCAGATGGCTGGTGGTCGAAGGGTGGTCGGAAACTGCCGAGCCAACGTAATCGACCACACATGTAAGCTGCATATACATAGCGCGTTATGCGGTTGTGGTGGTCGTGTGGTCGAAATTTTGCAAATACGCGTGTGCGCATGCGTACCTACTATATAATACAAGTAGGTTGCCTCAATCTTCCTGCCTGCAAGGGTAGGTTACTTCTTGGTGGCTTCCTTCATTTCCTTCATGCGCTTGCGGAAAGCCTTCAGCGCTCTGCCGGCATTGGGAATGCCACGCGAGCGAGCCTGCTTAAAGGTGCGCTCAGCCTGTTTGTAGTCGCCCAATTGCTCGTAGGAGAGTGCCACATAGAAGTATATCTGGTCATTATCAAAACCTGTGCGCAGGGCGCTGTCGCCATAGATAACCGTGTTTAGCGCATCTTTCTCGTCGTAATAGCCAAACGCCTTGCCACAGAGATTGACAAACTCGCGACGCTTCTGGATAGAGTCTGCTGCTGACTTCCAGTGCGACTTAAACTGAGGTGGCGACATCAGTTTGTCTTTTGCCCATAGTCCATAGTGGTGGCGGTCACCCTCAGGTGTGCGCGACTGTTGGCTGGTGTTTGAATGAATCTCAGAAAAGTTGGCATCCTGTGCCCACGTTATGGTGGCTGACAGTATGAGCAGGCAGAGGGTAATCAAGATATTTTTTTTCATGCTTTGTGTTTTGTCTTTAGTTTTCAATCCTTCGGTATTGCTTTTCTCTTTACCTTATTATTTCTGATTGCAAAGGTAAAGAAAAAAATTAAAAAAGCCTTGATGTCTCCTCGTTTTTTCTACCGTTCCCCTCTGAATCATTACACCTTACTCGCCAATTCATCGCTGCAGAAACGCAACAGCGCTTCCGATTCAAACCGTTTGTTTCTACATGGTTTACGCAGAAACGAAAAACAGCGACCTACGAATGCTCGTAAGTCGCTGTAATAGAAGTGTGGACCAGCCAGGGCTTGAACCTGGGACCTCCAGATTATGAGTCTGTTGCTCTAACCAACTGAGCTACAAGTCCGCAAATTTTTGCGGTGCAAAGGTACTGCTTTTTTTGCAAATACGCAACTAATTGCATGAAATTTTGTAATTTTGTACCCGAAATGGAAATATTAATATACGATAAGGCGATGCAACTCGAAGGATTGGCGGTGGCAACCATCGGAGTTTTTGACGGTGTGCATCGTGGACATCGCTTTGTTTTCGAACAACTGGCAGATAAGGCACGCGAGCGAAAACTGATATCTACGGTCATCACGTTCGACCGCCATCCACTCAGTGTGGTATGTCCTGACAAGTGCCCTCCGCTGCTGACAACACTCGATGAGCGGTTGCAATTGCTGTGCGCCACCGGTGTGCAGCGTTGCGTGGTACTGCCGTTTACTGAAGAGATGGCTGGCTTGGCTGCCTGCGACTTTATGTTGCTGATGCGCCAACAACTTGGTGTGAAGCTTCTGCTGACGGGTTACGACAACCGTTTCGGCCACGACCGATCTGCTGGCTTTAGCGACTATGTGCGCTATGGGCAGGAGATGGATATGGATGTTGAGGCGCTTGAGCCGTGCAACATCACAGAAGAAGACTGCCCCGTGAGTTCGTCGATGGTCAGACGACTGTTGGCTGACGGTGCGCTCGACAAGGTGCACCACTGTCTTGGACGCGACTATAGTCTCGAAGGTCAAGTGGTCAGCGGCGAACAGATCGGTATGAAGATTGGCTATCCCACTGCCAATCTCTCGCCCGATACCCATAAACTGCTGCCTAAGGCTGGGGTTTATGCCGTATGGGCAACAATCGGTGTGGATGGACCTACACTGCCTGCCATGATGAATATCGGGCATTGTCCAACGTTTGGCGGTCGGCCTACAACGCTCGAAGTGCATCTTTTCGACTATAACGGCAATCTCTATGGACAGACTGTGCGTGTGCGCTTTGTCGGTAGGTTGCGCGACGAACAGCGTTTTGCCGATGCCTCAGCCCTGAAAGCGCAGTTGGCAAAGGATCAGAGCGACGCCTTGCAGGTGCTCCGTGCCGATGCAGAGGCGCAGGAAACAGTATGCGGCAAGTAGTTGACAGCTGTAGAAATAAGATAAACCAATTAAATAGATGAAATAGATGAAAAAGGCAATATTATATGTTTTGCTGTTTGTGGCCATCCAGGTGGTGGTCATGAGTGTGGTAGAAGGCGTATGCCTATTGATAGGAAGCACAGCGGT
Organism: Prevotella sp. P3-92; assembly: GCF_002251205.1. NCBI lineage: Bacteria > Pseudomonadati > Bacteroidota > Bacteroidia > Bacteroidales > Prevotellaceae > Prevotella > Prevotella sp. P3-92. Next base: position 8,233 of record NZ_NPJE01000063.1, on the reverse strand, counting down.
GGTGGTTGACAAAACAACACAGATGATTATCGGTTTGTCGGCTGCCAATGTCCTTGCCCTTGTTGTTTTCTTGTGGAAACGGATGACACCCTTATCGCCCAGTTGGTTGCTGACACGTCCTTGGAGCGTTCTGCTTTGGACTGCACTGGCATCAATAGGCATGGCAATTCCCTTTACTTGGTTGCAGGAGCATCTTCCTGAGTTGCCTAACCTGATAGAAATGGAGATGGGCAATTTGATGGCCAACTACTGGGGATATGTGGTTGTCGGGCTGTTGGCCCCTTTGGTAGAGGAAGTCGTGTTCCGTGGTGCAGTGCTTCGCGTACTGCTTGAGAAGCTGACACCATGGAAGGCAATAGCCGTATCTGCTTTGCTTTTCAGTCTGGTGCATGGCAATCCTGCCCAAATGCCCTATGCCTTTATTGGCGGTTTGCTGTTGGGATGGATGTATTGGCGCACGGGTTCAATCATTCCCGGAATGGTGTATCACTGGGTGAACAACAGTGCTGCGTATATCGTTTCCAATATGTATCAACAGGCTGATGTGAAGCTGGTAGATATCTTCGGAAGTGAGCAACATGCGCTGATGGCAGCAGGATTCTCGTTGATGATAGTTATTCCAGCCTTGTGGCAGCTGTATCTGCAGATGAAGCGTGCAGACAGTCAGAACTGATGTCGTCCGGTTGGTCAACATCGCCGACAGGCCGTTAGAACGACCGTATGACGGTTGCGGCATTTCGGTTTATCATCTAAGCCATAAACAGTTTCAGGACTTTAGCGACAAAAAGTACGACGGGCCACCTATCATTATTGATGGGTGGCCCGCTTCGTTAGTATGTTATGAAAAATTTGAGAGAAGTGAAACTTCACAGTTTCGTTGTTGTTTTAATGTTGAAATGATTTAAATATAGAGAAAGCATAGAAATGTATCATTCTTTGTGTAGTGTCTCGTTGACAGCTTTGCTGCTGTCGGCAGGGGCATCGGTGATGTTTTCCGCCTGCATGGGCACTATGGTGTCGGCTGTGTCAATCTGCTGGATATAGGAGTTGGCATAGTCGATTCGTGGGTCGTTCCAACTGGCATCCCATGGATGCTGAAGGGCTCCACCTACAGAGAAGATGATGGCAATGACTGCTGCGGCCTTGAAGAGCGGTCTCAACTGCTGTTGCAGAGAGATGGTGCGAGCCTTGACGGGCTTCACTTCGGTATCTTCTGTGAGTGCCAAGATGCGTTCATCGAAGTCATCGCCCAACTTGATGTCGGCATCTTCCTGCTGGCAGGTGAATAGCGGCTGGTATTGCTTCAGTGCCGCAGGAATGTCCTGTTGGCTGAAGAACGCACGGAGGATGTCCTCTTCTTCGATAGAGGTTTCCGCTTTCCAGTAACGTTCCAAAAGTTGTTCGATGTACTTATAGTCCATAATTCTCTGTTTTCTTAAATTGTTGTTTGATAGCCTGACGTGCCCTGAAGATATTGACCTTCACTTGTTCCTCGCTGATGTCGAGCAAGGTGGCAATGTCTTTGTAGCTCTTCCCCTCGATATCCCGCAGTTGCATGACGCATCTTTGCTTCTCTGGCAGTCTGTCTATGAGTTGTCGGATGAGTGCCACCCGGTCTCGTTGCATTGCCTGCTCTTCGGGGTTTGACGCGCTGCTGTGGTCTTCAGGGTCTGTTGCTACGCTGTCGAGCGATGCTTCCTGTCGTCCCATGCGCCGTGTCTTGTCGAGCGAGAGGTTGCGGCATGTGGTGGTGCAGAAGGCTTCGATATTGTCTATCGTGTCCCAGCTGTCTCGCCGGTTCCATACCTTTATCATGGTTTCCTGTACGACATCTTCTGCTTCCGCAGGATCGAGAGTGATGCGGAGCGCCAGCCTGTAGAGTAGATTCTTCAGTGGCAGGATGTCATTTCGAAAACTGATTTTTTTCATCCTCTCTATATATACGACGATTGTGGAAAGTGAAAGTTACAGAATGATGGATATTTTTTTCTCTAAATTATCGGATGACGGTGCCGTGTTGTCCGTCGATGGCTGTTGCAAGGGTGATGATCACGCGTTTTACTCCGGCGTCGATGGCGTCGAAAGCATTGTCGAGTTTGGGTATCATGCCCCCTGCTACGGTTCCGTCAGCCTTGTATCTCTCAAAGTCTTCTCGTGTGATTTCGCTGATGACGCTGTTGTCATCGTCGGGATTGCTTAGCACGCCTTTCTTCTCGAAACTATAGATGAGTGTAACATCGTAGTAGGGTGCAAGTGCTTTAGCGGTTTCTCCGGCAATGGTGTCGGCGTTGGTATTGAGTATATGTCCCTGTCCGTCGTGTGTCAGCGGCGCCATGACGGGAGTGATTCCTGCGTTGATGAGGGTGTGGAGCATTTGTCCGTTGGCTTTTTCCACATCGCCCACAAAACCGAAGTCGATACCGTCTTTGATGGGGCGCTTATGGCTGCGGATGACGTCGATGTCGGCGCCAGTCAGTCCGAGTGCGTTCACTCCCGCAGCTTGCAGTCGTGCCACGAGGTTTTTGTTGACCAGTCCGCCATAGACCATGGTTACCACTTCGAGCATGTCGGCATCGGTGATACGTCTTCCGTTGACCATCTTGCTCTCAATGCCGAGTGCTGCAGCCACCTTTGTGGCTCGTCGTCCTCCGCCATGTACAAGTACTTTTTTCCCTTCGATGGCAGCAAAGTCTTTGAGTAACTGTGTCAGTTGTGCTTCGTCTTCAACGACCGCACCGCCTACTTTTACGATGGTTATTTTTTCCATAACATTTTTATTGTTGTGATGTTGCACATACAAAATTAGTAATAAATTTGCGTAATATGCAGTGTTTCACTTGTTTCTTTTTGTTCTTTAACTATTGTTGGCCCTGACCGGATTGGTCAGAGCCAACAGTTGTTGACGGTCTGTACCGTCGGTGTGTGATGTTTCTGCGGTTGTTGACAACCGGCAGTTATTATTCTAAATAGGTGTAACCGTAGAGTCCGCTGCGGTAGGTAGAAAGGAATTCCTTACCCTCTTCGAGTGTGATCTTACCTTGCTTGACGCTCTTGGTAACCCATATTTCCAGTTGTCTTACCAGTTTCTTGGGTTCATACTGCACATATTCGAGCACTTCAGCAACGGTTTCTCCGTCGATCACCTGGTCGATGTGATACTGTCCGTCCTTAACGGAAATGTGTACTGCGGTAGTATCGCCGAAGAGGTTGTGCATGTCACCGAGAATTTCCTGATAGGCTCCTACGAGGAAAACTCCTAAGTAGTAGGGTTCGTTGCGACGTAGCGGATGCACTGGCAGCGAGTGGGAGTTGTGGCGATTGGTTACGAAGTTGGCAATCTTTCCGTCGGAGTCGCAGGTGATATCCTGTAGTGTTGCGTTTCGTGTGGGCCGTTCGGTGAGTCGCTGAATAGGCATGATAGGGAACATCTGGTCGATGGCCCATGAGTCGCTGAGGCTCTGGAAGAGTGAGAAGTTGCAGAAATATTTGTCGGCAAGCAGTTTGTCGATGTTCATCAGCTCCTCCGGTATGTGTTTCAGATTCTTTGCCAATGCATTGATTTCATGGCACACACTCCAGTACATCGCCTCAATTTCCGCTCTTGTCTTGAGGTCAACGATGCCGTGTGCAAAGAGATCGAGCACCTCTTCTCTGATTTGTTCTGCATCGTGCCAGTCTTCCAATACGTTTCTTGGTGATAGGTTGTCCCATATTTCGTATAGGTCTTTCACCAGTTGGTGGCTATTCTCATCGGGTTCAAACTCCTCCGGCATTTCGGGCAGCGATGCTGTTTCGAGCACGTCGATAACCAATACCGAGTGGTGTGCAGCCAGCGATCGCCCGCTTTCTGTTATCAGATTGGGGTGGGGCAGATTGTTTTTATTGGCCGCATCAACGAAGGTGTAGATACAGTCGTTTACGTATTCCTGTATAGAATAGTTGACTGAACTCTCGCTGGATGGTGACCTTGTGCCGTCGTAATCCACTCCGAGTCCGCCTCCACAATCTACGAAATCTACGTTGTAGCCCATTTTGTGGAGCTGTATGTAGAATTGTGAAGCCTCTCTGAGTGCAGTCTGTATGCGTCTGATTTTGGTGATTTGGCTTCCGATATGGAAGTGGATGAGTCTCAAACAGTCGCGCATGCCCTTCTTGTTGAGTATGTCGAGAGCTTCCAGCAGTTCTGCGCTGGTGAGTCCGAACTTGCTGGCATCGCCTCCACTTTCCTCCCATTTACCGCTTCCGGATGATGCGAGTTTGATGCGTATGCCGATGTTAGGCCTGATACCCATCTTCTTTGCTTTGTTGGCAATGATTTCCAACTCGTTCATTTTCTCCACCACAATGAATATCTGCTTGCCCATTTTCTGTGCCAGCAAAGCCAGTTCGATGTAGTTTTCATCCTTGTATCCATTGCAGATGATGATGCTGTCGCTCTGACACTGCATGGCAATGACCGCGTGCAATTCTGGTTTTGATCCCGCTTCAAGTCCGAGATTGAATTTGCGTCCGTGAGATATGATTTCTTCTACTACGGGTTGCATCTGATTGACCTTAATGGGATAGACCACATAGTTCTCACCTTTGTAGTCATACTCCTTTGCTGCTTTCTTAAAGCAACTCCATGTTTTCTCGATACGGTTGTCGAGAATGTCAGGGAAACGCAGTAGCACGGGTGATTCCACATCGCGCAGAGCGAGTTCGTTCATCACTTCGTGCAGGTCAATCTGTGTTCCGTCTTTAAACGGAGTGACATAGACGTTACCTTGTTCGTTGATGCCGAAATAGCTGGTGCCCCAGCCGTTGATGTTGTAGAGTTCCTTAGAATCTTCAATAGTCCATTTCTTCATGTCTTGACAGAGTGGGATTTGTTGTGGATGAGAATAGATTTCAGATGTTGAGCAGTTGGCGCAGTTGATCTACGCTGAGTTGTATTTTCTCGTAGTTGTCCATGAGACTGACGTCGAGTGTGTATCTTGCTTTGTTGTAGAATTCCTCGCGTTTGGCGACTTGTTCGGTGATATAGGCAATGAGTTCTTCTGGTGTCTTGTTTTTGATGAGTGGTCTTTCGACCTTTCCCATCAGCAGATGTCGATAGAGCACTTCGGGTGTAGCTTTGAGATAGACCACCTCTCCCTGTTGGTTGATATAGTCTATGTTGTCGAAGAAGCATGGTGTTCCACCGCCGCAGCTGATGATGACGTTTTCAAATTCCGCCACTTCGTGGAGCATGTTGTGTTCTATTTTTCTGAACCCCTCTTCGCCTTTTTCCGCAAAGATTTGTGCCACAGTTTTTCTCATGCGGCTTTCTATATACCAGTCGAGGTCGTAGAACATCATGCCCGTCTCTTTGGAGAGGGCTTTGCCTACTGTGGTTTTCCCCGAACCCATATAGCCTATCAGTATGATGCGTCTCATTTTTTCTTTGTGGGAATGGATGTGTTGACAATATCCATGCACTCTTGGTATGTCAGTTCTGCTGCTTTCTGATGGAGTGCTTTGGGCAGTCGGTAGTTTTTACCCTTGTAGGCGATGTATGGGCCATATCGTCCGTTGATGACTTCGAGGTCGAGATCTTCGGTAAACACCTTGAGGTGGCGCTTCTGGTCCTGTTCGCGCTTTTCGCGTATGAGTGCTATCGACTCGTCGAGTGTAATCGCCATGGGGTCTGTATCCTTAGGCAGTGAGGTGTATTTCTTGTCGTGGAGGATGTAAGGTCCGAAGCGTCCGTTGCCAATCACTACTGGCGATCCTTCAAATTCTCCTACGGTGCGTGGCAGTTTGAAGAGTTCGAGTGTTTCTTCCAATGTAATGGTTTCGATGCTCTTGTCGCTTGGAATCTGTGCGAAGAGTGGCTTTTCTGCATCGTCTGCAGATCCTATCTGTACGACAGGACCGAATCGTCCGATCTTAACGAATACGGGTCGTCCGCTTTTGGGGTCTGTTCCCAACTGCCGTTCGCCGGCTTTGTGCTCGTCGCGTGCATTGATGGTCTTCTCTACGATAGGTTCGAATCCGTCGTAGAATTGTTTTACCATGTCTTTCCACTGCTCTTCTCCACTTGCAATCTTATCGAAGTCGAGTTCCACTTTAGCGGTGAAATTGTAGTCCATGATCTCCTTGAAGTGTTCCATGAGGAAGTCGTTGACCACGATACCGATATCTGTAGGCAGCAGTTTTCCCTTGTCAGACCCAGTCACCTCTGTGCGTTCTGTGGTTTTGATCTGGAGTCCTTTCAGCGTGTCGATAGTGTAGTTGCGTTCAGTTCCAGTTCGGTCACCTTTGTGCACATATTTGCGCTGTTGGATAGTAGAGATGGTTGGTGCATAGGTAGAAGGTCGTCCGATGCCGAGTTCCTCCATTTTTTTGATAAATGAAGCTTCGTTGTATCGTGAAGGTCCTTGGCTGAATCGCTCTACAGCCTGTATTTCGCGGCGTTGCAGTTCTTCGCCTTGTTTCAAAGGAGGCAACAGTTTTGCCATTTCCTCGTCTTGGTTGTCATCGTCGTCAAATGATTCACGATATACTTTGATGAATCCGTCGAAGGTAATCACTTCGCCTTGTGCCACGAAGAGTTCTGATGTTCCACTCATGGCAATACTGATGGTAGTCTTTTCGAGTTCTGCGTCTGCCATCTGGCTGGCAGCAGTACGCTTCCAAATCAGTTCATAGAGGCGTTTCTCCTGTGGTGTTCCCGTAATCTCTGTACGGTCCATATAGGTTGGTCTGATGGCCTCGTGTGCCTCTTGTGCGCCTTTCGAACTGGTGTGATACTGTCTTGGTCGGCTGTAATTGTCGCCATAGAGTGAGGTGACAATCTGTTGGCTTGCTTCGGTGCATAGTGCCGACAGGTTGACCGAGTCGGTACGCATATAGGTGATAAGTCCGTTTTCGTAGAGGTGTTGTGCCACCATCATGGTCTGACTCACGGTGAGTCCGAGTTTGCGTGCAGCTTCCTGTTGGAGCGTAGAAGTAGTGAATGGGGGAGCTGGTGTGCGTTTGGTAGGTTTCTTGGTCACCTCTTCTACTATGAATGATGCGTCTTTACACTTCTCGAGGAATGCCAGTACTTCATCGTGTGTCTTGAAGCGTTTGTTGAGTTGAGCCTTTACTTCGGTCTGTGAACCGTCTGCATTGACCACTCCAAACACGCCGCTTACGCTATAGAAGGGTACGCTCTTGAAGTTTTGTATCTCGCGTTCGCGATCCACAATAAGTCTTAGTGCCACACTCTGCACACGTCCGGCAGAGAGTGATGGCTTTACTTTTCTCCAGAGCACGGGTGACAGTTTGAATCCCACGAGTCTGTCGAGTACACGTCTGGCCTGTTGTGCATTGACCAGATTCATATCGAGGTGACGTGGTGTTTCGATGGCCTTGAGAATTGCAGGCTCTGTGATTTCGTGGAACACGATACGGCTTGTTTTCTCTTCATCGAGTCCGAGTACTTCGCAAAGGTGCCATGAGATGGCTTCTCCTTCGCGGTCCTCATCGGATGCGAGCCATATCTTTTCAGCTTTCTTGGCAGTTGTCTGGAGTTCCTTTACCAGTTTCTCTTTCTCTTCTGGTATTTCATATTCGGGTTCGAGTGTGCTGGTATTGATGCTCATGTCGTGCTTCTTGAGGTCACGGATGTGTCCGTAACTTGACATGACCTTATAGTCTTTCCCCAAAAACTTTTCTATTGTTTTGGCCTTGGCAGGCGACTCCACAATGACTAAATTCTTTTGCATACCTTTGATAATAATATTGTTCGGGCTGCAAAAGTAGGTAAAAGTTTTGGTTACACCTTATATATATAGGTGTTTTTTTGTTTTCTTAACTATTCGCCGCATGATAGTTGGTTGGTGTCTGCTTGTCTTCAACGTCGGCTATCTATACCTCAGCGTTGTGCCGATGGTGTTTCTGTGTTCTGTTGCCAATGTCTTGTTGATATGCCTTGAACGTCTGTTATTCAGCTACTTGCATATCAACAGTCTATGTTCAGACGTTGCTTTTCTTAGCAAATTCAATGAATTTACTGACCAAATTCAATGAATTTACCGGGCAATTTCAATGAATTTGCTGAGCAAACTCATTGAATTTCCTCGCTTATGGGTATTCTTTTGACTTTAACTGATTCTACTTTACACTTTTCTTGTTATTTTACTAAATTACTTCACTCTCATTTTATTCCTTTACTGAATCACTTTACAATGCAGGAAAAGTGTTACTAAAACGCTTTACATAGCGT